>CALHTB010000023.1 GCA_938038785.1 uncultured Acidimicrobiales bacterium
ACCGTGCCATCGGACAGCACGAGCACGGCGAGCACAACGAGAGGGGCGAGCTGCACCAGCTGGACGCTCTTCACGGTCGCGTTGTCTTTGTCTGGCGCCACGATCACCGACGCCACGCCGGTCATTTCCGACAGTAGCTGAGACGTGTGGTCGAGCATCTCTTCGATTTCGCCGTGGGTGTGGTCGAAGAAGTCACGGACCCGTTCGGTTTCGGTTCGACCTAAGCCGGGGGTGTCGATTGCGTCGACGAAGGCGCGGTACGCCTTGTCGGTCGGCACACGGCCGGCGCTGGTGTGCGGCTGGGTGAGATACCCCTGCTGATCGAGTTGAACGAGCTCGTTGCGGATGGTCGCAGAAGAAACCTCGAGGTCGGCAACCTCGCTGACCGCGGACGAGCCAACAGGCTCGGCGGTCTCGATATAGGTCTCGACGACGGCGCGCAAAATCGCCATCTTCCGGTCATCCAGCATGAGTGCTCAGGTTACAAGCCGTGGCTTCAGCCTCGGTGCACCGAGTGTTGAAGATCAAGATGAAACTACTCGCAGCCGCATACAAAAAGCACATGGAAATTCACCATTTGGGGTTGAAACCCGAACATTTGTTCGATAGAGTATTTTCCATGACGTCCGGTGGATCCGCCACACATATCAACCTCAACGGCGACCCCGCCGCTGCGGTCACCGACCTCATGATCGCGGTCGAACACGTACTCGCCCACGTACCGGCCAAGACCGCGCTCCAGCTGCTCGGGTTCTGCAGTCGTCGTATCGACGCAACCGAAGCCCGCATCCTGGCTGACCGATACGACAAGGGGGCAAGCGACCGCGACGTCGAAGACCTCGTCCGCACCGAGGACAACACGTCAAAGAACGAAGCCAAGAAGAGGGCCAAGCGCGGCAAGGCCACGAACGCCAATCCCGATATCGCCAACCGCATGAGCGAGGGAAAGCTCTCGACCGAGCAGGCAGATGTGATTGCCGACGCCGCCGCCGAGACCGATGGTGCGGCTGCTTGTGACGAGACGCTGATCGACGATGTCGCTGCGACCACCCCTGAACAGGGCCGCAAGAAGGCAAAGAAATTCGTCAACGACCGACGCGACGCCGATGGCGTGCAGACCAAGCACGACCGTCAACGGCGCCGCCGCGGGTGGTACCGGCACCGCTTGCCAAACGGCAACGCAGCTATCACGATCCACGGCGACGACCACTCGATCGACCAAGCCGAGAAGGCAATCGAAGCCCAGTCCGACGCCGAGTATCAGGCTGACGGAGGGCGGGATGTCCCGCACCGCAAGCACCCACGGTCATCGGATCAACGCGGCTTCGACGCGGCGCACCGTATTTTCACGCGGTCGCAATCCGGCCCTAGCGGGCCTCGATCCTCGGCGGATGGCCAGAGGCCGACCCCGCCCACAAGCACGCGCGATGTTGTGCATGTCAACGTGACACTCGATCAGCTGACCGGGGCCGACAAGTCCGCCATTATTGCCTCCGATGGCAAGCCGCTCCCCCGCTCGGTGTTCGAGCAGATCGTGTGCGGCGCCGACTTCATCGCCCACATCTTCGACGGCAACGGCGAGCTTCTGTGGCAAGGTCGCAAGAAACGACTGGCGACACCAGCTCAAATCAACGGGCTCATCGCCCGGGATGGCGGATGCGTTCAATGCGGCGCCCATCATTCGAAATGTGTGGCTCATCACCTGCTGCCATCAGAAGCACCAGCCCAAGGCGAAACCAACATCGACAACCTCGCCTTCGTCTGCGATGACTGCCACATCCGCATCCATCAGCGAAAGCTCACCCTCTTCTACGACCCGGGAAGCCAAACCTGGAAAACCCGGGCCGCCAAACCCCACGAAATCCCGCCCGAAAACCAGCATTCGAAACCGAAGAACGAGGCCGACCGATACCGAACCGCGGCCGAACTCGGAAAGCCACGACTCGACGAAGCCCGAAGCAACCGCCGCCGAGCACTGTTCTAAATCGTCGAGCCGGTAGCTCCACTACGCTCGCTCAATGACAACAATCGTGAGGAACAAAGAGACCGGGGGGAGCTTCTTGCTGCTTGGCGGCGGCTATGGCGCCTATCAGTCGAGCACACCAGGAGTCGTGGGACACAAGATCTCCGGTGGCGAGCTACAGATGGTCCTAGTTACGAACGCCGCTGGCGAAGTCGGATGGTTTAAGTCGACAGAGGTTGAGGTGATCAGCGTCGACGGAGTTTCACCAGCCCATGCTCTCCGACCCCAAGACCGCCACGAAGGGCTATAGCCCTAACTACGTAGCCGAATGAGCCGAAATAGGACTCCTGCCTGGTCGAGGCCGTTGAGGCATCTCGCCTTGCGGCGAGAGTCAGTCGTCGAGTTTGAGCGCTGAAACGAAGGCTTCTTGTGGGATGTCGACCGAGCCGATCGACTTCATCCGCTTCTTGCCCTCTTTCTGCTTCTTGAGCAGCTTGTTCTTTCGGGTGATATCACCGCCATACAGCTTGGCCGTGACGTCTTTGCGATAGGCCTTCACGGTCTGACGGGCGATGAACCGGCCGCCGATCGCCGCCTGAATCGGCACGTCGAACTGCTGACGCGGGATGAGCTCTTTGAGCTTTTCGGTCATCTTCTTGCCGTACTCATACGCACGGTCGTCATGAACGATGGTCGAGAAGGCGTCCACCGGGTCACCCGACAACAAGATGTCAACGCGAACGAGCTTGCCCTTCTGCATTCCGTCGGGCTCGTAATCAAGGCTGGCGTACCCCTGCGAGCGGCTCTTCATCTGGTCGAAGAAGTCCATGACGACCTCGGCGAGCGGCATCCGGTACCCGAGCTCGACTCGCTCGGGTGAGAGGTACTCCATCTTCAACATCTCGCCACGGCGGCTTTGGCAGAGGTCCATCATTGCGCCGGTGTAATCCGACGGTGTCACCACCGACACCTTAAGCATCGGTTCTTCAATGAAGTCGATCTCAGCGCCGTCGGGAAGTTCTGACGGGTTGTGCAGGAGCAGCTCGGAGCCATCGTTCTTGTGCACGTTGTACTTCACCGACGGAGCCGTCGAGATCAGGCTGAGGCCGAACTCACGCTCGAGCCGCTCGCGCACGATCTCCATGTGCAGCAGCCCGAGGAAGCCACAACGGAACCCGAAGCCAAGCGCTCCCGATGTCTCGGGCTCAAACGTGTACGACGAGTCGTTCAGGCGAAGCTTCTCGAGGGCTTCTCGAAGCGCCGGATACTCATCGCCATCGATTGGGTAGAGGCCGCTGAAGACCATTGGCAACGGCTCTTGGTATCCGTCGAGCGCCTCGGCAGCCGGATTGCGCGCCGTGGTGACCGTCTCACCCGAACGGGCCTCGCCAACGTCCTTGATGCCCGCAATGAGGTACCCCACCTCGCCGGCGGTGAGTTCTTTGACCGGCTCGTTGTCGGGCGAGCGGACACCGATCTCCTCGATGTCATGGGTGCCGTTCGCCTGCATGAACAGCGCCTTGCTGCGCGACCGGATGGTTCCATCGACAACTCGGATCGACGACACCACACCGCGGTACGGGTCGAAGTGACTGTCGAAGATCAGCGCCTTCGCATCGCCCTTCGGGTCGCCGCTAGGTGCGGGGGTGCGCTCGACAACCGCATCGAGCAAGTCCTCGACGCCCTCACCGGTCTTTGCACTAATGCGCAAAATGTCCTCGGCGGGAATGCCGAGGACGTTCTCGATTTCTTCGGCGTACTTGTCGGGCTCGGCGGCGGGCAGGTCGATCTTGTTGAGCGCCGCCACAATCTCAAGATCGTTCTCGAGCGCCAGGTAACAATTCGCCAACGTTTGCGCCTCGATGCCCTGAGCAGCGTCGACCACCAGGATCACGCCCTCGCACGCAGCGAGCGAACGAGATACCTCGTACCCGAAGTCGACATGGCCGGGTGTATCGATCAGGTTGATGACGTGGCCCTGCCAATCGAGTCGCACCGATTGCAGCTTGATCGTGATGCCGCGCTCACGCTCGAGATCCATCGAGTCGAGGTATTGCGCCTTCATGTCGCGAACTTCGACCGCTCCGGTCAATTCAAGCATGCGATCGGCAAGCGTCGACTTGCCGTGATCGATGTGCGCAATGATCGATGTGTTACGAATGAGCGACTGGTCCATGACCACGTAGACGGTAGCGGGCTGAAGTCCACCTCGCGACCATGCAGGGCGCTGAGAGTTGCGACTCCATCACCTTCGGCTACGCTTGTCGGCTGGCCCGATCGACGGGTCCGTAGACATTTCGAGGTCGAGGCCGTAATGGCAAACATTAAGAGCCAAATCAAGCGCAACCGCCAGACGGAAAAGCGCAACGCTCGTAACCGTGCGATCCGTGCCGAGCTGCGCACCCGCACCCGTGCAGTCCACGAAGCCGCCGCTGCTGGCGCTGACGACACCGACGAGAAGCTCCGCGCCGCGATTAAGAAGATCGACAAGGCCGTGAGCAAGGGCACCATGCACAAGAACACCGCCGCTCGCACCAAGAGCCGCCTCACCCGCCAGGTCCGCCAAGCCCAGGCTGCTGCCTCGAGCTAACCAGTCTCTGATCCCAGCTCGGCTGGGATATCGAGCGCAACGACGCCCTTCGGGGCGTCTTTCGCCGTTTTGAGGCTGCCTAGCACCACCGCATGGCTCTAGCTCGCGGGCCAGCGCTCGCCCGGGCGTACGACATCTTCAACCATGAGCTGGTGGCCAATTTCGTGTCCCCAAAAGCCACGAGGCGCCTGATAGGCGTCGATGAGAAACTCCATTTGGGCATCAAAGGTCCGTCGCAGCCCCCGCATGTGGTCCACCGCTTCGTCGAATGGAAGCATCTCGAACCCGTGCAACTCCATGCGGTCGTAGAGCTCGCGGGCAATATCTGGGCTGCCCTCGTAGGTCTCATCGAGGCGAGCTCGATAGACCGACAGGTCGACCCCTTCGGTCAGCACATGAAAAAGTCGGGCCGAACGCCGCAGCGCCCAATATGCCGAACGTCCTTGGCCGTCCTTCGTCATCTCGACATGGAGTGCCGCGTCGCTGATGAGTCCGAGCGCGGTGATCCAGCTCTGGCCACGATGTTGGCTGCGAAAGAGCGTGAGCATCGGAAACGTGGTGTGGGTCTCGAGCACTTGGGCAATCCACGCCTCCCATTCCGAAAAGAAGCCGTCGAGGTTGCGAATGTCGCCGTCGGGGGTTCTCGACAACACAAGGTTGGTAGGCGTGATCCGGTCTTCGCTGCCGTCATCGAGCGTCAGCAGCTTCTGCTCGCGTTCGCTATAGGCCGAGTACAACGCGGGTAGGTAGCCAATGACCAGCGCTGTAGTGAGCACGCCAGAGAAGGCCTCGATAAGCGCACCAAACCGTGGGACCTGTTCGACTGGCACCACCTCGCCAAACCCAACCGTGAAGTACACGACGCCCGAGAAGTAGATCGAATCGAGCAGGCTGTCGGCGCCATCAACCCCGCCGATCCCCCACCAGATGAGGGCAAAGCCAAGAATCTGTTGTGCTACCCAGGCACACAACATGACCAGCACCGAGATCGGCGCAAACGCAGCGAAGAAGCGTTCGCGGCGATCGGCGTCACCGATTCGACGGCCACAAGCAGCAACGGTTGTCCACGATCGGCGGTAGAGGATGCGTGTGAGCCACCACCGCCACGTCGACGTGGTCGTAGTGACCAACGTGTTCATCACGTCTGCCAGCACCGAAACGACAAGAATCACGCCGACGATAATGGCGAGCGCGCTCATCGTAAGTTGGCCAGTCGGGCAACCAAGACTTCCATAACAAGCTCAGGCGGCCAACCGGACTCACCACGCAGCCCGCGGTCGGCGTCGGCCAGCAGGTCGATCGCTCGACGCACGCCGCTGCTTCCAAGCCGCTTCGTTTGGGTCAACGCCTTCTTGGCCGGGAACGTCGACCCCTTCATGCCCAGCAGTGCTGCCGCTTGCTTCTCACCGCTAATCGGTGCGCCATCGAGCTTGAGCATGCGCAGATAGTGGGTTTGCAAGCTCGACATGATTTGCAACGGATGCCGACCGCCCGCTCCGGTCATCCGGTGCAGCTTGTCGAGCGCCACGTCGATCTTGCCCGAGTCGATGGCGTCGGTGAGTTCCCACGGAGGAACATCGCCTGACTCGCCCAAGAACGGATCGATCTCGTCGACTCCGATCGTGACGTCGGGGCCGTACACCGATTCGAGCGTGGCGATCAGGCTGACCACCCTCGACCGTTGCTCGCCGAGGTGTTCGGCAATGTGGTGGGCGGCGCGGTTGTCCAAGGATATTGCGGACTGTTTCAGTTGCCTGTCGAGCCACGCCGAAGCGTTCTTTCCGCTGGGGATTCCGGTGTCGATGACCTCGGCGCTCGCAGCCTTGAGCGCTTCGTTAAGGGACTTGGGGATGGCGGACAACCGGTCTTGGCGAGGAGAGATTCCCTTCTCCCATACCAACAGCAGGTCGGTGGACGGCAATGGCGATTGCAGGTAACCAATGAGGGGTTCAACGTCTGCGGCTTTGGAGAACCTGCCCAAATGACGGCCAACCACTACCCGACGTTCGGTAAGGAACGGCGGCGTCTGGGCCCCGTCGACCAGACGGGTGATAGCGAACGAGTCGTCCTCCATCCGATAGTTCTCTTCGGTGAGTTCCTCAACCATGAGCGAGGCATCGCCTGTTCCGACAAGCGCGGCAACGTGTTCGCTCACCGCCTTGCTCAACAAGGTGTCGTCGTTGCCTTTCAACAGCCTGATCGTCATTGGGCCAGCACCTCGATGTTGCCGGCAGCGATGGCTTCGCTGGTATCAAGAATTCGCTTTACGGTTTGCGGGTCGCTGGTTTCGAACGTACGCACCCCGTGAATGACCAGCATCGACACCAGCGCTATCAGTTCCTCGCGTGCAAGCACATCGGCCTGAGCGTCGGCGAGAACCGCGCACACAGCATCCACATTTTCAACATCATTCAGTGCGGCCACTGCGATGTCGTACGACGACGCGTCGACGCGCTGCCAATTCACGCGGGGCCAATCGGCGCGCTCGGTTACGGTCCGACTCGACACAAGGACTCGTTCACTCGCCACGGTCGAAGATTAACCGAGCGACGCCCTCGTTACGCTCCCAGCTCCCAGATCTCGATGTCACCCTCCGATGATTCCGAAATCAGCAGCTGCCCGACCCGACCGGCGAACGGTTCGACCACCCGCCCCATTGGCACCTGATGCCCGGCAGGCGCCCAAATGTCGACCACCGAGAATCGGCGATCGAGCAACGAAACCAAGCGCCCTGTGGGCCTAGACCCGCTCGTGGCGATCACCAAGTCGATTCGCCCAAGTCGAGCATGGCGAAGGCTCTCGATGAGCTCATCACCGCGCGCTGACGGCTCGAGGATCACGATGTCGTGGCCACCGGCCGATCGGACCACTTCCACCCCCTCAGCTAGCCAATGGCGCCCAGGCGGTAATGGCTTTGGCAAGGCAAAGGTTGGGATGGCAACTGCGGCGAGCACGACGAGCCAGATCCACCGAGGTGACCGTCCAAGACGTAGTGCGACGACCGCGGCAATTCCAGCGAGAAGGTGCATCGCCGTGAAGTGGCCCGTTGTGAGTCGAGCAAAGGCGGCCGCTACACCATCGATCCACCACAACATGCCCCGAGTTGGCAGGTGCACGAGCGCAGCCAGCCACGCTGGCGAAAGTCCAGCGATTGGGCCCGCCACCAGGCCCCACATCATCGTTCCTGCAGCCGCAGGTGCCGCAAGGAGGTTTGCGGGCACGGCCACAACGCTCACCCGGCCAAAGCTCGCAAAGAGCAACGGCGAAACGAAAATCTGCGCGGCGAGCGTGGCCCCCACGGCGTATCGGAGAAACAGCGGCCCAGGAAGCATCGCCACGATTCGCGGAGCGAGCACGATCAAACCCAACGTGGCAGCAACCGACAGCTGAAACGCCAGGGACCAGGCGAGCAGCGGGTCGAACAACAGCAGGCCCGCCACCGCTGGAGGCAGAACTGCTGCAGCCTGTGCGGGCCTACCGACAGCGTGGGCAAAGACCGCCAAACCAGCCATAACCAGAGCCCGCGTCACCGACGCCTCGAACCGGGTGAGAAACCCGAAGGCAAGAAGCACAACCACGGTTAGTAACACGCGCACCGGGATAGAACGGATGCGGCTCAGTAGAGGTGCAGCAAGCAACAGTACGAAGACGACGTTCTGGCCCGACACCGCAAGGAGGTGACCCAGCCCCGACGCGCGGAAGTTGTCCGACACGATCACGTCTTGACCCCGGTCATCCCCGAACACCAGCCCGGTGAACAACACGCGCCGGCTTGCGGTCAACGATTCGGCGCCGTCCCGAATCGAGCCTCGGGCCCGGTTGGCCATGCCGATTGCACCGCCTGCCAGCTCCACACTGTGCACTGTCGAAGCTGACACGGCACCGACGAGCCGCCTGCTTATCGCCCAATCCGAGCCTGGCACCTGGCCACGTTGGGTTCCCGAAATCACCAGCCGGTCCCCTGCTGCTGGTGGCGCCCCGAACGGGCCCGAGAGCTGCACCCGAACCCCATCAACATCGGCAACCGCTCGCCAACCAAACGCAGTCGGGCGAGGGTCGTCGATCAGTACGGCAGTGACTCGGTCCAGCGGCTGCGTCAACGCAGGTTTCAGGTCGCCGAGCTCGGACCCCGAACGGGCGCCGATCGCAACGAGCAATGCGATGAGCAGCCACTTCGGACGAAGCAACCCGACCCCTAGGACCACCACTCCACACGCAGCGATCGACAGCAACATGGGGCTGGCGGCCAAGTAGATCAGTCGGGCAGCCAGAATCGGCAACAGCGTGGCGGCGGCGACCGTAACACCATCTCGAATGCCCGGTACGTGCTCCTCACTCGACTCAGGTGGGGCAACCTCAGCCGACAGAGACACGATCTCGCAACCGTTCCAACGTCGCAGGCCCAATGCCACTGACAGCCACAAGTGCGTCAACCGTGGCGAACGGCCCATGCTCATTGCGGTGAGCCAAAATCGCTTCGGCCGTCGCCGGACCAATACCCGGCAGCTCCTCAAGAGACGAGCCGTCAGCCACGTTGATGTTGACGATCTCGTTCGCGCCCGTGCCGGCGCCGGTGCTTGTGCTCGGGGTAACGAGCGCTGGCTCGACCTCGCCCACGTGCGGGACGAAGATTCGCTGGCCGTCAGCAATCGGAGCAGCCAGGTTGATGCGGTTGAGATCTGCAGTGGCGAGCGCACCTCCGGCAGCGTCTACAGCATCGTTTACCCGCCAACCCTCGGCACCGCTGACAAGCCCCGGTCTTCCAACCGCACCCGCCACATGCACCACAACACTCGAACGAGCGATGGCATCGTTAGTCGAGCCGATGGCGATCACATCTGCGCTTGGAACGGTGAGAGGTACCCCCACAGGTTCAGCGCTGCGTTGGGCGATCGGCAAGCTATCTTCGACCGGAGGTTGGCTGGTGACGAACAGCCTCCAACCAATCGCAAGCAACAGCGTGCACGCTCCAAGCCCCACCATCACGCGTCGGACATAGTTACTCCACTCAACCCGGGTGGAGATCCCACTAGCTCGATCTCGCCATCGCTCGAGCAGCGGGCGGTGATCTGACGCACGCAAGGCGTCTAACGGATCAGCGAACAGCGCATCGTCGCCGGTGCCAGTCATCGCAACTTCCTCAACTCATGTTGGTGAAACAGGGGGAAGTTGTCTCGTAGCGAAGGGTAGCCACCCTCGACGCCGATTCGCCAAGCCGAGGCTGAATGCGGAGACCGACCTATGTCACTCGGCGCTCCGCCGCCGCGTGGTTGATCCCCAGTGAACAGTCGGCTGCACGAGCTGTTCGCGCGGAGCTCCCTTCCTATCGACGAGCGACTTCAATGTCACTATTGCAGTGTCTGCCAGGACCGAAAAGGGCTGTACCACGGTGGTGAGGTCGAGGCCTCGGAATTCGTCGAGTGAGGTTCCGTCAAATCCCGCAAGGCTGATGTCCTCGGGCGCCGACAGGCCGCGCAGTTGCAGGGCATCGTGCAGCCCCAGCGCCATCTGGTCGTTCGCACAAAACACGCCATCGACCCTTGCGCCGACGATCTCATCGCAGAGTTCCCAGCCGGCTCCACGCGTGAAATTCCCGCTGAAGATTAGCGACTCGTCTAGGACCAACCCGCGTTCAAGGAGGGCGTCCCGATAACCCGCAAGCCGGCGGGCGGCGTCTACGCGATGCGCAATTCCAGAGATCATCGCCACTCGTTCGCAACCAGTGTCGAGCATGTGCCCGACCACCAGCTTGGCCGGTTCTCGGTTTTTGACATCCACCGCGCATACGTCGGAGCGACGCGGGTGGGCTCCGACGATCACCGTCGCAAGCTTGGCATCGAGGAGTTCTTCAACCCAGCGGTCTTCGAGTGCGATCGCACTTATAATCACACCGTCGATAAGGCCATCGCGAATGAGGTTCTCCACGACCTTGCTCGGTGATCGCGAGTCGGTGAGCAGCATCAACCCTTCGTCGTGATCTTCAGCAGCCTTCGCAAACGCTTGGAGCAGCGAGATCACGTAGTGGTTGTTTTGTAGCTCGTCGATGCAGAGCAGAAGGCCGATAACCGACGCTCGGCCGCCGGCAAGGTTCTTGGCTGCCCGATTCGGCCGATAGCCAAGGCTGTCAGCAACGAGTTGGACCCGAGCGCGTACGTTTTCACGAACGCCTTCCTTGCCGTTCAGAGCACGCGAGGCCGCAGCCAAGGAAACTCCTGCCGCCTGTGCGACGTCGGAGAGGGTGACATTGGCGGGGAACGGCGGCGCTTCGGGCGGGCCGCCTGACGCAATCGTGGGGATACCCCTACCTGGTATCGGTATTTCGTTCACTGGATCAGCCCCCGCTCGTTCGATCCGTAAGCGCTTCCATCGACGCTCCGCAGCGACGCTACCATCAACCTGGCGCCTCGGTCAGCCTGAAATCTCAGGGATTTTCGCACGCACGGTACCTTCGAACCGGGCTGCGGAACAGGGCTACCGAACCGGGCTACCGGACAGGGTTACGAAACACGACTACCCAGCAACGGCTACTAGAACAGGGCGGTGGCCAGCTTGCGACGGTAGGTATTTGTCCGTGGATCGTCGGGCCCGAGTTGCTCGAGCAACGAAAGGAATTCCTCGCGCTTTTCCTCATCGCCCTTGACGTCCGTGAGTAGCTCCTTGAGCTGTGCTTCGATCGCATCGCCCTCCTCGGCCGAGAGAGCCGGAGCTGCGGGCGCTACATCGCCACTTGGCTCGGACAGTGTGGGCTCGTTCGCAGTCCCGGGAGTGGTGGCGCCAGCGGGTTCTTCGCCTGCTGCCTCGCCTTCGCCAGGCTCTTCGGCAGAGCCAGTAACGACTCCGGCCTTCATGTCGATCAGGCGCTGAACGAACTCGACGACCGTTTCCTTGGGCTGCGCGCCAATGAACCCATCGACGACCTGTCCGTCGATCATCGCATACACCGCCGGGATTCCCTGCACCTGAAATGCTTGGTGCGCACCGGGGTTTTGGTCGACGTTGATCTTGGCGAGCTCAACCAAACCTTGGGTCTCGCCAATGACTTCTTCGAGAATGGGACCAAGCGTTTTGCACGGCCCGCACCACGGCGCCCAGAGGTCGACGACCACCGGGACGGTCTTTGATCGTTCGATGACCGCAGTTTCGAATTCGGCGTCAGTTACATCGGCCATGGACACTCTCCTCGCAACGCAAACTAGTTCACGCCAAATCGTATCGGCCCACGGACGTGCCATAGCCTGTCGGCCATGACCGACCATACGAACGGCGCTCCAGCTGGCATCGACATCGACAACGTGACGACCTGGCTCACCGCCGCGGTCACCGCCGCTGGCGGCACGGTTGAGGGTCCGCTTTCGTTCAATCAGATCGCCGGTGGCCGGTCGAACCTCACGTTCCACGTCACCGACTCCGCCGGCGGAGCGTGGGCCCTTCGACGTCCGCCAACTGGCCATGTGCTCGCAAGCGCACACGACATGGCCCGCGAGCACCGAGTCATGTCAGCGCTCGCCCCCACAAACGTTCCTGTTCCAACAATGATCGGCCTGTGCAGTGACGAGTCGATCAATGGCGCACCGTTCTATGTCATGGACTGGGTCGATGGCACCGTCGTACGTACAGAAGCCGTCGCGAAGCAGTTCAACCTCGAGACGCGTCGAAACATGGGCGTGTCGGTGGTGAAGAACCTTGCGTTGATACATCAGCTCGACATCGACGAGGTCGGTCTTGGTGACTTCGCAAAGCGCGAGGGTTACATCGCCCGTCAGCTCCGCCGGTGGAAAGGCCAAGTTGACGCGGTCGAATCGCCGACCGACCCGATGATCGACCGGGCCTACGATGAGCTCAGCAGCCGGATCCCCGACCAGTCCACCACCCGCCTTGTCCATGGCGACTTCCGGCTCGACAACACCATCGTCGACGATGCAGGCGAAGTCATCGCCGTGCTCGACTGGGAACTCACCACCCTCGGCGACCCACTAGCTGACCTCGGGGCCATGCTTACCTACTGGACCCGCCCTGGCGATGCGGTCGTTGCCCTGTCCGACCCGCCGACGCTCGCCGACGGATTCCTCGAACGCGACGAAGTTGTAGCGATCTACGAAGAGGCAATGGGTGGCAACGTCGGCGACGTCGCCTACTACCACGCGTTCGCGACATGGCGGCTTGCGTGCATCCTCGATGGTGTCGTCGACCGGTACCGAGCTGGTGCGATGGGAGAAGACGGAGGCTTCGACGTCGAATCGTGGGCGTCGCAGGTATCAACCCTGGCCACCTCGTCGATGGACTTACTAACCGGATCGGCCTGACCGATACAGAACCATGGACACCAAAGCCGAGCCGAACGGGTCATCGACAAAGAAGCGTCTGCTTCTTGGCGCTGGCGGCGTTGTCGCTGCCTTGGCCGTGGTGTCCGGGCTAACCGGCGCCGACCTGATCGACCTGCCAGCTTGGGCGAACGTACCGGGAGTCGACCTGCCAATCGTCGGCGACAAAGACGCGATCGACTGCCGCCTCTCGATAG
This sequence comes from uncultured Acidimicrobiales bacterium, assembly GCA_938038785.1. GTDB lineage: Bacteria > Actinomycetota > Acidimicrobiia > Acidimicrobiales > SHLQ01 > SHLQ01. Next base: position 13,072 of record CALHTB010000023.1, read on the forward strand.
CCGACGCGACTGCAGATCCGATTCGCATCCAGATCGATATTGTCGATGGCAATACCGACAGCTACCCCGACTATCAGTACGTTTGGAACAACGGCAACCTGGTCGACAACACGCAATACGAACGACCCGCCGTCGACCAACTGATCGTTCCGATTCATGACGACAAGCCCGAACAGTTTTTCTCGGTCTCGATCGACCCAGTCCGCGAGGGCCGCGTGTTCTGCGAATCGATCATGGTCGGCTGACGCTAGCTAGCCGTCGCCCATTCGATCGCTCCGACAAGCCGGCGTCCCAACTCGTATTGCACGACCGCGCGATCGAGGTTCTGCTCAGGCGACGTGGCGCCGTAGTACTTATCTCCCGACAAATGATCGGCGAGAAAGCGCACCGAGTTCTCGATAGCCATCAAGGGCCCAGCGAGAAGCATGGCCTCTCTCTCTTCGGAGGTCAGCTCGAGAACAAAGCCGGCAACAAACCCGCGGTTCACCGCTTGAATTTGTGACCACAATTCCTCCGGGCTTGCATCGGGCAGGTGCCGAGTGCTGGATCGAGCAAGCTCGCCAATATCGGACAAGACAGTGCCTGGCATCGTCGTATCGAGGTCGATGATCGTCAGGTTCCCCGACATATCCACAATGCAATTCGGGCCCTTCGCGTCATTGTGGGAGTTGCGGACCGGAACCTGTTTCCACGCCCGATAGCCGCTCGTCAGACGAAGCCGATCAATCACCGACAAGAGATCGTCGACAAACTCACGGCAACCGTCAAGACGCCCCAATTCGTCAGCACCAACAACTGCCTCGAGAATCGTGATACGTCCATCAAAATCGTGATAGCCCGAAAGATGTTCTTCGAGCTCGAGCCCATCGATCGCCTTGGCATAGCGGCCAAACGCGCGAGCCGTTCGCTGCGCCTCCTCAGGGGTCAAAATGTTTGGCGTTGCCCCACCCTCGATGAAGCGGTAGCAACGCCACGGAGTGCCATCAAACTCGGCTAGCCAGTCACCGTCGAGCGTTCGCTGAAACGACATCGTCGGCAGGTTGTGCTCACGCTGACGGTCGATGATCTTCAACGTGTTGGACATCAACGCAGACGGAGATGGAAACACCGCAACATTCATCTCCTGCAACACGAACGCACCACCATCGGTCTCGATGACCACGGTGCTGTTGATGTTCCCGGCGCGCACCGGACGAATGGGCGCGGTCGACGTAAGGCCGAACTGTGTCGCTGCCATCCGTTCAAGTTGCCCGATGTTCATATTTCTCCGACCCGCCCGAGGACGCCAGGCTAGGCGTACGACTCCATCGGCATCGGTCAATCGGGTTGTGACACCCACACATGGTGTATTTGCACCAGATCCTGCTAGCCTGCGGATTCGATTCGGGGCCTTAGCTCAGTTGGTAGAGCGCTTCCGTGGCACGGAAGAGGTCAGGAGTTCAATTCTCCTAGGCTCCACGCAAACTCGTCGGCCCTAACGGGCCTTTGGAGTTTGGGTCACCTTTTTCTCGCTTCGCTTGAAAAACGTGCCACCACTGGGCGACGTAGCCCGACCCACGCAAACTCGTCGGCCCTAACGGGCCTTTGGAGTTTGGGTCACCTTTTTCTCGCTTCGCTTGAAAACGTGCCACCCACTGGTCAAAACCACTTCACGCGTCGCTTGAGAACATGCCACTTACCTCGCTGTTCTAAGGTCCCCTTATGGACGGTGAGATTGTTGACTTCTACGAGAATCTCTATGACGAGTCGGTACGACTTGATGTGGGCGTCGGGTTGCTCGAGAAGCTGCGCACCCAGAGCATCATCGCTCGGTATCTGGCCGACCAACCCCAGTCGATCGCTGACGTAGGTGGTGGCGCAGGCGTGTATGCCGGTTGGCTCGCGAAACTCGGTCATCGAGTCTCCCTCATCGACCCCACGCCTCGGCACGTCGCAACAGCGAGCCAACTCGATCCATCGCCGGGAACCATTAGCGCAGGTGTCGGTGATGCACGACAGCTCGACTTCCCTGACGAGTCGTTCGACCTCGTACTTCAGCTCGGTCCGCTCTACCACCTCCCCGAACGCTCCGATCGTAACCTGGCTCTCGCCGAGGGCACGCGGGTACTTCGCCCTGGTGGCCGTCTCATCGCTGCGGGCATCTCGCGTTTTGCTTCGACCCACGACGGACTTGTTCGGGGCTGGTACACCGACGAGGGTTTCCGAACTCGAGCGGCCAGAACTCGGGAGGACGGAGTTCATCACAACCCCGAACGCCATCCCAACTGGTTTACGACCGCGTACTTTCACAAGCCAGACGAACTCGGTGACGAGTTGAAGGCCGCCGGGTTCGAAGATATCGATGTCCTCGGCGTTGAGGGCCTAGCTGGTTGGCTGCCGGACCTTGACGAGCGCCTCAGTCAATCGACTACGAGGGATTCGCTGTTGTCCACCCTCGCCTCGGTAGAACGTGAACCAAGCCTGGTCGGGGTTAGCGCCCACCTACTCGCCATTGGGCGCAAGCCCTAGACGAGCTACTCCTCTTCGGTGGAAGCAGCGTCAGCGCTGGGTTCGTCGGGGGCCCATTCGATTCGTGGCCGGTCGCCCCACAGGCGCTCCAGCTCGTAGTAGGCACGGTGTTCTTCTTCAAACACGTGGCAGATGAAGCCGCCAAAGTCGAGGAGCACCCATTCAAACGTGTCGTGGCCCTCTCGCCGAAGCGTGTGTGGCCCTCCGGCACGGGCGACCATCTCTTCGATGTTGTTGGCAATCGCTCGTACTTGGCGGGTGTTCGTGCCGGTGGTGATCAAGAAGATGTCGGTGATGGACAGCACCTCGGCAACGTCAACCACCAGTGTGTTGACCGCAAGCTTGTCGTCGGCAGCGCGCGCCGCAACCTGCGCCCAATGGACGAAGTCTTCTCCTGCTGGATGTGCGCTGATAGCCGTCGACATTCACGCAAGGCTATTGCCCATTGGCCTATTCCAGACGTTGCCCCACCGCAGCCCCGAGGCGACTGACTACCCAATGACGACCGTGATTGCTGCGGTTGCACCATCCAAGGGAACCGACCGCGCCTGAGCAAGCCCCAACGATTGCGCTATCTCGTTCGCCACAGCCGACGCGCTGGGGTCGTGCACCTGAACCTCGGTCAGCCGTTCAGCGCCAGCTTCACTGTTCCCCAGGATCGATACGATCCCACCCGCTCGGGCAACCGACTCGACAACCGGGCCTTGTGCCACTTCTCCGAACGACGTGTCGAGAAGAAGCACCGTCGGTCGGTCACCAATCGTGGCCGACTTTGGGAAGGGCACGATCCGAGACATGAGCGTGCGCACCGGAGCTTCTTCAGGCACGTACACGGTCTCTTCGGCATTGTCCGCAGCGACGGTTTCCATCGGCAATACCCGATAGGCCACCTCAGCATTTGCCAGAGCACCGATCAGCTCGACGAACCCTGAGCGAGCAAAGAGCTCAGGCCGCTCCTCAGCACCGGCAGTGCGTGAGATCCACGACTGCCAGATCTGCTGATGGCGAAGCGCCACCTGAAGGTTTGGTTCATCAGGGTTCTTGTGCGCTGCTATCTGGGCGATCTCGACGAGGCTGTATTCACGAGCACCAGCCGCCAACACAACCCGGGTGCCGGCCCCATCGGGATCCGGCTCAACAAGGTCACCGCGAATCGATAGCTGCAACGGCAGGTCGGCGGTCATCAGCGTCGTCCAAGCCGACGCGTCGAGCACAACCACGTCGTCAAAGCCAATGTTCAACGCCCCTCGGAGCTCGTTGGTCACCGCATCGAGCCCTTCAGTTCGGAACAGGTCTCGCAACGAAACGTTGGTACTACGCGGATTGGCAAACATCGCCGGGATCGTGATTACAGTCCCGCCGGCTTGCGCGTCAGCAGCTGTCATCAAGGTGATGCTGATGAGCTCGGCTCCTCCCCCCGGCCGAACGGCAGTATGAAGCACGAGTGCCGTTGGCGTTGGCTCGGTGAAGGCTCGGAACCCCGGCTCGGTTGGATCGGTTGAGTACTCCGACACCACACCAGACTGTGACTCGAGGATCGCCTCCTGAGCCGATAACGCGATCAGGTAGCCGATTCCAGCCACCGCAAGCAGGAACGCTAGGAAGCCGGCCGACAGCAGCCGGCTACGACGTCTGCTCATCTGTGGCTGACCTATCAGCTGGGTCGATCCGGTAGAGGTGTTCGCGTTCGACGATCGATCTCACCGCTTCGGGAACCAGCCCAACGATTGGTCGAGCATTGCTCACCCGGTTCCGAATATCGGTGCTCGAAACCTCGAGCCCTGGCAATTCGAGTAGCTGCCACGCGAATTCGTCGGGTGGCGCGGCTGACTCGTGGCCACGGCGAGGGAAGACTGCGATGGTCGCCAGTGCAGCGATGTCTTGGTATCGCTCCCACGTGTCGAGACCGCCAGCCGCATCCGTGCCCAACAGCAAGAACAAGTCGGTGTCGGGGGCTGCGAGCGCTTCGAGGGTGTCGACCGTATAGCTGTTTCCCTCGCGGCGAAGTTCGATGTCGGACACCTCGACACCGCCCACGCCAGCAAATGCGAGCTGTGTCATTTCGAGCCGTGTCGCGCCGGGTGAAATCTGACGACTTCCCACTTTCTGCCACGGGACACCGGCGGGGGTGACCACCAAGATATCGAGCGCGAGCTGCTCGATCGCGGCAGCAGCGAGTACGACGTGGGCAACATGTGGAGGATCGAAGGTTCCGCCGAACACCCCGACGCGACGACGTGGATTCACGTCGACACGATACGTCGATCGCCGACCGGTGGCGGTAGATACCCGACTGAATCGAACGACTCAGCTATTCTTTTTGGTGGTTTGGAGTAGGGAATGTTCGGGTAATCCACCCCAACATTGAGAAAAACCGCAGTCATCGGTTTAGGTGTCGCCAATTCGGGCGATCACTCAACTGAGCCGTTCGACCCAGAAAGACTTGGGTGACTCCGGTCGATATTCAGCGGTCGCCGCGCCGGGTCCACCCCGCCTACGTGACCGAATTCATAAGACCACAGCTGGCAGTAAACGCTTGCGTGTACTTGAATAAATCTTCGATTCAAACTTTGGAAATGAAATTTCCCCCGATAAAGGGAATCGCCAGGGGGCGAAACCCGTTAAGTGAAGCATCATGAGTGATTCAGTAGGACAATATTTGAACGAGATCGGTCTCGTTCCTCTCCTCACCGCACAAGAGGAACGCGATCTTTCCAAGATCATCGAGCGTGGAGCAGAATCCCGCGCCAAGAAGGAAGAGGGCGAAACCGGCCGGGACCTCGACCGCGCAATCCGCGAAGCAGCGGTTGCGAAGGATCGTTTCATCCGCGCCAACCTTCGCCTTGTCGTGAGCGTCGCTCGCCGCTACCCGCTGCCTCCGGGCATGGAGCTGCTCGACCTCATCCAAGAAGGCAACCTCGGTCTCGAGCACGCAGTCGACAAGTTCGACTGGCGCAAGGGCTTCAAGTTCTCGACGTACGCCACCTTCTGGATCCGCCAGGCCATCGGCCGGGCACTCGATCAGAAGGCCAGCCTGGTTCGCCTCCCGGGCGATCGTTCGGCAAGCCTCCGTGCTGCCTTGCGTCAGGTTTCCGGCGACGGCGACGAGCTTGATGAAGAGCACGCACGCCTCCACCGTTTGACGACTCCAACGTCGCTCGACCGCACCATCGGTGATGACGACTCGAACGAGCTTGTCGATCTCCTTCCCGACGCTAAGCCAGGCCCAGAGGCCGAGGTTATGGCCAGGGCCGAAGAAGAGATGGTTACCGGTCTTCTCGACATCCTCGACCCAAGGGCTCGTTACGCAGTCGAGCAGCGCTTCGGCCTGCACGACGGACGTAAGCGCAGCTACCGCGAAGTCGGCGAAGAGCTGGGTGTGACCGCAGAGGCTGCTCGCCGTTTGGTGAAGCGTGCCGTCAGCTCGGTTCGCGACCACGCCGCCGAGAAGGCAGCGTCACCAGCCGCCTAGACAGAAACGACGCGAAGCCCACCAGGGCTGAGCCACATAGGGTCCGCTTCGGCGGGCCCCATATTTCGTTTTCGGCCAGTTCGACACACACACAAATGAGGTCCCGCTTCGGCGGTACCTCATTTCGTTTTTCGGACGGTTTCGAACTTCAGGAATACTGGGCAACGTCCGATGTTCGAAAAGCCATGGGAATCAAAGCCGCGCTGCAGAAACTGTTTCCGTGCAAGCCGACGGCTCCGCTCACCAGCGGCGCAGCGAAGGCCGCCGAGGGCCGCTCTGATCTCGCAGACCTGGCGAACAAGCTCGACGACATCAGGGGGGACAACGTCACTCCCGCCGGCGGACGTGTTCGGCCACCCAGTGACAACATCGCCGATGTCGCTGTTGCCGCAAAGCAGGCCCAAAACAGCAGAGCCATGAACAGCCTCAATGTAAGGCGCTACCGGCGGTCAAAGTAGCAGGCGAGCCACGGCAACAGCTCGGGGAGCCTCCGATCGCTACGATGGGAATCAGTGGGACTCAAAGACCGGTTCAGAAAGTTCTGGGGCGACGCCGATCCGGCGACGGCGCCAAACGGCGAGACAACAGCTGCTGCTGGCCGGTCCGATCTAGCACTCGCTGCCGAGAAGCTCAGCGAGATGCGGGGCGATGCGGTGCCATCCGGCGGAACCCCTGCCCACCGTCCCCAGGATGACAACATCGCGAAACTCGTCGAATCCGCTAACGCGATACGAAACCCCGAGATGTCGACGGGTGGCAAAGTCGTAGACAACAGTTCCGATCACGGCCTGACATAGAGCCGAGCTACCCCATCTTGATCTCCAACGAGTCGCGATGGGCATTTCTTGGGGGCAACGTCGTAGAATCTTCGTGTGAGTACACACGAATGGAACCCGCAAAGCTGGCGTAACTTCACCGCACTACAGCAGCCTTCATGGCCTGACGACGGTGGCCTCGAACAGACGCTCAAAATCTTGGGCGATCAACCTCCGCTTGTCTTTGCGGGCGAAGCTCGCGACCTCATTGAGAAGCTTGGTGCGGCGTCGCGTGGTGAAGCGTTTTTGCTACAGGCTGGAGATTGCGCAGAGTCGTTCGAGAGCTCTGCTGACAGCATTCGTGATCGTCTTAAGGTCATCCTTCAGATGGCGGTCGTGCTCACCTACGCAGGTGGCATGCCGGTCGTGAAGGTCGGTCGCATCGCCGGACAGTTCGCAAAGCCGCGTTCGTCGGACACCGAGACGCAAGGCGATGTCGAGTTGCCCTCGTTCCGAGGCCACATCATCAACGACATCGGCTTCTCCGAGAGCGAGCGACGAGCTCAGCCCAACCGCCTCCTGATGGCGTACAACCGGGCAGCGGCAACGCTAAACCTCGTTCGTGCGTTCACTCGAGGTGGCTTTGCCGACCTCAGCCGCGTTCAACAGTGGAATCAAGAATTCGTTGCCGACAGCCCGATCGGCGAGAAGTACGCCAGCCTGGCCAACGACATCGAGAAGTCGCTCGCGTTCATGCGTGCCTGCGGCATCGACCTCGACCGTGAGGGAAGCCTCAACGAGGTCGACTTCTACACCTCGCACGAAGCCCTGCTTCTCGACTACGAGGAGGCGCTTACCCGCAAGGATTCGATCAGCGGCGACTGGTATGACTGCTCGGCCCACATGGTGTGGATCGGCGAGCGCACCCGTCAGCTCGACGGAGCGCACATGGAATTCCTCCGTGGCGTGAAGAACCCTCTCGGCTGCAAGGTTGGCCCAACCGCAACCGTCGAAGACGTCGTCGGTATCTGCGAGACGCTGAACCCCGACAAGATCGAAGGTCGCATCACGCTCATCACCCGCATGGGTGCCGACAAGATTCGAACCAACCTTCCTCCCCTGCTCGAGGCAGTGAAGGAAACCGGCCACCCTGTCCTGTGGGTCAGCGATCCAATGCACGGCAACACCTACACCGCATCCGACGGTCATAAGACCCGCCATTTCGATTCGATCGTCGACGAGATCGCCGGCTTCTTCGAGTCTCACCAAAAGGCTGGCACGATCGCCGGCGGTATCCATCTCGAGCTCACCGGCGACGCCGTAACCGAATGTGTCGGTGGCGGCGACGGCATCGGTGACGACGACCTCGCCCAGGCCTACGAAACGATGTGCGACCCCCGCCTTAACGGCCGCCAAGCACTCGACGTCGCCTTCCGCGTCGCCGAGATCATCGCAGCTCGCTAACAAATTTGAACCGCTAGGTCCGCTTGCCGTACCTATTGGTTCAAATTTGTGGTTTGCCGAAGCTGGCGAGAGTTTCTCGGGCTGCCTCGGCGTCGGCGCGGGTTAGTTCTTGAGCGACTCGGGTTTCAGGGTCGAGGCATACGCGCCAGAGTTCGCTTGCATTGAGGCCCGCGATGCTCTTGAGATAGTCGTGGTCGATGCCGGTCGCTGAGCGATCTTGCAACTGGGCTATGACGCGCTCTCGGTGCGGCGCTGAGTAGGCGTAGACGATGTCGTCGAGCTGGTCGGCGTCGATGGCGAATAGCGGTGCTCGGACTCGTTCGAGGCGCCCTGCCGAGATGAGCTCGGGCATGAGGTAGTCGAACGCCAGCAGCAACAGGGCG
>CALHTB010000024.1 GCA_938038785.1 uncultured Acidimicrobiales bacterium
GCCATCACCAACTACATCGAGGTCTTCTACAATCACCAGCGGCTACACGAATCGCTCGACTACCAAACACCCGCCGCCGTCAGAGCCAACTACACCACCAAAACCGCAGCCTGACCACCGCGAAAACCAGTACTCACTCCAGATTGCCCGCGCTGCGCCCCCGATGCCACAACCGATATCGAGATGGTGATCATCACGCCCGAGATGAACGGATTCGAGGAGTGCCGAGGTCGCGAGCTTTCCGCCAAGATGGAACTCGTCGACTCCGGCGAGATGGTCGATCGTGAGCTCGTCCAGCCCGATTCCGGCGAGCGCTAGCTGAGCGACGATCCGGTCGATTGGCTCCTCCTCGGCGTAGTGGTCGGTCAGCTCACTCGAAGAGGTCATGGCGTGAGTCTTCCACGCAAGGCATAGATAGCGCTCGTACTTCGCAGTGCACTTGGTTGGCAGTGCACTTGGTTGGCGGTGCACTTGGTTGGCGGTTGCTTAGTTATCAAGCCACGTCACGAGGTCGAGTGTTTCTCCGTGGAACGCGGCGACGGCAACACCGAAGAGCCACATCGATGCCATCACCGCGAGGATGCGTTGTGCATGCACTGTTTTGTTGAGAACCAACACCAAGCTGACGGCCGCTCCCGCTACTGCAAATGCGCCCATCACGATGATCCAGAGGAAGAGGTGTTGCGCACCCAGGTTGGCCGTGTCGAACGCCGCATGAAGCTCTGGAAGGTTCGAGAAGTGATCGTTCGCATTGATTGGGCGGCCCCGCTTCGCTCCTTCGAGCTCGATGAGTGCTGTAGCTGCTGGTAGCTGAATGAGGCCAAGGAGCACCCACAGCGAAAGGGCCGCGGTCCACCCAGCTGCAAGCCACGCCGAGATCGCCCTGGGCGGGCGCGTCGCGTCAACTTCGGCTGCTTGCCCTTCGGTCTCGATCAGGGTGTTCATGAATCCACTGTTGCTGACGCGATGCTTGTTGTAAAGCGCAACATATCGCTGGAGCGGAGTCCAGGTGGTCGCTACGCGCACCCCACGTTTTCGGAGTCGGTCGCCCATCGCTCCACGGCTCCGTCGGCCGTGCGGATGTACACCGCGTCGACGTCGGACGGCGATTCAAATATCTCGCCAAGCGCGAGGAACCCTCCGGTCGCGGTGAGGTCTGCTGGTTCGACCTCGACCAAATCGGGGCTTCGATCGCCAACGGCGTGCCGCACGAACTGACCGGGCCGGCCATCCACGCGTAGGGTTGCTGGCCATGGGTGGCAGTGGAACTCGGGGTGCAGCGAGTCGATATCGAGCTCGCCCACCGTTGACGGGCATCCGTCCACGCCAACAACTCCAGAGATCATGACCGCCGCCGCAGATGCTCCGTCGAGACAAGGCGCCCCCGGATCATCGACAACCAGTATCCAGAGAAAGTGGCGAAAGCGGGTCAGCCGATCGGCGGGCACGTTCGTGAGATCTACCTGTACGTCGATGTGATACAAGCCCGATTCGTCGAGCTGGATACCGATTGCCTGGTCAGCAGGTTCGCCGCTGGGTCCTGAGATGAACACCAGATCGTCTCCGAGACGCCGAGACCTAACCGATAGTGCCGTGCTAGGGCCGCTTTCGATCGTGAGCTCTGAGCCCGCCGCCACAACAACGTCCTCGGCCAGCCAGTAGTCCAACGGCGACTGACATTCGTCGTTGAAACACTCGTGGTGCGTCGTTAGCGCCACGACGTCCGCGCCGTCGACGGTGAGCCGAGACGGCGCCTGCCATCGGCCGTACTCGGACCAGTTAGCAAATGGCAGATCCTCTTGGGTTGTGCCGTCCTGTTCTTGGACCGTCGATGACTCCGGTTCGGTGCTGGTGTCGATTTCCGGCGCGTTGTCCGTGCTGGACACAACGTCTTCTTGGCTTGAACAGGACGCACACAAAAGCACGAGAGCCAAGAACTTCAGGAGGACGCGAAGGAGCTGCATGTATCTACGACGGTTGAAGGCGCGTTCGAGTTCCCATATGTCGCCATAGTCTTGCAGCCATGAACGACAGGAAGCGTGCGGGGTCGCGAAAGTGGGGTTCGGTTGATACCGATGCCTACGACACCAAATGGCAGAAGCTTGAAGCCGCGGGCCATAACGCCCACGGCGAGGCTGACTTCGTTTCGCGCTTCTCCCCCGGCTCGGTGCTCGATGCGGGCTGCGGCACGGGCCGGGTCGCCATCGAACTTGCCCGTCGCGGGTGCGACGTCGCTGGCGTCGACTTGGACGAGCCGTTTATCACCAAGGCGCGGGCCAAGGCACCAGAGCTCGACTTTCACCTCGCTGACCTAGCCAATGTGCACCTCAATCGCACCTTCGATGTGGTTGTGATGGCTGGCAACGTCATGATCTTTGTCGCTCCCGGAACCGAGACGGATGTCGTGGCCAACATGGCCGCACATGTTGCCCCGAGCGGACGGCTCATTGCGGGCTTTCAGCTGGGCCGAGGTCTCGACGTGAAGAGCTACAACGCCGCAGCTTCACAGGCCGGGCTGCTGCCAGAGGAGCACTGGTCGACGTGGGATGCAGAGCCCGCAACCGACGCGTCTACTTACGCCGTTCTCGTGCACACCAAGCCAGCCGAATAGCTCGGCCAACACCTACCTAGACGGTCGTGTCGACCAGACCGCCGAGCAGGCCGGGCCGTTCGCGACTGGCTGCCCGAGCTGCCACCGCCGCTCCGACGATCGCAAAGAGCACAGCTTCTGGCCACGCTGGCCCGCGATGCAAGAAGTTCGGCCCGTCGAGGTTGCCGAGGACCTGAATGAGCAGCGTCGCCGCAAGGGTTAACGCAATTGCGCCTGCTCCCCCGACAACTGCATCTCGGTTCGACCTCCGGCCTTGCGTCCGCAGGCTCAACGGCCACAGCGCCGAGGCGATCAATGGGGCGAAGTGATAGTGCAGCTCCGGGCGCCGACGTGCCAAGAAAAACCACGCAACCAGCACAAGCCCGGTGAGGAGCGCGCCACGTAAGTGCGTGGGCTTGCGGTACGTCATGTTGTGGGAACCCCGGCTAGTGCTGCCCGATTCCGTTTACTCGTACGGCGACTCGTACGCGTCCGTTGGCGGATCGGGGTCGACGGTGATCGAGATCAGCTCGGCATCGACGTTCCACACGTCGTCCTCAAGATCGGTATAAGGAATGTCGGGCTCGCGCCACACAACATCGGCAACCACCCAGGTGTCATTCGGGAACGTTTGGCCCACATCGCGGACCGCCACCTGAATTGGCACCCCGTCAGCGGCGCAGCAACTCACCAGAAATCGGGTGAGGAGGAAGCCATCGGGAACATCGGCGTCGTTGACCACAAGGCCCTCGAGCCGCATTGGACGATCCTGTAGCGACTTGGATTCGTCCCAGATTGCACGGTTCACAAAGTCGAGCACTCGGATCTCGGGAGGCCCATCGGAACTTTCCTCGATTGGGGGGAAGAGCTCGGTTTCTTCGGCGGGCTTGAATGCCTCGACACGATCGGCAGCAGCGGCGCCCAACCCGGTGGGGGCAACCGAAACCAATACCAGAAGCGGCAGAATCATCAGCCAGCCGACCTTTGGCGCGGTTGACTTGAACACAGTGTCAGGCTTGTGATGCTCCTCGCGGGTGCCCGAAATTCCCTCGTACAGCCCAAGGGCGAGCAGCACGATGGTTGCCAGCAGCAACGGGATCTGCATGCGCTGCTGGATGAACCAACCAAACGACCCGGTCCACAGCATGCGAGCCATGACCAACCCGAGGGCGAGCATTACCGAAGCGCGGCCTACGCGATTCATAACATGAACCTTCCGACGATGACGGCACAGGCAACTGCGGTGCACAGCGTTACCGGAGCGAACAACATTGCGAACTTCCGACCGAAGACCCCTGCGTGCATGGCGACGAGCTTCAGGTCGATGACCGGGCCGACCACGAGGAAGACCAGCCGGGAGGACAGCGAGAACTGTGGAAGCCCGGCAGCAACGAACGCATCAGCCTCAGAGCAAATGGAAAGCAAGACAGCGAGGGCTGCGAAGATGAGGATCGACTTCCATTCGCTGTCGGCCACCGAGTTGATTACCGACCGGGGGATGACGAGTTGGAGAGTTGCTGCGGCCAAAGCACCGACGACCAGGTAGCCACCAGCGTGCAGCAGGTCTTTGGCAGCTACATCGACGAACGTGTGGAACTTGTTGGTCACATGGCTGTGCTCGTCGGCGGTGAGCGAGCTGAGCAGCGTTTCGTCGTTGCGGCGAGCCCACCACGAGCCGACCAGAATGGCCGTGGCCAGTGACGCCATGAACCGTGCGCCCACCAGCGAGTAATTGCCGGGGAACGCAACAGCGGTAGATACCAACACCACGGGGTTGATTGCGGGCGCGGCGAGCAGGAACGTCAGCGCAGCCGCCGGTGGGGTTCCTGCGCCGACCAAGCGTCCAGCGATTGGCACCGAGCCGCACTCACAGCCCGGCAGTGCAAGCCCTGCAAGGCCAGCGGTTGGAACAGCGAAGACACTCTTCTTCGGCACAATTCGTTCGACGAGCTCGGGGGAGACAAACGCTGCGATCAAACCGCTGACAACGACGCCGAGGACAAGAAACGGAAGCGCTTGGATGCACACCGAGACGAACAGCGTCGACCACAGTCGGAAATCGGCGTTTCCGAGGGCGTCGAACTGGTTTCGAATGAGCAGTGCCAGCAGCAGCGGAATGACCAGAATGAACGGGCCGTAACCGCGCCCTAACGACGTGCCCTGACCCTGGTCAGCGTGGTCGTGGTCATGATGATCATGATCGCCATCGCACTGGGCGTGGTCGTGCCCGTGAGAGGCGTCGTCGCTGGTCCTGGTTTCCACCACAGGCATCCTATCGTCAATGGGCGCCGCGAGATTGAGCAGACGTTCGGCTCATTACCTAGGTCTTACCCGGGTGGTTGGAGGACCTGGATCAGGCCGCTCGGGTTGATGCCGTAGTTCTTGCTGGCATAGTGCGGGCGGTTCGTCCAACAAAGTTCGCAGCCACGAGAATGAGCCCCAGGCCCGCTAGCTCGAGCACCGACACCGATTCTCCCAAGAACACAATGCCGAGGATCACAGCGACGAGCGGCACGAGATAGCCGACAAGCCCAGCTCGAGGGGCCCCGGCCCGCGATACGAGCAGCGCAAAGAACACTCGGGCAACGCCAGTTCCGAACACTCCGAGGATCAACATGGCGATTGCCGCAGGCCACGAGAACGACGATTGGGTAAGTCCGTAGCCGCCGTAGGGCAAGAGCAGCAGCGCACTCACCGCAAGGGCACGTCCCATTATCGGAGCGGCGCCGAACTCTTGCACGAGCGGCGGCAGCAGATTGCTCGACAACGAATAGCAACACACCGCAATAACCACGAGCAGTACACCCAGCGGCTCGGCATCAGCGCCGGTCAGGTTCGGAATGGCCAGCAGGATTCCGCCGACGAAACCTATTGCCAGGCCGATCATCTGTATTCGTTCGGGGAATTTTCGAGACATCGCGATCGACACCCCAAGGGTGAGGAGGGGGCCCGCGGAATTCACCATGCCTGCCACCGACGATTCGATGCGCTGCTCGGCAAACGCAAACAGCAACGCTGGAGCGATTGTGCCAGCGACCCCGATCACGAGGATCGTCGGCATGGCCTCGCGAGGAACGCTGCGGCGCGTGCTGGCGAGCAACCAAACCGCTGACGCGCCGAGGGCAACCCGAATGAACGCAAGCGCTCCTGGATGCAGAACATCGAGCCCAATCTTGATCCAGAGGAACGACGACCCCCAGATCAGCGCATTCGCCGACAGCAGCCCCCATTCGGTTGGGCCAAACGCTCCGGCGTTTGTTCCCTCCGAGGTAACGAATCCCCGTCGGGTCGGCGCAGCCATCGAGCCGAGCTTAGGTGACCTCACTCCTCTAGGCGGTCACGGAGGATTTGTCCCTTCGTCGTGAACAGCTCTTTGCCTTCACCAAGCAGGTCGAGTCGCTGCACAAAGAACCAGAGCACTCCAAGGCCGATGAGCTCCATCACGATCAGAACGGGCGCAGATCGCTCGAACTCGGGCACAGCTGACCCGCCCAGCACATCAGAGGCGCCAAGGAACGGCCACCAGAACACTTCGGCTGACGCCCACGACCCGTCGAGCACCAAATGCATGAACATGCCAATCGGCACGCCCAACCACTTGCGACGAACTAGGCGGCGATTCTGCGTGGCGAGCATCACGACGGTCATCACCACCACCGGCGCCAGCAGCGTGTGCAGCACCCACGGTCCGCCGACTAACCCTTCGGCCACCGGCAGCACTGCACCAAACATCACCAGCCGGTAGTCGAGCGCCGGCGACGAAAAGACGATGAGCACCGCGGCAAACGCCAGCCCGGCGAACCAGAAAAACATGTTGCGCTAGGAGAGCTTGGCGACCAACCGGCCGCAGTCGACGCACGGTTCGAGTGTTCCTGCCGGAAGATGCTTCCAACGGTCGAGCTCAACAGCCGACATCGCCACCGGACATCCGCCGTTGTGCGCCGGGTCAAATTCGACGACCGCATCGGGGCCGTACGTGATGCGCATCTTGCGGTAGAGCTCGAGGTTTTCGGGGTCGATGCTTCCCGCAGCGGTCTCCCGCTCGGCTTCGAGGGTTGCGATTTCAGAATCGAGCGCTGCGGCGTTCGTGTCGAGTAATGCCTGCTGCTCGGCCCGCTTCGCTTCGATCTCTCCCTGGGCAGCTTCGGCTTGGACGAGTTGCTCGTCGAGCGGTTCGATCTCGAGCAGCAGTTCGATCGCTTGGGTTTCGAAGTTGCTTTGCCGGTCTTTCAAGCCCGAGATCTCGTCGCCAAGGGCGGTTGCTTCCTTTGGGCTAGTGACCGAACCGTCGTAGAGCTTCGCCTCGAGGCTGTTGGCCTTAGCTTCGACATCGGAGGCGTCGGTTTCGATGCTGCGCTGCTTGGTGCGCAGCTCGTCGCGGGCAGCCTCAGTGGTGGCGCGAGCTGATGCGAGCTTGGCGAGTTCAGCGTCGCACTCGGCAATGGCCGCGCGTTCGGGGAGGTGCTCGTGCTTGTAGCGAAGCTGGTCGAGCGTGTTGTCGTGGCGTTGAACGGTAAGCAGAGCCACAAGTTCCGACATGGTTCTCCCGGTTTGGTGTGCTCGTAACCTAGCGAGCAACTGGGCGCTACGGCGAGCCGGTGGTGTCGGCTTCTGCTGTTGTTTCGGGCGCTGCTGTTGTTTCGGGCGCAGCCGTGGTTTCGGTTGCGGCCGTGGTTTCAGGAGCCGCCGTCGTATCGGGTGCAGCTGTCGTGTCCGGTGCGGCGGTTGTGTTCGGGGCCGCGGTGGTGTCGGTCGTGCCGTCGCCGTTGGTTGCCTCGGTGGTCGGTGCGGTTGTGTCGCCCTCGACCGTCGAGGTCGTCTCGCCATCGGCGAGCACGCTAGACGTTGTGGTGTTCGGGTCGATGGCGCCATCAGGCCGGATACGGGCAACGCACCGATCCTTCGTTCCGTCACCATCGCGGTCGACGGCTACCAGCAGGCTCGGGCACGACCCGTTGTAGGCAACGCCTCCAAGGTTTCGGCACCAGTCGATGTCGCCATCGCCGTCCTGGTCAACTTCGGCGTTCTGACCGCCACATGGGCTGACACGGGTGACTTCAGGTTCTTCGAAGTCGGCGTCGGTTGCGACGCGCACAGCTTGACGACGGGACCGGTCGGGTTCGATGAAGTCGATGACCGGGAGGCCGGCCATGTAGTCGTTCATAAAGCGACCCCACACGATTGCCGGGAGTGACCCGCCGGTGACGCCGGCGTCGGCGAACTCGCCAAAGGCCTGCACGTAGTCAGCTCGAAGCTGGTTTGGGTCTCGCCAGTCGTAGCGCATTGCGACTTGGCCGTCCTGGCCGCCAATCCACACGGCGGTGGCCAACTGCGGGGTGTAGCCCACGAACCACGCATCGAAGTTGTCCTGGCCGGTACCGGTCTTGCCAGCAGCACGGTGGCCGGCGACCTGAGCTCGGCGCCCGGTGCAGGCACTTGGGCAGCGAACATTCTTCTCGAGCACATCGGTGACGAGACGAGCGGTTTGCGGTCGAACCGCACGGAACGGCTTTGGGTCGTGACGGATGATTGTCTTGCCACCCTGGTCGACCCGGCTGATGAGATGCGGCTCGACACGGATGCCGTCGTTGGCGAACGTGGCGTAGGCATTTGCCATCTCGAGCGGGGTCACGTCGTACACGCCCAGTGGCAACGCCAGCACTGGTTCGATGTTCGACTCGATGCCGAGCGCCTTGGCGGTGTCGACGACGTTGTTTAGGCCCACGATTTGGCTGAGGCGCAGGTAACCACAGTTTGTCGAGCGAAGGGTGTGGTCCTGAATGGTGAGGGCTCCCGAACGACGGCCACCGTTGTAATCGCCAGCCTTGTACGGGTTCGGAAGGCCTCCGGGGTTGGCGAACTCACACGGCGAGCTTCCATTGATGCTGTCGGAAGGAAGCAAGCCGGCTGACTCGAACGCCGCAGCCAACACGAACGGCTTGAAGGACGAACCGGTTGGACGGCCCTTCTGAGTTGTGACGTTGAACTCGAACTCGTCGAAGCCCGGCCCGCCGATCATGGCTCGAACTGCGCCGCTGCCCGGTTCGACCGACACAAGCCCAGCAATGATCTTCAAGTTGTTGCGAGGGAACTCGGTGGCCACCGCGTTCTCGGCGAGGGCCTGGGCAACCGGGTCAAAGGTGGTGTGCACCTCAAGGCCGCCCTGGAACACCATGTTGACGCGGTCGGCGCGGGTTTCGCCCAGGCGCTCATCGTCGAGCAGGCGACGCTTGACCTCTTCTACGAAGTACGTGTCGAGGAACTGGGTGGTGTCGAGCTGTCGGTAGCGAGGAAGTTCGCTGCGTTCCCAGATGTTGCGCTCGTCCTCGTCGATGAAGCCCTCGACCTCTAAGCGGCTGAGTGCGGTGCTGCGCCGGTTGAGGGCGTTTGTTGGGCGGTAGACCGGGTCGTAGAGGCTCGGGTTCGAGATGACGCCAGCGAGAAGTGCTGCTTCGCCATAGTTCAGCGAACCGGCATCTTTGTTGAAGTAGAGCTCGGCTGCGGCCTGCACGCCGTAGGCGCCGCCGCCGAAATACACCGCGTTCAGATAACGCTCGAGGATTTCATCTTTGGTCATCTGCTCTTCGAGGCGCATCGCAATGGCCGCCTCGGGGAGCTTGCGGTCGAGGGTTTGCTCGCTGCTCAGGACACCAAGCTTGACCAGCTGCTGGGTGATGGTCGAACCACCCTGCTCGACACCGCCGGCCGAAACGTTGGTGACCGCAGCGCGGGTGATCGCAGCGACGTTGACGCCTTTGTGAAGGTAGAAGCGGTCGTCCTCGACAGCGAGCACTGCCGACACGATTTCGGGAGCCATCTGGTTGAGGGGCACGTACTCACGGTCGATCTCGCCTTTGAGCTCGGCGATGAGCTGGCCGTTTGCGTCGAAGATCGTGGTGGTCTGTTCGAGGATGTCGAGGTTGACCTCGGACGAAACGGTGGTCTTGGCACCCCACAGGTCGGCGAGCGATGGTGCAAGCGATGCCAGGGTGAACGCAAGCGCACCGCTCGCAAGGATGAGGACGATCGCGATTTGCGCGACGCTGAAGGCAGATCGAAGGACTAAGCGCACGACGTTAAACCTAGTCGCATAGAACGCTGACCTGGCGTCAGGCCATAACCCAAATTCGGTGCTGGCTGGTAGCGCACACTCGGCAGGTGATCCGAAAAATGCAGAACCCCGCCGAAGGGGGATACGGCGGGGTTCTAAGTTCGCCATGGTTCTTGGGGGAAAGACTCACAGCGGGCGACGAACATGCGTCGCTCCTTGGCATCATTGTAGGAGAACTGTTCATCCAAATGGGGTGCAGTCTTTGTGACGTCAGACACCGGAGAACCCTGTGAAATCACCAAAGTTGGGGTGGATGCGATGCTCTGCCCTTGGCCTGCTTGCCTCCCTTACTCTCGCCGCCTGCGTAAGCGGATCGAGCGATTCGGTCGTGCCCGCCAATGACAGTAACGGCACCTCGAACAGCACCTCCGATGACACCTCAGATCCCGCTGATGTCGACGCTGAAAATGCGGGTGCTGACGCGCCGGTTGTCGAGAGCCAGGCAACCTCGATCCAACCGTCGGGCGGCAGCCTGCCGATAACGGTGACCCGAGTGAGCGATGGCGACAGTGTCCGGGCCGATAGCGCCGAAGGCGATCTCGAG
>CALHTB010000025.1 GCA_938038785.1 uncultured Acidimicrobiales bacterium
GAAACGATGCCGATTTGGGTGCCGTCGTCGCGGTTCTCGACGAAGATGCGTGCGGCCTCTTGGGCGACCGCAAGACGGTTGGGGGCAACGTCGGTCGAGCACATCGACAGCGATACGTCGAGCGCCAAGATGATCGAGGTACGACTCAGCGGCACTTGCACGACAGCTTGGGGTCGAGCAGCGCCGATGCTGAGGCTGGTCATCGCCAGCAGCAACAACGCGGTGGGGATGTGGCGCTTCCAAGGGGCTGAGCTGGGGTCGGCTTCGCGGATCAGTGACAGGCTGCCATAGGAGATCGCACGGTTCTTGCGTCGCCGGAGCATGAGCAGGTAGCCGATGAGGATCAGTAGCGGCACCAGGAGGGTGAGCAGCATGAGCGGCCAAGCGAAGCTCATAACGTCCGCCCCTTCAGGCGCATGGCCGCGAGGGCGGCCAACGCCAACAACACGAGGGCGCCGATGCCGAAGAAGCTGGTCAGCTCGAACAGCTCTTCGTTGACCTCGAGGTCTCGCTCGATGTTGTCGGTAACCGCAGCGAGGTCGTCGACAGTTTCAGCCCGGAAGTAGGTTCCGTTGCTGCGGTCGGCCAGGTCCTGGAGCGACTCTTCGTTGAGCGCGGATGACATCGAGAAGCCTTCGAGCTCGACGACCGCGCCTTCGGTGGTGCCGATGCCCACCGGGTAGATCCGGATGCCATTCGTCGCTGCCAGCTCTGCCAGGGGTGCGGGATCTTGCTCGGTGGTGTCTTCTCCGTCGCTAAAGATGACGATGACCGCCGAGCCAAACCCTCCGAAGTCGACCGGTGGAATGTTCGCCTCGCCGTTCTCGTCGGGCAAAAAGATGATGGGTTCTTTGGCGATCGAGCTCAGGCCAGCAAACAAGCCTTCGCTCAGTGACGTTCCACCCGCAGGAGCCAGGCGGTCGATGGACGTGAGGACTGCAGCGCGGTCGTCGGATGGTCGAAGGGTGGCAGCTCCGGTGCTGCCGAACGACACGATGCCAACCTCGACCGAGTCGGGTTGTTCTTCAACGAACGCTTTGGCCGCTTCCTTTGCTGCATCGAGTCGGGTGGGTTCGATGTCATCGGCCACCATCGATTGCGACGTATCAAACACGAGAATGACGGTGCTTCTGAACTCGGGTACGTCGATTGTGGCTTGGGGGCGAGAGAACCCGACGAGCATTGACGTCAGCGCCAGCAAGAGGAACAGGGGAGCGATGTGGCGTTTCCATCCGAGGCTCACAACATCGCCGTAGCCCGCACCCAACGTGGCCTCGGGGTTAACGGGACGCGCTCGCCGACCGAGCCATCCGTAGACGACGACGGCGATCGGCACGAGCACAAGTGCGATAAGGGCGACAGGCCAAAGAAAGCTCATCGACGCTGGCGAGCCTTCCGGCGAGCGACCATTGCCAACAGCGACCGGGCAACGTCGTCGGCGGTTGAGATCGTAAACAGGTCGATGCCGGCCTTCTTGGCGGCTTCGCCGATCGCTGCTTCACGGGCCGTAGCCGCCTCGGCGAAACGCGCTCGGAACCGAGGGTTCGCCGTGTCGACGGTCATCTGCGCGCCCGTCTCGGCGTCTTGGACGACCACGAGACCAGCATTTGGGAGCTCGACTTCTTGGGGGTCGATAACGCGGATTGCGGCGACGTCGTGGCGGGTAGCGAGGTGGCGCATAGCCACGTCCCATCCGGGCTCGCTGACGAAGTCAGAGATGACAAACACCATCGAGCGGCGGCGGGCGAGCGTTGCTCCGGCGTTACAGAGGCCAGCCAAACTTGTCTGCGCGCCGGCGTTGGTTGGTGGAGTGAGAAGGTGCCGGGCCAGTCGCAGTACCTGTGGCCGCCCGGTAAGCGGCTGGATGGTCTGTTCGATGGCGTTGTTCCAGAGCACCGCGCCAACTCGGTTTCCTCGGTTGCTCAGCACGTGTGCGAGTGCCGTTACCAGCTCGGCAACGACTGCCTCTTTGGTGCGGCCGCCATGCCCGAACTGCATTGACGCTGAACGGTCGACCAAAAACCAGGCGGTGAGATCGCGATCTTCGTCGTACTGGCGAACATATGGCGAGTCCATGCGCGCAGTGACGTTCCAATCGATGCGGCGGATGTCATCGTCGGGCTGGTAGTCGCGCAGGTCGGCAACATCGAGGCCATCGCCGAGAAACGCGGTTCGATAGTCGCCCTGCAAACGGCCATCGAGGCGCCGCAAGACCTCCCAATCGAGGCGTTGGAGAAGTGACTCAGGTGTTGTTGAGGACGTTGTTTGTGCGCTCACGGAGCGTCACCTCAGGAAGGGGGATCGTATGGAGGATCTGCGCCAGGAGATCGTCGGATCGGACGCCGTCGGCCAAGGCTTCATAGGACAGCACTAGGCGGTGTCGTAGAACGTCGAGGGCAAGGTCTCGTACGTCTTGTGGCAGTGCGTAGTCGCGGCCTCGAACAAAGGCGAGGGCCTTGGCCGTGAGGATCAAGTTGATCGACGCACGAGGGCTGGCACCATGGGTGATGTATGGGGACAGGCCGCTTAGGCCCACGGCATGCGGTGCACGGGTGGCGTTTACCAGCTGCACCGAGTAGTCGATGAGCGCAGGGTCGACGTAGATCTCGTCGGCGGCCTGCTGGAGAGCGATGAGCTCGTCGGTGGTCATGACCTGGCTGACCGCCTCGACGGCGGTGGTCATTCGTTCGACGATCACGAACTCTTCGGTGTGGCTTGGATAGCCGACAAGCACCTTCATCATGAAGCGGTCGAGCTGAGCTTCGGGCAGCGGGTAGGTGCCTTCGGACTCGATGGGGTTCTGGGTGGCGAGCACGAGGAACGGGTTCGGGACCTTGTGGGTTTCGCGGCCGATGGTGACTTGGCGTTCCTGCATGACCTCGAGCAGCGCGGACTGCACTTTGGCTGGTGCTCGGTTGATCTCGTCGGCGAGTAGCAGGTTGGTGAACACCGGGCCAAGCGAGGTCTGAAACTCGCCAGACTTCTGATTGTAGATACGCGTGCCGGTGAGGTCGGCGGGAACCAGGTCGGGGGTGAACTGGATGCGCTGGAATTCGCCGCCAATCGATTCGGCGACGGTCTTGATCGCGAGTGTCTTTGCCAGCCCGGGAACACCCTCGACAAGCACGTGACCGCGGGCGAGAAGCGCCACAATCAATTGCTCGAGCAAGAGGTCTTGGCCAACGATGACCTTCTTCACCTCGTACAGCACTTGCTCGAGCGGGCGCTGCTTTGGAGGTGGTGCTGGTTCGCTGGTGATGGCGTGACCGTCGGGGGCGATGCTTACCGCCGGCGGTGTGGCCGGTGCTACCTGCGCCTGGCCAGGCCTAGGTGCGTTGGCACTCGGCGGCGGCGGTGGTGGAGCCTGCGAAAGCTGCGTGGGTTCGCTCGCCGCTTGGCCGCTTAGGCCTGGTTGAGTGGGTTCGCTCGCCGAAGGCGAGAAGTTGTCGTTCATTGTTCTGGTCCTCCAGCGGCGCCGCCGGCGATTTCGATGGGAACGGCGAATCCGATCCCGGCAAAGAAGTCTGAGCCCGTCGGGTTGACGAGTGCGGTTACGATTCCGACTACCTGACCGTTGGTGTTGACCAACGGGCCGCCGGAGCTGCCAGGGTTCACGGCAGCGTCGAATTGGATGAGGTTGGCGAGCTCGGTTCCGTCGTCGAGCGGAAGGGTTCGATCGAGCCCTGAAACCACGCCTGCAGAAAATGAGCCTCCGAGGCCGAGCGGGTTGCCGATGGCGTAGACCTCGGTGCCGATGGGAACAGTGCCACCCATGGTGACCGGAACTACGACCTGGGGAAGTGTTTGGGGTGTGAGCGTGGCCAGGTCGTTTTCGGGCTGTGTGTCGGTGACTGTCGCTGCGCTCTGGGTCCCGTCGGCGAAGGTGACTGTGATGGCGCGGCCACTGTCGACCACGTGGTTCGACGTCATGATGGTGCCGTCGGCGTTGATGATCGTGCCGGTGCCGATCGAGCCGGTTTCGTCACCAGGGTCGCCAACTTGGATGAAGACGACCGACTGAATAACCGTGCCGTAAATCGCTGGGCCCCGGTCGGGGGGAACGGTGGTGTTCGAGAACGCTTCGTCGATGGCGTCGTCGACCTGTTCGGGTGTGGCTGACTCCTCGCGATCGAGGAAGAGCAACGTGGCGATAACGCCCAGGCCGATCGCCATTAGCCATAGGGCCAACGCCATCAAAAGACTGCGACGCGACCGTCGCGGAGCCCCATCGTGTTCAGGGTCGGTGAGCTCGACGGGGTCGGGTGTTTCGGGTTCGACCTCGGGCACGGGCAGCATTCGACCCGGCATGGCCACGGGAGGTGGCGGGGTGCGGGGGGTGAAGGATTCCGTGGACGTCATGACTGCTCACCCACGGTACTGCCCATGGGGCGTCCAAGCCCGGTCGACCCCGGCGTATTGGCGCGATCCTTCATCAGTTTTCATCTTCATGGCAGTTGGAGTCTTCGAAGGTCCAGCCGGTAGGTTCTGTCGGTATGACAGATGTTGCGGGGCATGAGACGCATACCGAGGGCAAAGCTGCCCATCCGATCGAGCTGTTTTTCGACTTGGTATACGTGTTTGGCTTCACCCGGGTCGTTGGCCTGATCGTCCACGATCACAACCTCACGAGTGCGCTGCAGGGTGCGCTGATTCTCGGGCTGTTGTGGTGGAGCTGGGGCGTGTGGACCTGGACCATGAATGCGGTCGATCTCACCAGCCGACTGCGTCGGGTCGCAATCCTGCTCGCCATGATTGGCATCTTTCTTATGGGGTATGCCGTGCCCAACGCGTTCGATGGAGACGGCATCTGGCTGGGCATTGGCTACTTCATCTCGCGGTTCTTTGCTGCCCTTGTTGGCTGGTTCGGGTCGCCCGATGACGAGGTCGAACAGGCCTCGGTCCGCAACTTCATTCCCATCTCGTTTATCGCTCCCGTCGTGGTCATCGTGGGCGGGCTCGTTGGAGGCGATGCACTCGAGTGGATCTGGCTGGTTGCGCTGCTCATCGAAGTGGGCACAGCGCTGCTCGCTGGACAGAACGAATGGCACGTTGACGCCGAGCACTTTGCTGAGCGGCACGGCCTCATCATGATCATCGCCTTAGGCGAGGCGATTATCGCCGTTGGCATCGCACTCACCGCCGCCGCTGGGGAAGGCGCCGAGATATCAGTCGCACTGGCGTGGCGGCTGGGCGTCGGCCTTGCCGCCGTTGGGGTCTTCTGGTGGGCGTACTTCGACAAGTTGCAGGTGATCTGGGAAACCCGTCTCCATGAAGCCGATGCAATGGAGACCGGCAAGATCGGACGTGACCTGTACTCGCTGTCGCATTACCCGATGATTACCGGCGTTGTGTTCTTTGCGGTGGCCCTTGAAGAGGCGTTCTTGCATCCGGCCGACCCTCTCACCGGCTTCACGCGATGGATGCTCGCAACCTCCATTTCCTTGTACCTGATTGCGCAAGCCGTCGCGATTTATCGGGCCTACCGTCAGATCATGCGCGAGCGGATCATTGGCGTCGTGCTGATCTGGATCGTGTCGTTCACGCTCGATCTGAAGGCCGACCTGATGATCGTGTTGGTGACGCTGATTCTCGTCATCACCATCACTGCCGAGTACTTCAGGTACCGCGAAGAAGTGTTGAGCAACCCCCACCTTCGCCGTTAGCGCTCGTTTCGTTGTTAGCGTCTCGGCGCCGAGTCCTCATGTACAAGGCCCCGCCGGCATCTACCGGCGGGGCCTGTGTTTCATCTAGCTCGGCGTTCGCCGCGCTGCGCTACTGCTGAAAGACCGATAGGTCCCACTTGGGTCCGATCTGGCCGCATCCTTGTCGGCCGATGTCGACACGACCTGGGCAGTCGTCCTCATCGCCAGCGTCGTTTGGCGGACCGTTGCCGCACTGCACGTCGTTGTAGATCGGGCGACCTTCGGCTCCTGGTCCATCACCAATGGCCTCGCACACCTCGCGAACGGTCTTAGGGCCGTCGGGGGTATCGACGGTAATGCCGCCGATGTTGTGGTCAAAGGTGGTGATGCAATAGCAATCGTCGCCGACCGAGTAGCTGTCGGCCCACCCGATTCCGCCAGGGTTGCGGCCGGGTACATCGATCACGTCGTCGATGTCAGGGTGAAAGCCATCGAGCAGGTCGGTGCCATCGTCAGTTCCACCGTCATCGGGTGTTGTCGTAAAGAAGTAGTCAGCGAACGAATCGATGTCATCGATCACATCGATGTTGATGTCGAGAATCTCCATCAACTCGACCGTGTCCGAGAAATCGAGACGGGCTTCCTGCGGCGAGTAGTAGGCGAACGCTACCTCGAAGCCAGCTGCATTCACGCTGCTGAGCGCCAAATCAACGAACTTGCCGTCGTACCTCTCGTCGTTGAAGTCCGCCGTGGAACCGCCGCCATTACCATCGGCAATCCTGATGTAGTCGGTTTCACGCTTGACGAACGCCAGGTCGGCGTCGAGCGCCTTCTCCTCGTTCCAGTTGCTGTGCTGTACGAGATGAATTCGCTCGGACATGTCGACGTTCGGCAGTCGATTCTGAAGCTCCCGGACAACGTCGGCGCTGAAGTCTGACTGTCCACCCTCAGCAATCCAGATGTCACCGCACGACACGAGCGTGGTCTCCCAACGGTTGGCAGTTGCGGCTACGGCGCCAAGCCAATTTGCATCGGCGTTGATCCAGTTGTTCGAACCCCAAACTGCATCCATGACGATCTCGCTGTCGTCGTTGTAATTATTTGCGTTGTCGGCACCGTAGGCACCTCCAACAACCCAAGGCGTGAAGCCAATCACCGTCGACACCTGCTTGCCAGCTGCCGTCGCGTGGCCATCATCGCGGTCAGGCGCGTGGTCGTAGTGCAGCGAGATCAGGTCGGAGCTGAGGTCGGCTTCACCGGAGGTGTTGGCAGAACACGCTGGTGGATCTACCGGATCGACTGGGTCGACTGGGTCGACTGGGTCGACTGGATCGACTGGGTCGACTGGATCTACCGGATCGACTTGGTCAACTGGATCGACCGGCTCAGGATTCGTCGGAGTGGAACCTGGCGCAGAAGCACCGATCATTTCACTCGAACATGTCCAGCCTGCGTCTACAGGGTCACAGTCGACTCGCGGCAACGTGCAGCTCTCGGCATACGCAGAGCGTGCTTCACCGAGCGTCGCGGCTGTTGTCGCGCACACTGCAGGATCGGGTTCAGCAGGTGTGGTCGTTGTGGGTGTCGTGTCCGGCGCAGGCGGGTCCTCTGGGCTGGTGCCAAGCGAGCTGAGCTCTCTGGTAGCGCCGTGCGGTGCGGCATCTCCGATCACATGGTCCGAGCAGTACCAGGTGGTGTCGAGCAGATCGCAGTCAAGTCGCTGCTCGGTGCAGCGCGACGCAAAGTCATCCTTTGCTTGGTCGAGGGTTGGCCCAGACCCAAAGCACTCACCTAATTGAGCGCTTGCCTGGGAAGCGCCACCAGCCAATGTGGCCGCGACCAGAAGGACGGCCAGCAACGACACACATAGCGTCACGGCTGGCCTCCCTAGCTGTTTCGATTCCAAACTCGATTTCGTTTGCACTGTGTTCTCCTCTTCCCGCATTGCGGGGGTTGGTGCCCGTTATGAGTGCTTGTGTCCGGTCACGGCGATCCGTTACACGCCCTTCTTCTACCCACGTGTTCGCCATAGGTAGTTCCAGCCAGATGCGGTGTCACGGTTCGGTTGTTCCGGACACAAAGCTTGTGTGACCATCCGAAAGGAACAGAAAATGAACAACGCATCTGACAAACCAAAGCGGTGGAGGCTCTTCGCCCCGCTGCTTGTGACGCTGTCAGCGGGAACGATCGCCACGGCAGTTCCCGCTATAGCCGACGACTATCCCGACGAGTGCTACACCTCGGGTCCAACCCTCTCAGAGGCTCGCGACGCCTACGCCGACACCTGCACATTGCCCCGGGTCGACTGTGACCCGATCGATGAGGTGTGGTTCTGCAGCAGCCGTGTCGTTGGCGAACGGGCGCCGGGGTCGATTTCGACCGACGATGTGGGTCAATCGATGATTGGCAAGGACATCGTTGTTCCACCAACGACAACGACGCAAGCGCCAGTTACAACAACGACTGAGCAGCCTGTACCGACGACGACCGAGCCACCCGCCACAACCACGACAAACACAACCGCGCCACCAGTGACAGGCGAGCTCACAACCCTGACGTTCACGCCGACTGCAGGCCCCGATGTCAACCCGCTCAAGGGTTGGAACTCGGGTTGGTGGGACGATCGATCAGAAACAACCGTCGGGTTCCAATACATCGCGTGGAAAGACTTCGAGCCCCAAAACGGAACGTTCGACTACGACGCCGTCGAAGACATCATCAACCGCTCTGGAAGCCGAGGCCGACACGTAACCTTGCGCCTCTACTGCGACTGGCACGGAGACGACGCAACGTCACGAGGTTGCCCCGATTGGATGTACACAGACGTTGGGGTCAAACGAATCCAAGGTGACAACGGCAGGTTCATCACGGACTACAACGACCCTCGCTATCTCGAAGAGGCAACCCAAGCAATCGAGGCGCTCGCAAGTCGCTATGACGACGACCCTCGGATCTTCACGTTCCAGCTCGGAATCATTGGCTATTGGGGAGAGTGGCACACATGGGGATCCCAGGTCGACGGTGAGCGCTATGACATCACCAACGAGACCCGGACAACGATCCTTGAGGCGTACCAAGCAGCGTTCGACAACGTCGAACTGGTCGCCCGTTACGCCGACGAGTCGACCTTCGACGGTGTGAACATTGGATTCCACAACGACTTCTTCCGCCCGAACAACGGCCACAGCGCCTCGTTCGATGATGCGGTAGCTGCAGGTCAGCGGTGGCTCGGTGGCCCGATCGGAGGAGAGGTTCCGCCTGGTCTCAGTTCGTCTGATTACAGCGCGCTCTACCAAACGTCGCAGGGTCGCGAGATGATCGAACGTGCTGGATACAGCACGATGAAACCTGGCGAGGTCTCCAATGCGAACCTCGATGAGCACCTCGAACTGCACAAGCGATTTGGCTACAACTTCCAAATCGACCAGGCCCGCTTCGGAGCGAGTGCTAGCAACTCGACTGCGGTAGAGCTGGCGGTTGCCAATGTGGGAATCGCTCCGTTCTACTACGACTGGGATGTGCAGTTCGCGTTGCTCGATGCTGCTGGGAATGCGGTTGCGATTGCCGATTCAGGGTCGGTTGACCTCACAACTATCCGCCCGGGTGGCTCTGCAACGGTCGCCAGCCACCTCGCACTCGATGGTGTCGCCTCCGGGGACTACTCGGTAGCTGTTCGCATCATCCAGCCCGGATCCGACAACGCACAGGCAAACGCCTGGGGGCTCGATGTGCGCAACACGTACGTGTTGTTCGCCAACGACATGGACGTCGTCGACGGGTCGTGGGGCAGCGGCGGTGAGTTGGTCGGAGGCTGGTCGATCCTCGGGTCGACCACCGTCACCGGCTAACAAAGCCAATCGGCTAGCTGACCGCTAGACGTCGCCGGCTGATGTTGGGGTGGCGTCCGGACCGGACTTCAATGTTCGGTTCGGGCGCCACCCTTCTTGCGTGGAACCCACACACAACACCTAGCTCAAGAAGAGCCGCAAGAAATCGTCAGTCGTTGCGACTTGGTCCTTGTTTACGCCCAGCAAGTACAGCGCGGTGACCGTGTCGGAGAAGTCGAGCTCGGCGGCGGGCATTGCTTCGAACGCTGCGGCCCAGCCTGCGCTGAACGTACTCTGAGCTGTCGCTGCTTCGAAACCAGCCGATGGCATGTACAGGTCGGCGGTGCCGTTGTTGCTGTTGCCGTCGTCGATCTGGATGAAGTCGGTTGCAGCGACGATAAGTGCGAGATCGTCCGGCTGGGTCGTATCGATGTTGCGGCCAATGTGATGCACGACGTGCACGCGGCTCTTCGTGTCGAGTTCGGGGCGACGTTGCTGAACCTCGCGCAAGACCTCCGCAGTGAAGTCGGAGACTCCGCCTTCAGCAACCCAGATGTCGCCGCCGCTGTCGGTCGTGGCAACCCACTCGTCGGCCATGTCTCCAATTGCTGTGGCCCGATTGTTCTGAGCAGCGTCAACCCAGCCGTTGCCGTAGGTGGCGTTCATGACGGTCGTGTACTCGTGGCTGTGGCCCTCGGCGTCAACCGCAGCTGTGCCGGCAACGACGAGTGCACAGACACCGTGGTCGGCTAGCGCTTCGGCGGTTGCCACCGCTGCGTGGCCGTCGTCGAGAGCAGCAAAGTCGAGTTGGAAGACGAACAGATCAACGCCAGGGACGAACGGGCCGGTCGCCACAAGCGGTGCTGGTGCGGCCGCTTGTTGGGTCGTTGTCGGTGTCGTTGTAGCCGCTGTATCAGAGGCTTGTTGTGCGCTCTCGCCGTTCGTCTCGGCCTCGCCCTCAGCCGGGGACGTGTCGGGCTGACTGGACGGAGCGACTACTTGTTCAGGGATCGGTTCTTCTTCGAGGACCGGACTTTCAGTTGTCGGGGCCGTCTGTTCGGCGGTCTGTTGCGCTTGTTGTGCGTCGAGCTCGGTTGGCGGCTCGGCCGGCGTCGCGATGGCGGCGTCTATCTGCGAAACATCGTCGTCAGGCTCGATGAAGGCCCGAGCCGTCTCCTCGCTATCGGAGTCAACCTTGTCATCGTCGTCACCAATCTCGGACTCCGACGGGACAGTTGGTCCTTCGTCCTGGTCGATCAGGTCGGTCTCGATGACCGAGTCAGATCTCAAGAGTCCAGATCCCACCAGACCAGCGAGTACCACCAATAGCGCAAGAACAGTGGCCGTCACCTTCTGCATTTTCTCGCGGCGAGCTTTTTCCGCTGCCTGTTTGTCGAGTTGATCGGTGAGGCGTTGCCGTGCACGAAAGAGCCGCTGCCTAGCAGCGGGTGGTTCGATCCCAAGCGACTGGGCAATCTCGGTTGGGCCGAGTCCCTCCCACGCAGTCAGTCGTAATATTTCGGCGTCGTCATCGGACATTGCTTGGATGGCAGCGGTGACCTCGCCGAACGCGTCTGCGCTCTCGATGAGGTTCACGGGCGAGTCCACCGACGTCGGCTCTCGGGTGAGCCGAGCCTTCAGACGGCTGCGGCGATCCTGTGATCGGCGTTGGTTCGCCAACACTCGACGGCTCACGCCATACAGCCACGGCAACGTCTTTGGTTCGGCCGGGATGTCGTCGCGCCGACGCCACGCCGTCAAGAACGTTTCGGCGACGACGTCATTCGCGTCGGCCGATGATGCTCGACGTAGCGCGTAGGCGGAGATCTGCTGTTCGTACAGTTCGTACAGCTCTGCGATCTCTTGCTCGGCCGCGAGTGTCTGCGCGTTCGTGCGCTCACTTACCTCGCCAGTTATGAAATTGGTGTCCACGAAAGACATATGTCCCGCTCAGCCCGCGCGTTACATGGTTTCGGAACTTCTTCTAGGAATCTTGAAGTTGGCTCGCTACTGGCGGTAGCTCGGGTCCTTCTGGTCCATCAGGCGCTTGAGTGCCGGCCACTCGTGCTTGCCGAGCGGGAAGTGGTCGTACTGACCCTTGGCCAACTCCCAAATGTCGGTTGGGCCGGGGTCGATCTCCAAGCCGCTGGCATGAGCTGCAAGCAATGCGCGGCAACCTCGCACGAAGTAGTGCATGACCATGAACGCTTCGCCCGCGGTTTCGCCAACCGTGAGGAACCCGTGGTTACGCATGATGAGCACCCGGTTGCCTTCCATGTTCTTCGACAAACGATCGCGTTCTTCGAGAGTAAGCGAGAGGCCTTCCCAGTCGTGGTAGCCGATTTGGCCATACAGCATCGACGTGTCTTGGACGATGTGCTGGAAGCCGTCCTTGAGCGCGGTGACTGCCAACGCGTCGGGCACGTGTGCGTGAAACACCACTTTGTGCGCGGGGAAGTCGTTGTGGATGGCCGAGTGGATGACGAAGCCTGCGGTGTTGACGTCAGCTGGACCCTCGAGAACCGTTCCCTCGCTATCGACCTTGATGAGGTTCGACGCGGTGACCTCGTTGTAGAGCAACCCGAACTTGTTGAGGAAGAAGTTGTGGTCGCTGCCCGGCACCCGCATCGTGATGTGGTTCCAGACGGTGTCGTCGTAGCCAAAGTGCGCCGACAGTCGGTACATCGCCGCAAGGTCGACGCGGGCGTCCCACTCGTCACCGGTGAAACTTGCAGCGTTCGCTGCGCTGAAGTCCTCTGCGGTTACTTCGTTGTTTTCGCTGTTCATGAGTTCCTCGATGTCATCACAGTTGGTGGAGAACGGTGTTGTTGGCTTGCTCGATCAGCTGGGCCGCCAGCAGGTGGGCGGCGGTTGGACCGTAAACCGATTCAGTTTGCTCGTACAGTTCGGCCACGCCCTCCGTAAAGGGAAGGTCGGCGCCAACCGAATTGGCCAACGCCATAGCAAGGCGCATGTCCTTGGCAGCGTGGCTAATCGGGAACGACTCGTCGTAGGTGCCTGCCAGAATTTCTGGGCCATATGCCGTTGCGCAGTAGCTCGTTCCCGCCGAGTTCTGAATAAGGTCGAGCATCTTCGCCGGCTCGATTCCCGCTTTTACGCCAAGCAGCAACGATTCGATAAGCGTGATCGTCTGGGTGTAGCACAGCGTGACTTGCGCGATCTTCGCCGCGATTCCCGTGCCATGAGCGCCCAGATGGTCAACCTTGCCACCAGCGATCTCTAACAGGGGGAGTGCTTCGGTAACGTCGGCATCAGCGCCGCCAACAAAGATCGACAACGTCCCAGCTTCGGCTCCCTCGGGGCCGCCCGATACGGGTGCATCGATGATGCGCACGTCAACATCAGCACAACGATCGGCAAGCAATCGAGCGGTATCGAGATCGTTGGTCGAGAGTTCCACCCACAACGCGCCCGACTTCATAGCGGGGAGAATGTCATCGGCAATCGCCGTGAGATGCTTCGGCCCGGGCAGCGACGTGAACACCACATCGGCATCGGCGACCGCCGATGCTGCAGAGTCTGCGGCTGAGCCGCCCTCGTCGACCACCCGCTGCATCTTGTCGGCATCGAGGTCAAAGCCAACCACATCGACACCGGCCCGAGCCAGGTTACGGGCCACGCCTCCACCGATATTGCCAAGCCCTAGGACGGCGATCACTTGTCGACGCTTCCGGTCGACATCCCGAGATTGCTGTTCTGGTCGCTTCGCGAGCTCCGCTCCCTGCTAGTCACTAGTCGACAAGTCCGTCGACGAGGGCGGTCTCACGTGCGTAGTGGAGCTCGGTGGCCCGGCCGTAGTAGTGAATCGCGTGGTGTGGTCGGTTCATGCGCCACGGGTCGTATACGTAGGTAGGCAGCGCGATGTAACGGGTCGTCGGGCCCACAATCCGGGTGACCCGGTGCATCGAGAACCGGCCCTTAAACAGCTGCAGGTCGCCGGGCACCAGGTCGAGCTCGCGAACACCCTCACGGCCGCCAGCAAGAATGTGCTGCACGTGTTCAAAGTTCTCGTTGTTCGGCTCGCGAATGTCGGGCACGTACTCAAAGACGCCGCCACTCTTGGCCTTCTGCACCAGGATGCTGACCGTGAACTCATTGCCATCGAAGTGCCACGGGAAATAGTGGTCGGTCTCCATCACCCCGTATGGGTTACGGCCCAACGGATCAGCCCACTGATAGATGGGCTTTTCGGTGCCGAGTGAATCCCACACGAAGTGCGTGAACACGTTCGAGTCGTAGATCTGGTTGAGCAACGACTGCTCGGGCAAGACGTCGGAGTTAATGAACCCGCTCATCCGGTCCTGAAACGTGTTCCGGGGATGATCGTCAGGAAGGTCGGGGTTTGCTGGCGATGCATACGGGTTGTGGGACTGCTCGGCCCAGAACGTCGACGGATGGAGCTCGACCGCCTCGGCCAACATGTTGCTGATCGCCTCGGGGCGAATGAAATCCGAGATCCGACAACAACCAACAGC
Source organism: uncultured Acidimicrobiales bacterium (assembly GCA_938038785.1). Lineage (GTDB taxonomy): Bacteria > Actinomycetota > Acidimicrobiia > Acidimicrobiales > SHLQ01 > SHLQ01. The sequence continues at coordinate 13,966 of CALHTB010000025.1, forward strand.
GTCCATCTGCGCCCGAGTCTCGGCAATGAGCTCGGCCCGAACGGGAGAGTCCAAGCGATGGATCGGGTAGGTGTCGAGATCGACGATCTGCTCGAGGAGGTCAACCGTTGCCTGCATCGCGTCAGAATAGCAAAAACTGAACGATCGTATAGGGCCGGCTATTCGGTGTCCGGGTCGGCTCCGTCTATGTAGAACCAGCGGCCGCCTTCTCTGACGAACGTGCTGCGTTCGTGCAGCTCGAGGTGGGCATCGCCCCGGCGGAATCGTGCACGAAACTCGACAACCCCGTCGGTTGAGAGCCCGGTACCCCCAACCGTGTCTTCGATCGTGAGGCCATGCCACTCGACCGGGTCGGTGAAATCGACCGAGGCTGGCCTCGTCGACTCGTGCCACGTCGCCAGCAGATACTCGACGTTGCGGGTCACATAGGCGGTGTAGCGCGACCGCATCGTGTCTTCGGCAGTAGCGAAAAGCCCGGCGAAGCCGGTGTCGTGAAGCGGCTTGCAATGGTTGGCATAGGCCGAGCCTGCTCCGCACGGACATGTAGCGAAATCGTCGACACGGTTAAGAGGGTTAGTCACACCGTCAGACTAACGCTGGACCCATTTTGACGATACGGTCGAGACATGAGCACAGCGGGAGAAACCCAAGACGTCATCCTTGACGCAGTGCAGTCGGTGATCGTTCGCGATGGTGTCCGCGGTGCCAGCATGCGCCAGGTCGCCAGCGAAGCCGATGTGTCACTCGGGCTTCTCAGCTACCACTTCGACGACAAGGAAAGCCTGATTATGGCGGCCTTTAGTCGAGCGACTTCAGCGCTGCTCGATGCGTCAATCGACGCTGCAGCCAAAGTCGATGGAGCCGACGCCAAGGTCATGGCGTTTCTGCGTGGCTCCTTCGCCCCCGAGTTTCTGAACAGCGATTACCTCCGACTGCGTGTCTCGCTGTGGGCGGTGTCGCTCACCGATCCCGAGCTCGCCAAGGTCGACAGCTCGTACTACGACCAGTACGCAAGCGCCCTCAACAAAATCATCGCAGCTGCTCGACCGTCGCTGTCTGCGGTCGAGGTCGCCGTTCGAACAACCGACGTCATTGCTTACACCAACGGCCTCTGGCTGGACTGGGCTCGGTTTGGCAAAGACGAGACCCTCGAACGCGGTCTACGACGCGCCGAAGGCATGGCGCTCGACGCCTGAGCTGCGATACTGCGTCGATGGGCCGCCTTTCCGATCTCTCAATCGTCGTCACGGGTGCAAGTAGCGGCATTGGTGCGGCAATCGCCAAACGGTTTTGGGAAGAAGGCGCTCGCTTAACCCTCGGCAGTCGGACCGAACCGGCCGACTCAGGCGCCGGGGTTCGCTGGCACCACACCGACGTCAGCGACCCGCAAGCCGCTGACCAGCTCATAGCTCACGCAGTCGAACATTGGGGCAAGCTCGATGTCTTGGTCAATAACGCTGGGGTGCAGGTCGAGAAGTCGGTCGCCGACACCACCGACGCTGACTACGACGCCGTCATGAACGTCAACGTCCGGGGCGTCTTCAACTGTGCCCGTGCAGCTGTGCGCCAGATCAAGGCCCAACCCGGCGGCGGGGCGATCATCAACATCGGTTCGATCTCGGGGGAGAGCGCAGACCACGGAATGGCCATCTACAACGCCTCCAAAGGCGCAGTGCACGCCTTGACGCGTGCCATTGCCATCGACCACGGACAGGACGGCATTCGCTGCAACGCCATTGCCCCTGGTTGGATAGCCACCGCACTTGCCGACGCGGCCTTTGACCTTGCCGACGACCCCGAAGCGGCCCGCAGCCAGGCCGTGGGCCAACACCCCGTTGGACGTCTGGGGCTGCCCGACGACGTTGCAAGCTTGGCGGTCTGGCTTGCAAGCGACGAGTCCCAATTTGCTTCGGGCTCGGTGTACACGATCGACGGCGGTCTCACCGCCCAGTCGCCAATCGGATAGCCATGACCGCGGCGATCGAACGGCCACGACTGCCGATCTGGGTAGTGGTCATAGCCGGCGGTGCAATCACCGCGCTGTCACTGGGAGTTCGATCGACCTTTGGCCTCCTCGTCACCCCAATCGCCGACGGTCTATCAACCGATCTGGGAACTATCTCGTTCGCCATTGCAATTCAGAACCTGCTCTGGGGCTTCAGCCAGCCGATTGCGGGTGCACTATCCGACCGGTTTGGCGCACCAAGGGTGCTCGCAGCTGGCGGCGCGCTCTATTCGATAGCGATGCTGCTCATGTCCACCGCCACAAGTTCGGGCATGATCCTGCTCTCCGGTGGTTTCCTAACCGGCATCGCAGTTGGCGCGGCAAGCTTCGCCGTGGTTCTCTCGGCGGTTGGCCGCATGGCGCCGCCGGAACGTCGCTCGATGATGTTGGGTGTGGTCAGTGCGGTTGGGTCGCTCGGACAGTTCGTCCTCATCCCGGTGTCTCGCTGGCTACTCGACAACGGCTCGTGGGAACGCACCTCGCTGGCACTTGCGATCATCGTGCTTCCCGTTATTGCCCTGTCGCCAATGATGCGGTCTCTTCGAATCGCTCAGTCGTTCGAAGATGACGCACCGACCACCCCGTTGCGCCACGACCTGCGGCGCGCTGCATCCTCGGGCTCGTACCTCATGTTGAACGGCGCCTTCTTCGTGTGCGGCTTCCACGTCACATTCATCGGGATCCACCTCGCCGGGTATGTCGACGGCTCGGGCATATCTCCAACTACAGCCTCCTATGCGCTGTCGCTCATCGGTCTCTTCAACGTTGCCGGTTCGCTGGCCGTTGGCTATCTCGGCCAGACGGTGTCCTACACGAAGCTCCTGGCAGGCATCTACGGAATGCGAGCGGTCACGATCGCGGCGTTTGTCGTTCTTCCGCTGTCGGGCACGTCGACCATCGTGTTTGCGATCGTGATGGGGGTGTTGTGGCTGTCGACCGTGCCTCCGACATCAGCCATCGTCGCCCAACAGTTCGGCCCTGCAAACGCCGGGGCACTCTTCGGCATTGTATTCTTGTCACACCAACTCGGTTCGTTCATTGGTGCGTGGTTAGGCGGCGTCGTCGTCGACATCACCGACAGCTACTTGCTGATGTGGTGGCTGGCCGTAGCACTTGGTGTGTTCGCCGCGGTGATGCATCTCCTGATCGACGAGGGCCCCGTCGATGAACCACCGCCAGATCGGCGACTGCCGCTCATTCCCAGTGCAGCAGCAACGGTGCTCGTCGTCTTGGGTATTTCGGCGGCACTAACCCTCAGCACTCCCGAGATCGCACGCGACGATGCGGCACCGATGAGCTATTGCGTGCTAGGGCCAACGCTCATTCACGGCTAGCCACACCGGTTCGCTTATCCCGATGACCGGGGCTGGTTCGGTGATGGCGGTGGCGGAGGAGGCGAATTCGTAGGTTGTTGCCACGGTGTTGACGGGGGAGCGGCCGAAGGTGCAACCGGCGCTGCAGTGGTAGGTGCTGCAGTGTGTGGTGGTGCAGTGTGAGGTGCTGGAGCGATGGGTGGGGGTGCTCCTCCTTGGCCAGTCCACGCAGGCGGCTCGGACTTCTTTGCTCGCTGGCGCCGAACGATGCCAACAACGAGCATCACCACGCCAACGATGAACAGCAGCGAACCAATGACGCTGGCAACGGCCCACCACAGCGCATCGCGCCACGCGGTGCTGAAGCGTTCGCCTACGACGATGGTGGTAGCCGCCTCGCTTTCAACATCGATCACATACAGGCCGTCGTCTGCTGCCTCGAAGGATCCAATGTGCTCGTAGAACGTGAACCCACGGTTGGTGACGAGTTCGGGGTCTGACGGGCCGACCAGCAGTTCTTGGCCCGACGGATCTCGCACGGTGATAGCACCGACAGACACGAATTCGTCGAGAGAATCTTCGTCCAGCAAGTCGGCAAAGTCGAGCGCTTCGGCATAGATGTCGTAGGTGCCGGTGTCGAGCTGTCGTTCGAGTGCGCCGGGCAACGGATGGGTGTCACTGGACTGTGCGCCGGTGATCGCCAAGAACGCAACGACTGTTCCCACGATTCCGAGAACGAATCCAATTGCACAGATGCTGAGAGAGAGCGCGAGGCCCGGGCCGGTCTTGGGAGAGTTCTTCGCCATGGTCCAGTATCCATCATTCGTATCGAAACAGGCGGTCCTCCCGCCGTTAAGCTGCACCGGTGGAATCGGGAAACGTACGGGTTGGAGTTCTGGGGACGAGCTGGTGGGCCGACACGATGTATCTGCCGCCGCTTGACGCCCATCCCGATTGCACCGTGGTCGCGGTGTGCGGGCGTCGTGAGGAGCCAGCGAAATCCTTCGCCAACAACTGGAATATCCCGCAGTGGTTCACCAGTCCGGCCGAGATGTTCGACTCGGTCGAAATGGACGCCGTCGTTATCGCGACCTCGAACGACAGCCATCACGACCTGGCGTTGCAGGCACTCGATCGGGGGCTGCACGTCCTGTGTGAGAAACCCCTCGCCCGGAACGCCGACGAGGGAGCCGCCATGGTTGCGGCAGCCGAGTCTGCGAACGCCACGACGATGGTGCCGTTCACCTACCACTACATGCCGGTCAACCGCTTTGTGAAAGAGCTGATCGACGATGGATTTGTTGGTACTCCACATCACGTGAACCTGCGCTATTACACCGAGTTCGGATTCGACGACTCGTACTCGTGGCGCTTTGACCGCGAGCTCGCCGGGTCGGGGATCATCGGCGACATCGGATCGCACTGGGTGCACCTGTCCCGCTGGCTCCTCGACGATGTCGAAACGTCGATCAATGCCATCACGTCCACCGTCACCGACCGTGGGCCCCGCCCCGACGGGTCTGACTACGACAAGTGCGAAGACTCGGTTGCGATGACCATTCGGTACACCGGTGGGGCGTACGCCATGTTGCACGTCAGCGCAGTCTGCTGGGAAGGCACGCCGTTCGGCCAGACCCATCACCTCGAGGTCCATGGCGATGCGGGAACGATCTATGCAACGTGCGACTGGGACACGGTGCAGCAGGTCAAGGGCCTCAAGCGCGGTGACACCGGCCCGGCCAAGGACATTCCGATCCCCGAACACTTGTGGGCTGGACTCCGGCGAGACACCGTCCACAACACCTACCGAGACGTATTCCGTCAGACCGATGCCATGACGCGAGGGTGGGTCAGCGCACTTCGCGACGGACGAACCATTACACCGGACTTCGCCGAAGGCCAGGCGGTCCAACGAGTCCTCGACTCTGCAGTCGCCAGCGCTGCCGCTGACGGTGCACCGATGTGGCCCCACGCCCACCTGCTCGACTAGCAAAAGTCCGACGTATTTTGCCTGGTGAGTCACCACCATCGCGAGGCCCAAGTACCTAGAGTGCGGTAGTGACCCACGGCGCCATCCGCTTTCTTGTCTATGCCTTGTTGGGCATCGTCATTGGGCTCCTCGTCGCGCTGCTCGACTGGGTGACCGTCGAGGTAGCGCTGCATGCGGTTCTCGGGGCGCCGCTGTGGGTGCAGATGGTGCTGCCGCCACTGGGCCTCACCGCCGTAACCGCCATCTTGCGCTTCTGGCCGGGGGTTGGGTCCAAGACGTCGGACGCGTATGTCGAATCGTTTCACTCGGGCACAGGCGCCGAGGCAAAGACACTGTTGCCGAAGCTGCTCGCAAGCTTCGCCACCATTGGGTCTGGCGGAGCCGTTGGCATGGAAGGGCCAGCGGTACTGACGGGGGCCACGATCGGCCAGACGCTGGGCGAACGACTGCCGAAGGTGCTCGGCGAACGTCCAAAGCTCGTGTTGTTGGTCGCCGGTGCTGCCGCGGGCGTGTCCGCGGTGTTCAAAGCTCCAGCCACCGGCGTGCTGTTCGCAATCGAGTCTCCCTATCGCCGAGACATTTCACGCCACGGCCTTATTCCGGCGCTCATCGCATCCGCAGCGTCATATCTCACCTTTGTCTGGTTCTTCGATGCTGAACCGTTGCTGCGGTTTGACCCAACCGAAGTCGACCTTCAGGACGAGATCGTCGCATCGGTGTCCATCGGGTTGCTGGCGGGTCTGATTGCTCGGCTTCTTGCCAAAGGGTTTCATTACGCAAAGGAGCTTTCGGTCGAGCACCGTTTTGCCGTTCGGCTGCCCGTAGCCGCGGTAACGATGGCAAGCAGCTTGTGGATTGCGAACTCCCTTGTCGAGAAGCCGCTGACGCTTGGCCTCGGAACCGAAATCGCCGCCGAATTGGTGCGCGACAACAGCGTGACCCTCGGCGTCATCGTCGTGCTCTTCATCCTGCGGGCGCTGGTCACCGGCGTGACCCTCGGGGTCGGCGGAGTGGGTGGAGTCTTCATTCCGCTCGTCGTCCAAGGGCTGCTGCTTGGCCGGGCGGTCGAGCTCATCGTTGGTGCCGAATCGACTGGGCTCTACCCGGTGATTGGCCTCGCGGCGGTCCTCGGAGCGGCGTATCGGACCCCACTCGCCGCCATCATGTTCGTTGCCGAAACCACCGGGCGGGCCGAGTTCGTGATCCCCGCTCTCATTGCCACAGCAATTTCGCAATCGCTCATGGGGGAAGACTCGGTGTCGGCTGGTCAACGCTCGGAGCGCCAAGGCCAGCTAGAACGACGGCTTATCGAACCAGCGTCAGTAGTCATGCTCGACGACCTCGGTGTGATCGACCCCGACCTCACGCTGCTCGAGATCATCGATCAGTACGGCGACCGGGGCGAGTCGTTCGCCGTGCCGGTGGGATGTCCCGAATACCTGGGCCTCATGGTGCTGCACGATCTGGCCAGCGCCATGCTCGAGCACGGCCCGGACGCCACGGCGCGCGTGGCTATGCGCGAGTTGCCGTCGGTTGCCGCCGATGCCCCGGCCATCGACGCCGCCCGTCTTATGAACGAGCACGACACCGCAGCCATCGCCGTCGTTGACGACAAGAACTGCCCGATCGGTGTTATCAGCACGACGTCACTCGCGGGGTTGAAGAGCGTCGACCTCGGGCCCACGACTAGCTGACAACTATTTCAGGCTGACCGGGGTGCTGACCTCGGCGAAGAAGTCGTTGCCTTTGTCATCGATAATGATGAACGCCGGGAAGTCCTCGACCTCGATGCGCCATACCGCCTCCATGCCGAGCTCTTCGTACTCGAGCACTTCGACCTTCTTGATGGCGTCTTTGGCGAGGCGAGCGGCGGGGCCGCCGATCGAGCCAAGGTAGAAGCCGCCATGGGCCTTGCATGCATCGACGACCTGCTGCGAGCGGTTGCCCTTGGCCAGCATTACCAGTGACCCGCCGGCAGCTTGGAACTGGTCGACGTAGCTGTCCATTCGGCCTGCGGTCGTTGGGCCGAACGAACCCGAGGCGTAGCCCTCGGGAGTCTTGGCCGGGCCTGCGTAGTAGATCGGATGGTTCTGGAGGTACTCGGGCATTGGCTCACCTGCGTCGAGCCGTTCCTTGATTTTGGCGTGGACGATGTCTCGGCCAACAACGAGCGTGCCACTGAGCGACAAGCGTGTCTTGACCGGATGTTTGGTGAGCTCGTCACGGATCTCCGACATGGGCCGGTTCAGGTCGATCTTGACTTCTTTGGCGCCGTCGAGGTCGGCATCGGTGACCTCAGGAAGATACTGCGCAGGGTCGGTTTCGAGTTGTTCGAGGAACACGCCGTCCTTGGTGATCTTGCCCAACGCTTGGCGGTCAGCCGAGCATGACACCGCAATTCCAACCGGGTTTGATGCGCCGTGGCGAGGCAAGCGGATGACCCGGACGTCGTGGCAGAAGTACTTGCCGCCGAACTGGGCGCCGATGCCCATCTCGCGGGTGAGCTCGAGGATCTTCTGTTCCCATTCGAGGTCGCGGAAGCCGTGGCCGCCCATGGTGCCTTCGGTAGGCAGCGAGTCGAGGTGACGGGCGGACGCGTACTTGGCGGTCTTCAGGTTGAACTCTGCAGACGTGCCGCCGATGACCACGGCGAGGTGATAGGGCGGGCAGGCGGCCGTTCCGAGCTTGCGCAGGTTCACATCGAGGAAGGTCATGAGGCTCTCGGGGTTGAGGAGTGCCTTCGTCTCTTGGAACAGGTAGGTCTTGTTTGCCGAGCCGCCGCCCTTGGCCATGAAGAGGAACTTGTAGGCGTCGCCTTCGGTTGCATACAGCTCGATTTGGGCAGGAAGGTTGTTGCCGGTGTTCTTCTCTTCGAAGAGGCTGAGCGGAGCAAGCTGGCTGTAGCGAAGGTTCGACGTCAGGTACGTGTCGAAGATGCCGCGGCTGATGGCCTCCTCGTCATTGGCACCGGTGAAGACATGCTGGCCCTTCTTGCCCATGACGATCGCAGTGCCGGTGTCTTGGCACATTGGCAAGATGCCGCCAGCTGCGATGTTGGCGTTCTGCAGTAGCTCGGTGGCAACAAAATGGTCGTTGGGTGACGCCTCGTCATCTTCGAGGATGTTGGCCAACTGCTGGAGGTGGCTGGGCCGGAGATAATGGGCGATGTCGCGCATTGCCGTTGCGGTGAGCAGTTGTATTGCTTCGGGTTCAACCTTGAGGAACGTCTCGCCGTTCGCCTCGAAGGTGGACACCCCCTCGGTGGAGATTTGGCGGTACACGGTGGTGTCCTCGCCGAGGGGAAGCAGTTCGGTGTAGTCGAAGTCAGGCACGTTCCGAGAGTATCGGGGCGCAGCGTTACATCGGTGACTTACAGCAGCGACTCTGGTCCGAATGCGTCGATCAGCGCAGCCCGGTCGATCTTGCCCATCGAGTTCCTTGGCCATCGTGACACCACCATGGTCGCACCGATGGGTATCTCGGTTTGCTCCTCGATCGTCATGGCGATCTCGATGAGATCTAGGCGGTCAAGGCCGGTGGGGTTTCCGTCGTCGGAATCGGTGAACGTGATGCCTTCTTCGAATTCGATGGCTAGACCAACGATCTGTCCAAGGCGGCCGTCGGGAATGCCCACGGCCACTGCATCAGCGACGTACTCAGCCGAGCGGGCTGCTGTTTCGATCGTTGTTGGGTCGATGTTCTTGCCGCCGCGAACGATCAGGTTGCCGATGCGGCCACTGACCGACAGCGCGCCGTCGGCGTCGAGCCGTCCGAGGTCACCGGTGTGGAGCAGTCCGTCACGGAACAGGGCGGCGGTTCGCTCGGGTTCGCCGAGGTACCCGAGGGTGCCCGTCCAGCAGTTGGCCCACGGCCCCTCTTGGGCCGCTCGAATACAGATCTCACCCTCGGTTCCCGTTGGCACCTCTTCGCCAGTGGCCGGGTCGACGACCACGATGTCGACATGGGGGAGCGGGTGGCCTCGGCCCGAACCAATCGGGTCCTCGAGCGATTCGCGCACCACCCCGGTAGGGGCTTCGCTGAGGCCGTAGCTCAGCGTGGGTCGAACACCAAAGCGGTCGGCGAACCGGGCGAGCACGGTGGGGTCAGAGCCAGAGCCACCCAGGATTACCCGGTCGAGCGAGTCCAGGTGGTCGGCATCGACGTCCCCGCTTTCGACCATGTCGAACGCCATGGTTGGCACGGCGAACAGCCGCGTCACGCCATAGGTCGCAACGTCGGCGGCCAACTCTGGTGCGAACCTTCGATGCATCACCACAAACGTGGCGCCGCGCAGGAACGCCGAAATCGGGCCGAGGATGGCAATGTTGGCGATTCGCAGGTCGAGGGGAGTGCCAATTCGTTCCCCAGCTGCAGGTGGTTCGACCTCGATGCTGACGAGCCCCGGTGCCAACAGGCCATGCTCGCTATGGGCAACGCTCTTGGGTGTTCCGGTAGTTCCTGAGGTGAACGTCACTAGCGCAACGCCGAACGGATCTCGCTTCGTCCGCTGCTGGCTTAACCGGGACATGCGGGCGTTCACATCAACAGATTCGGGCACGGCCGAAGCCGTCGACATCCAGATGCCACCCGCTCGGAAGGTTGCGAGCAAGGCGACGACGAGCTCGGCCGAGTTTGGCTCGGTCCACAGAACCACTTGGCCAACGGCGATGTTCGAAGCAGCAGCAGCAACTGCGTCGTCGAGTTCGGCCCAGGTCCATGCGCGATCGCCGTCGATGAGGGCAAGACGGTCGGGGTGCTCAGCGACTTCCGCAACAAGGATGTCGGCCAGTGTCGACGGACCGAATGGATATGGCGCTGGGCGCGGGTGGTCGAACAGACCGAACGCTTCCACGGTTACTTCTGAACCGCGCCCTTCACATCGTCGACCGAGGCCAACCCGCCCGGCCCGAACATCGCCTCGAGCAGCGGCGCGTAGTGCGACAGCGGCGGGGCGGTCATCTCCGGGTCGAATGCTGGCATGTCGAACTTGGCGCAGAACTCTTCGCAATGCTCGTAGTAGTCGTGGCTCTTCAGCTCGTCGCGCTTGTTGCGGTCCATGCCGAGGTGATGGAAGTAGTAGTAGCCCTGAACTGTGCCGTGGTTCTGAACCATCCAATGGTTCGCCTCTGACACGTACGGCTTCAAGATTCCGGCTGCGATGTCGGGGTGGTTGAACGGTGCGAGCACATCGCCGATGTCGTGCAGCAGCGCACACACGATGTACTCGTCGTCCTTGCCGTCTTGCTCGGCCAGGTACGCGGTCTGCAGACAGTGGGTAAGCCGGTCAACAGCAAACCCGCCGTGGTCACCACGCAGCGTTTCCATTTGCTGCATGACGTTGCCGTACACCTGCGTGTGGGCATGGTTGATCACTGCCCCAACAATGATGTCCCAATCCTCTTTGGTCGACTGGTCCATGCGAGTGAATGTGGCGCGAGGTGCAGTATCGGTCATACGGCCACAGTACCTAAAACAAACTGTCTTGTACTGTGAGTTCGTCGGGGGTGACTTCGTCGAGGAGTTCGATCTGGAGGCCGAAGAGTTGGCGTAGGTCGCAGACGAAATGGTCGCTGGATGTTGGTCTGCGAACCATGGCGACTCGGCCGCTTGCTGTCAGGAACTCAAGGTCGTGCGAGCCCGAGTCGAGCCGCAGCGCATAGGGGTGAACGTTGGACCAGTTGGGGTTGGTTGACACTGAGCTGACCCAGCCGTCCTTGGTGGGGGAGACGCGTGGGTCTGCGTGTTCGGCGATGAGTTCGTGGACTCGGGTGCTCCACCTGCTTAGTTCGGTGCGGAGCCGGTCGTCGGGGCGCGGGGCTGCTAATCCGTCGAGCTTGCGTCGAACCGAGACCGACTGGGGGAGGCCCAGCTCGGCGGTGATGCGGTCTTCGAGCGAACGTACAGCGAAGCCGTCGCTCGTTGCCGCTACCACCTGTGCCACCCATGCCCCTTGTTCGTGCAGACGGGTGTCGAGCCTGGCCTTGGTCGATGTGCCTACCTTGACCGATCCGTCGCGGAACGCGGCGAGGTAGACATTGTTGGGCTGGTCGAGGTGGGCGAGCACGGCGGTGTCGAGCTCGCCGCGGCCCTTGGTATGGGCGTGGTGCAGCTGTGACGCGAATGTGGCGTCGTTGGCGGTGCAGCGGTCGCACGTGAGCGAGCCTTCGATTGGGGTGCGGTTGCAATCGGACCACGAGGTCGACTTGTCACGAAAGGGCTTGTGGCCAACGCAGCGCCGGGTCGTGGCGTCGGCAACCGAGTACCGCAGCGACAGATCGTGCAACGACACGAACTCGGATTGGCCTCCGTTTCGGCGTAACCGCACACGTGGCCGCCCGTCGGTCCATGACATGGCGATGAGCTGAAGATGGTCGCCGGGTAGCACGTCGACAGTTTGGTTGCCCGACGTCGATAACGCCACGCCCGAGGGTGACTTGCTGCCGGATTAGTGACCGACCCGAACGGCCATTTACGATGCCGCGATGTCCGATGATCACGTTGAACTCAACACCACGGGTGACGCGAAGTCAGAGGCGCCGCGCCGCCGTCGAACAGGAGGGCGCGACCGGACCCGGTCCGCAGCGGCAACTCGCATCGAACAACCCGCGTTTGCCCAGGTCCGGCGACGATTCCCGGCAACGCCGGTGGTCTCCGACGACGAGATCGAGGCGATCCACGATGCCTCACTCGACGTGCTCGAACAGGTCGGCATGGACGTTCTCGACACCGACGCCCGCACGCTGCTCGTCGATGCAGGCGCAACCGCCGACGGTGAGAGGCTGCGATTCGATCGCGAGATGATCACCGAGCTCATCAGAACGTGTCCCGCCGAGTTCACCATCCACGCTCGCAACCCGGCGCACAACGTCCGCATCGGTGGCGACAACGTCGTGTTTACTGCAGTTGCGAGCCCTCCAAATGTTGGAGACACCGCAGGTGGGCGCCGCACGGGAAACCGCGCCGACTTTCAGAACCTGGTTCGCCTGAGCCATCACTTAAACACCGTGCACATGCACGCTGGCTACCCGGTTGAACCAGCCGATATCCATCCGTCGGTTCGCCATCTGCATGCCACGTACGACCTGCTGACGCTCAGCGACAAGGCGGTGAACGTCTACAGCCTCGGGCGCCAGCGGAACCAGGACTGTCTCGAGATGATCCGCATCGCCCGTGGGGTTCCCGATGCCCAGCTCGACGATGAACCGTCGGCGCACACGATCATCAACACGTCGTCACCGCTTCGCCTCGACATTCCAATGTGTCAGGGAATCATGGAGTTCGCGGCTCGCAACCAGGTGGTCATTGTTACGCCGTTCACCCTTGCCGGGGCGATGGCGCCGGTGACCGTGGCGGGCGCCGTAACCCAACAAAACGCCGAAGCGCTGGTGGGCATGGCGCTCACGCAAGTTGTTCGTGCAGGTTCGCCCGTGGTGTACGGCGGGTTTACGTCGAACGTCGATATGCGTTCGGGCTCCCCGGCATTTGGTACGCCCGAGTTCATCAAGTCGGCGATGCTCGGAGGTCAGCTCGCTCGTCGATACAAGGTTCCCTACCGATCATCGAACGTGAACGCCGCCAATGCGGTCGATGCCCAAGCCGGCTATGAGTCGGCCTTTTCGCTGTGGGGTGCGGTGATGGGCGGAGCAAACATCGTGTTCCACGGAGCCGGGTGGCTCGAGGGCGGGCTCCGGGCCAGCCCCGAGAAGATGGTGCTCGACGCCGACCTGCTCGGCATGATGCAGACCCTGCTCGAACCGGTTGGGGTAACGCCCGATGACCTGGCGCTCGAAGCAATTGCCGACGTTGGGCCCGGCGGACATTTCTTCGGTACACAGCACACCCAGGACCGTTACAAGACCGCGTTCTACTCTCCGCTGGTCTCGGACTGGCGGAACTTCGAATCGTGGGAGGAGGCGGGATCGCCCACTGCGCACGAGAAGACAACCGAGCTAGTGCCCCGGTTGCTCGCTGAGTATGAACAGCCCGACATGGATGAATCCATCCTCGCCGAACTGACTGAATTTGTTTCCCGACGTGTCGAAGCCGGCGGCGTTGCCACCGACTTCTAGCGATCGAAGGTTCTAGACCGCGGTGACGTTGAGGGCTTCGTCGCCCTTACGTCCGGGGCCGATTTCGAATTCGACTGCTTGTCCCTCTTCGAGGGACTTGTATCCATCACCTGCGATGTTGCTGTAGTGGACGAACACATCGTCTCCGTCTTCACGTGAGATAAAGCCGTAGCCCTTCTCGTTGTTGAAGAACTTGACGGTTCCTGCTGGCATGACTGCTTCTTTCGTTACTTCATGGTCCTCTCTGGACAAAGAGTCCAGAATCTCACCGTAATACGGGCCAAAAAGTCTGACAGCTCGAACGGCCCGAAATTTCGGTTCTTACAGCTCCCTTAGGTTTGGCCAGGTGTCATCAGCGTCGGCCACCGTCGACCAAGAACTGTTGGGCGGTGCAGGCTGCGCCGTCGTCAGCGGCAAGAAACAGCACCATCTGGGCGAACTCGCGCGGGTAGATGCGCCGCTTGATCGCCTGGTCGTTCAGCGTTCCTTCTTCGCCTTCGGGGCTCCACCACTTTTCGAGCTGACGTTCGGTTGCCACCCACCCGGGAAGCACCGTATTGACTCGCACGCCGTGCGGACCGAAGGTTCGTGCCATGGTGCGCGTGATGCCTTCAACACCGGATTTGGCGACGGCGTAGCCCGGGAAGAAGTCTTCTTGCATCATGTAGCTGCTCGACCCGATGTTGATGATCGACCCTTGTTCAGCCGCGATCATTGCTGGGGCGACTGCCTGGATGGCGAAGAAGTAGTGGCGAAGGTTCGTATTCAGCCGGTCGTCCCAGTACTCCGGGGTCATATCAGTCCACGTGTGCCGGTCGTCGTTCGCGGCGTTGTTGACCAACACCTCAATAGGGCCCAACGCAGCAGCGGCGTCAGTAATCGCTTGTTGCAATGCATCGATGTTGCGCAGGTCGAGCTCGAAGAACATCGGTGTGTGCGCGGCATCAGCACATGCAGCGATGGTGTCCTGGGCCTTGTCGGCCTGAAGGTCGATAAACGCAACCTTCGCCCCCTGGGCTGCAAACTCGAGGACGAGCGCTTGCCCGATGCCATCGGCCCCGCCGGTTACCAAAACGGTGCGGTCGGCGAGCGACGGATAGCTGGCGTAGCTCAGTGATGAGTCGTCGGCCGACGCAGGGTTGATCGGTGGGGTCATTCGGGGTCTCCTAGGGTCGCGCTTTGGGTAATGAAGCGTCGAAGGCGGTGGGCCTTGTCGGCGTTGATCGAACGGGGTGGGATTTGTCCGCCCAGTATGGCTGCGATCTGCTCGACGCTGCTGTGAGCTTGAGCATCGGCATTTTCGGGTGTCAGGCCGCCCAGATGCGGTGTGGCGACGACGTTTTCGCGGCGTCCAAATTCCGGTGACGGCCGCTGATCGGGAGCCATGCCAACGTCGAGGCCGAGGCCGCCGAGGTGCCCTTGGTCAAGTGCCACTTCAACCGCGGCCTCATCGAGTAGCTCGCCGCGCGACACATTGATGAGGACGGCGCCTGGCTTCATTGTCTCCAGCTCGTGGGTGCTAATGAAGTGTTTGGTCGCAGGGGTGGCCGGTGCGAGCGGGAAGACCACGTCGCAGCGTTCGAGCATCGGGTCGAGCGCCAGCTGTTCGAAGGGTTCGGGCACGTCAATGAATGGATCGTGCACGAGCACGGTGAGGCCAATCGCATGCAGCAGTCCTGCGAGGTACGAGCCAATAGCGCCGAAGCCAATAATGCCAGCGGTCTTGCCGGCGATCTGCGAGCCGGGCCGCTGGCCTGGTTCGACACCGTTGCGATAGTCGACCGTGGAATTCGAGATGTTGCGGGCAACGTCGAGGTACAAGCCAAGGGCAAGCTCGGCGGTAGAGGCGACGAACGACTTGTCGGCGTTGGCCACGAGGACTCCGTGCTCAGATGCGGCTTCGATATCGATCGTGCTGATGTCGACGGCACACCGCAGGAGGGCAACGAGCGTGTCGATGGATGCGAAGACCTCGGGCTCGCCCGGTGTGGCTCGGTGGGCAACGATCACGTCACATCCGCGCGCATGCTCGATGAGTTCGGCGGCGGTGAGGTCTCGGTCGAGCGGGTTCAGTCGTACCTCGGTGACC
>CALHTB010000026.1 GCA_938038785.1 uncultured Acidimicrobiales bacterium
GCGCCGTCGGGGCAAGGACTATGCGTGCTCGCTGCTGGTGCTCGATCAGGTCCACAACCCGTCGAACGTGGGGATGATCTTGCGCTCGGCAACCGCTGCGGGCATCGATGGCGTTGTCATCCCCCACAAGGGCACCGCCGAAATTGGATCGGTGGCCATCAAGGCTTCCGCTGGTGTGGCCTTTCGCGCCACCATTCTGCGCGCCGACGACATCACCGAGGCAATCGCCATCCTCGAGCAGCACCGTTTCGAGTTGTTCGGCCTCGATGGCGACGGCGCGAGCCTGTTCGACGCCGACTTGCCCGAGCGGGCGGCATACATCATCGGCAATGAGTCGGCGGGTCTGTCGGCCAACGTGCGAGCTGCGTGCGATGGGTTGCTCGCGCTGCCGCTCTCGAACAATGTCGAATCGTTGAATGCCGCGGTGGCCGCATCCCTGGTCAGTTACGAAGTAGCCCGACGGCGCTAGCCGTTCGACAAAAGCCAGTCTCGTTCGTCGGTATTCGTAGCGTCGAGATCCAGGAACGCCTCGACCTTCTCGTCGAATCCGTCTGAGCTGTCCACGTCGATCCAGTTCGCTTCATCCTCGATGGTCGGCTCAATGAGTGAGATGACCGTAGGCGGGGTTGCGTCGATTTCGATGTCGATGTCGCGCTCGGCGTACTCCAGGAGCGCACGAAGATGAGCCGCGGCCCGCTTCTTTGTGGCTTGGATGGCCACTCGGGCCGCAGTCGAATTGGAAAGGCGAGGCATAGGTGTTGAGTCGGCGCTGACGACGTCGACGTAAGCGAACCCCCCAAATGACCACCGAAATAGATAGGCCGTTTGACCCATGTCAACGAACCCCCACTCAGCGTGGGATCGAGCGTTCGATTAGCACTCGTTCGCCGGTTACTGGGTCGGCCAACCATACGGTTGACCCTTTGAGCTCACGTCGTATTGCGTGGGCAATTTTGTACCCCTGGCCAATGAACTCGGCAACGACGTCGCGGTCGCTCATCGCTCCGCCAACGTCGTCATAGAACGCGGTCCAATCCTCGAGCGCGATGAGCACCCGAGGGGACAGCGGCAGCGAGTCGGGCACGACGTTGTCTCCATCGGGAGTCCACAACGGAAAGGCGCCAACCTCTGCCTCGAGGATCAATTCGATCCGAGTGTTCACGTAGAACTCGGCTTGGCAAGGCCCGCAACAACCTCGGCGCCTGGGTGACCGGCCAGGGTTGCGGGCGGCACGAGGAGCTTGCGATCTCGGCTCCCGCCGCCAATGATCAGCTTCTCCCGCTCCATCACCCGACTGTCAATCCACAAGCGCAGCGGCGTAGTGGTACCAAACGGCGTTACGCCACCGATCTGCATCCCGGTGAGTTCGACCGTCTGCTCAGCAGACGCAAAACTGCATTTGCGGGCCTCAAGTTTCTTACGCACCACCTTGTTCACATCGAGGCGACTGTCGGCAAGCACTAGGCACATTGCGAATGTTGGCGGGTCACTCTTGCCAACGACCACGATCGCATTGGCTGATTCGTCTACCGAGTACCCGTAGGCCTCGCAAAACGCAGCCGTGTCTGCGAGGTCTGGATCGCACTCGACAAGCTCGTACTCAAGGCCAAGCTCGGCCAGCTGTGCAAGGACAAGGTCTTCGGTCATGACATCGACGCTAGTCAGCCACCGGTGACCAATGACCACTTCCGTTGGTCGAACTTGCCCAACTAGGTTTCTCACATGGCCCATCTCACCGTGCAGGAACTCGATAGACGTGTTAGCGACCTGCCGGCGGCGCCTACCGACTTGGGCACCGTGAAGTTTCTCGTGTTGCGACCCGAGACCAACGCACGCAAGGCCGTCGACACGATCCATGTCATTCCCGGTGAAGGAATTGTCGGTGACAACTATGTGGCGAGAGGGTCGAGTAGAACTCCGGACGGGAAAGCCCACCCCGAGGCCCAGATTTGCGTGATGAACGCAAACGTCCTCGATGTCATTGCCGATGGCGACAAAGACCGTTGGGAACTCGCTGGCGATCAGATTCTCGTCGACTTCGATCTGAGCACTACCAACGTTCCGGCCGGCTCCCGGTTCTCAATCGGCACCGCCACCTTCGAGGTATCGAACAAGCCTCACAACGGTTGCGCGAAATTCGCCGATCGGTTCGGCATGGATGCAGCGCGCTTCGCCAACTCCGATGAGGTTCAGCGGTACCGAGGCATCAACGTGATGGTGGTGGCCGAAGGCGATGTCTCCGTCGGCGACAGCATCACCAAGCTCACCGAGATGGGCACAGGTTCGTATCCGCCGGCCTAGGCATTGCTTCTCACCGGATTACACACACGAGGTGATGATGCGAAGCCGGTCGACGTTCGTCCAAATACGAGCCGTTCCTTCAAGGGTGTTCCCGTCAACGCGAACCTCGTCGGTGTTCTCAAACCCGTTACGGATGCCGTAGTCGACACCGTCAATATCGAATTGCGAAACGCTGCCAGCATCTCGACCAGGGATGGTCAACCCGAGAATCTCGCCCGCAAACTCGATGCTGAAGTCGGAGCGACTGCGCCCGTCCCAGATCGGGTCGTAGTGATAGACGTAGCTGCACGCAATGGTTCCCTGCTCGATCGTCGAGACACTGAACTGATTTGCCGGCGACGACGTGGCGTCGAATTGCATCACTTCGATCGAGCTATCCAAAACCAGCGGACCGGACTCGACAAACAACGATGCCTCGCGGTGCTCGAAGGACCCGGCAGCGAGAGAATCGCCAGCCTGAATCAGTCGAATCACCGGATCGCGCTGGAGGAACGGTCCCCCAACAAGTGGGTTCACCGTTGGTGTTGGTGGCGTACTCGGCAGCGTTGTTGTCGTCGTCGTAGTTGTCGTAGTTGTTGTTGTCGTCGTGAACGGCACCCTTGTCGTAAGCGGAAGAACTAACGTTCCACTGGTGACCAAGGGCGGCTTCCTCACAATCGGCTGAACGGCCGTTGTCGTCGTCAGCGCTGGCCCTGTCGACTGAGGCGGGTTTACAGCGATGCTGGACAGCGGCGGCTTTCTCACCGCGACCGTGGTAGTTGTGGTGGTGGTCAACGGTTCCTCTACGACCACCGGCTGAACAACTGCAGTTGTAGTGGTCGTGGACGTTGTTGTGGAACTCGATGCCGGAGCGGTAGTGGAGACCACAGAGCTCGTGGTCTCAATCACTGGCTCTACGAGCAAGTCTGGTTCGGCAACAAGCGGCGTTGTTGGCACAGACGAAGTCGAGCCCTCATCTACTACAACTTCGGCTACTTCCTCGAAGGCCAATGGCTCAGGAGGCGGAGTGGGGGACACTGCGAACGTTGCTGAGGTAGCTGCGACCACAGCAACGGCGGTAGTAGCCACCGTTGCTGGCACTGTCGCCACCGTTACCGGAATCGTTGCCGCAGCGGTCGATAGCTGGATGATCTGCGGCAGTTCAAAGAGCCACCCCAAACCACCTACGCGACGTTCGGATCGGACCCCTGCCTGCAAGAACGCGCGTACGACAGCCGGGTCGAATTGGCCTCCCGAACAACGGGTGAGCTCATTGCGAGCAAAGTCCTCCTCTTGCTTCTCTTTGTACGACCGTTTCGACGTCATCACGTCATATGCATCGGCCACCGAACAGATTCGGCCAGCGAGGCTTATCTCGGTACCCTTCTTGCCTGCCGGGTAGCCACCTCCGTCCCAACGCTCGTGATGGTCTGCTGCTGCGCCAATCCACGGACCTAGGAAGTCAGCGAGCGGTTCGAGCATCTGTAGACCATCGGCTGGGTGCTTGCGCAACACTTCCCACTCGTCGTCGGTTGGCTTTCCGTCCTTCTGCAAGATCCTCGCTGGCACGCGCAACTTGCCGACATCGTGCAGCAACGTGCCCCAACGAAGTCCGTTGAGGTCATTGTCACTGAGGCCCATTTCCTTTCCGATTATCTCGGCGTGTGCTCGCACCCGTTCCATGTGGCCGCGCGTCATGCGGTCGTGAGCGTTCATACGCGTCACCAGTTCGAGCGCCTGGCGGGCGGCCTCTCCCGCATCGCTCGACAGAACCAGCGATTGCTCCTTCAGCTTCTTCGTCGAACCAGCGCGAAGCGCGAGGCCAAAACGCGACGGAGCTTCGTCGGGAAAGAGAAGCGTGAGCGACAGCAGCCCCGGAAGTGGCAGGAATCGCTTGACCAGTAGTCCCGCGGCCCAGGACACCACGAGCGATACGACAAGCGCCTGGCTGATCCACACGGGGATTTGCACCCAGCCCGCAGCCTGGTAGAAGAACGATGATGTCAAGGCAACAGCGATCCACGCTGCGACCGCTGGCGCGGCAAACAGCGCAAACCGCACGAGCCGCGCAATCCAGGGACGCGGTTTCCAAGCCGTTGACATCCCACAGGTATCGGCACCTGTATGGGGCCTTCGTTAGCAAATTTTGCAGAATCAGCGGCACAATCCGGAACGTGGCACCACGGATCACCACCCGCGAACGCGTCCTACTCGATGCTGGGGCCGGAACGATCCGGTTCGGCGACTAGCTTGACCATCCGCAAGACGGTCGATTCACGTCGATATGGCGACGGGCACGATCACCACGAATCTCGCCCCACCGAGGGGGCTGTCCTCGATGTGCACCGATCCTCCCGCATGGAGAATCTGGGCGCGCGCAATCGCAAGGCCAAGCCCTGCACCTCCGCCATCCCTGTTCCGATCGTGATCCGGACGGTAGAAGCGGCGAAAGACCAGCTCCCGCTCGGGCGGTGGCACCCCCGGTCCATCGTCGTCAATTGTGAAACACACAGCGTCGTCGTTTGCATCAACACTCACCTGCACACGCTCCCGACGGTAACGCCGGGCATTCGACACGATGTTGCTGATAGAACTTGAGATGTTTGCTACGGCCATCGCGGCGACATGCTCGGGAAGGTCCGCTACGAAGTCGATCGCACTCGCGTTTTCCAGTACTTGCTGAATCGTCACCACTTCGTCTGGGCTGACATCGGCCTCGTCGAGCGAAGCAAGCATCAACAGATCATCGACGAGAGACGCCAGTCTGCTCGTTTGATCCAAGACGCTCGATGCAAGCTCGATCGACCCAGGGTCTGATGCTTGTTGGTTCGCGAACTCTGCGTCTGCCTGCAGCACCATCAGCGGCGTTCGTAGCTCATGGGAGGCATCGGAGACGAACCTTCGACGATCATCGTCCGCGTTTCGGAGTCGGCTGAGCATCGTGTTGAAGGTGGTGGCGAGCGCGGAAATCTCGTCGTCGGAGTCCTCGACTTCAAGCGGCGCCAACGCCCCTGACGCCATGTTCTCTTCGGCTTGTCGGGTAAGTCGGCGAACAGGTGACAGCGAGCGATCGACAACCACCCACGCGACCACGCCAACGATGAGTCCAATCACCAAAACCGAAGTCCAGAGCGCCCATCGAATCGTCTCGAGGGTTTCGTCAATTCGCTTGGTGTCAACTACTCCGACGATCGCCCGAATTTGCGGGTCGTCGCTCGTGCGGATCACTTGCAGCGTTTCGGGCTGCTGCGGCGGCAGCTCGCTTCCAGCCCGGATCACTCGCAAACTGCTGTCGACCTGGCGACGGCCGACGAGCTGACCATCGTTGCCCGTCAGCAACTGCTCAAACTCGTCGAGGCGTTCGTTGAGCAACTGAATCTGTGACTGGCGGGTTGCGTCGACTAACGCCCGATATCCGAGCGCGCCGACAAGACTGAGCAAACACACCGTGGCGATTGCTGCGGTGACCGCTACCCGGAACCGGATTCCGTCCATCGTCAGCCCGCGAGGTGGAAACCGACGCCCCTCGTATTGACGATGGTCTCAGCCCCCAACTTCTTCCGGAGACGATTGATGTAGACATCGACGGAACCGTGGTCCCCCTCGAAGTCCAATCCCCACGCAGCCTTGACGATCTCGTCGCGATTGACCGAGCCTCCGCCGGCTGCGACCAAGACATAGAGCACTGACGATTCCTTCTTGGTCAGCCCTACTTCAACGTCGTTGTACCAGCACCGATGACCTGACAGGTCGAATCGAATCGACCCGTGGGTGATCTCGTTGGTGGATGATCCCGATGCCCGCCGAACCGTGGCCCGGATGCGTGCAGCGAGGATATTGATCGAGACGGGTTTGGTGAGAAAGTCGTCGGCGCCGAGCTCGAGAAGGTCGACCTGATCAAATTCACCGCTCTTGGCGGTGAGGACCACGACGGGAGTTTCGTTGTTCCGATCCCGCAGGGACTCACACACCTTGTACCCGCTCAGGCCGGGCAAGAGCAGATCAAGAACGATCGCATCGAAGCTTCCTTCCGTTGCGTGCCAGAGCCCATCGATGCCGTCATCGACCGCATCGACCAAGAACCCCTCGGCTTCCAGGCCGCGCGCAACCACCCTCGTGACTTCCGGGTCGTCTTCGATCAGCAGGACTCGCATCCTTCGTCACCGTACTGGAGTGCCGTGAGGGCGGGAAGGGCGGTTGCTCGGCCCGGTTTAAGACTGGGTACAGGTCACTTCATGTTTCATACAGACACGTTCGGTCACGTTGAGAGCGAGCCACCACCGGGTGGTTTCAATGTGAAGGAGAAACAAAATGAGGAAATCACTTAAAGGAGCTATCGCCGCCTGTGGCGTCACCGTTCCGCTCGTGCTCGGTGTGGCCTACACCGCTGGTGCTTCAGTTGGAGACATCACCGGACTGATCTCGCACAACGAGGATCAGTGGATCATGAACGAGGGCGACAGCGGCGACTACACGCTCGATCGTGAAGAGATCGATGGCATCGTCACCCTCGAGGTCATCGGCCCCGATGGCGAGGTAGTCGGGCCGGACGACTATCCGGCATTCGTTCAAGAAGCTGTCGCAGAGTTCGGAAGCTCCGATTGGGTTCCCGCCGATCTCGGCGTCTTTGCGATCATCGATGGCGTGCCCTGCTACCACGCTGGCATTGCGACCGAGGCTGCAGATGGCGATAGCAACTATGACGTCACCCAATCGGGCGACGACGGCACGTTCGTGCTCGAGGCCACTGACGACGGATTCGACACGGCGTATTTCCAAGCTGCACTGAGCGACGACGAGGTCAATGCGTTGCGCGGCCAGTCACTTAGCCAGGCCCCTGGCGCTGAAGAGCTCAACCCCTGCCCATAGGACCGTTACGGCGGTTAACCGGGTTCGGCCTAGGTGATCACACGATCACCTAGGCCGGCTCTCTGTCCAGGCACAATCGACTACGTTCATGCCATGTACGAAGTGAGCGTTCGATGAGCATGTTCGGCGACTTCTTGAGAGGCTTTCTGAACGCCGGCGGTGCCGTTGGCGGCAGGGTTACGGGACAGCCAACGTCAAGCAATCGAGCATCGTCGTTTCATCTGAGCTGGGACGTTCCCAACGAGCCGTTCGTCGAAGTATCAGCGGTATGTGAGGTGATCGAGCCGCCGACGGTGCCGATGCTTTACTTCTGGGCCATGCAGGTGAGCTTCATGAAGGGGCCATCTCGAATCGGCGGCGCCCACTTTGGATTGCAGTTCCACCCTCAGTACCCGAACAACGGTGCGGTGAACTGGGGCGGGTACGAGGACGGAGCGGGCGAACTCGCGGGTTCGGTCTCGCAGCTTCCCTCAGCGCTCGACAACATCAACACTCGCACGTACCCCTGGCAACCCAATCGCCGCTACAAGCACCGCGTGTATCGCTCACCGGAAGGGGGCTGGCGTGGTTCGGTCACCGACCTCGAAACCGGCGTCGAGACGGTCGTGCGCGACCTTTGGGTCGATGCTGACTACCTGTCGAGCCCGATGGTATGGAGCGAGGTGTTCGCGCACTGCGATCACCCGTCAGCGGCTGTGCGTTGGTCGGATCTCACGGCGATAACCGCGTCAGGGCAGGTTGTCGGCGTTCGCTCTGTTGGGTTGAATTACCAAACCCACGAGGACGGTGGTTGTGCCAACACCAACACCTACGCCGATGGCAGCGGGTTCGTCCAACAGACGAACACGCGACGAGTCAACCCCACCGGCTCACAGCTACACCTCTGACCAGGGACTGGCACGCTCAGAGTTCCTAGCAACTCGTGCTTAGGGCCAGTGCGTTTAGCCGTTAGGACCCTTCGATCCGGGCGGGCGAAATGGGACTCCCAATTCTCCGGCGAGCTTCGAGGTCCTGCCCACAAACTGGACGCTGGTTGAAGTCACGAACGTCCTGTCCCGGCGAATCGCCCAAATACGGTGGTCAGCCCCATCTCTCGTTCGAATGATCGCTACATTTCCAAGGGACTTTTCGTCGTTGAGCGCCGTCACGTACAACACATCCGCAAGGTGAATGCGCCTAGGTCGCGTATTCCGGAGCACAAGGTAATCCTCGTAGACCGTCAACAAGGGCCACCATCCCGCAAGCGCAAGGCCCACACCGACCAAGCACGGCATCACTACGGCAGCGAGCGTGCTGCCTGTCGCAACGACGAACACAAGAACGAAAGCAGGGAACAAGATTCCGAGCACTCCGCCAAGGCGTTGAAAATGATCGGTTCGGTAGACCTTTCGAACAGACATATCGAAACACAAGCCTAGAGGAGCCACACGGGTAGCCCGAAGCTTGCGAAGGTATCGACTCAGCCCTAGCGAGCTTCCCCGAACCCAAGTTTGTCGCTCCGCTCCAAACTTGCCCAGCAGTGGTAGCCCCGAGCTGCGTAGCCGGTCGGGGCGGAAAGGGGCCTCTGGCCAGCAGCCGAGCATCGAGGAGGCGCTAGCCGACGGATTGCGACAGCTGGAGGAGCGAAGCTCCGGGAAAATTAAAAATCGTCGTCGAAGCCGACTTCGCCTTCGACACCTACTTGGTAGGCCGAGACGGTGCGCTCGAAGAAGTTGGTGAGTTCCTGGACGTCTTGGAGTTCCATGAAGTCGAACGGGTTCTTGACGCTGTACTGCGGCGAGTAGCCGAGCATGGCCAAGCGTTGGTCGGCGACATACTGGAGGTACACCTTGGTGTCGGCGAGGCTCATGCCCTGGACGCCTTCGGCGAGCACGTCGGCGGCGAACTGGTACTCGCATTCGATTGCTTCGTCGAGCATCTCACGGACGCGAGTTTCGAGGTCGGCGTCGAAGAGGTCTGGCTCTTCAGCGCGGACGGTGTTGATGACTTCGAGGGCGAAGTTCATATGGCAGCTCTCGTCGCGGAATACCCAGTTGGTTCCGGCGGCGAGGCCGTTGAGCAGGCCCTTGCTGCGAAGGAAGTAGACGTAGGCGAACGCGGCAAAGAAGAACAGGCCTTCGATGCAGGTGGCGAAGCAGATGAGGTTGAGGAGGAACGACTTGCGCTGTTCCTTGGTCTCGATGCGGTCGAGGCCCTCGATCGAGTTCATCCACTTGAAGCAGAACTCGGCCTTTTGCTTGATCGACGGGATGGTCTCGACCGCAGCGAACGCCTCGGCGCGCTCGTCGTGGTCGGGGATGTAGTTATCGAGCAGTGTCAGGTAGAACTGGACGTGCAGCGCCTCTTCGTAGAGCTGGCGTGACAGGTACATGCGGGCTTCGGGTGCGTTGATGTGCTGGTACAGGTTGAGCACCAGGTTGTTGGCCACGATCGAGTCGCCCGTTGCAAAGAACGCCACGAGCCGACGCACGAGGTGACGCTCGGCTGGCATGAGCTTGCGTTCGAGGTCGACCAGGTCGTCAGAGAAGTCGATTTCGTCGACGGTCCAGGTGTTCTTGATGGCGTCTTGGTACATGCCATAGAAGGTTGGATAGCGCATTGGTCGCAGCGTGAGATCAAACCCCGGGTCGAGGATGTTCTTTTGTCGTTGCGCGGTTTCGGCGGCGGCGTCAGTCTGAGGAACCTCGGAGAATTCCGGGTTCAGAGCGTCGTCAATCAAGGCCATTTTAGGAGGGGCTTTCGTGTGTGTCGTGTGGAAGGGAAAGGTATGTCTAGGGGACGCGCGGGGTTAGTCGCAAGCCTCGCAGTGCTCGGGATTTTCGAGCGAGCAGGCCAAGGCCTCTTCGTCGGTAAATACCTTCGGCCCAGTGGGTGGGGCTGGTGTTGTTGGAGTGTTTGTTGTGGTTGTCGTCGTCTTGTTAATCCGGGTCGCTGGACGTGACCGCAGGTAGTACGTGGTCTTCAATCCGGACTTCCAGGCGTACATGTACATCGACGAGAGCTTGCCGATGTTCGGCGACTCCATGAACAGGTTGAGCGACTGGCTCTGGTCGATGTAGGCGCCACGATCGGCTGCCATATCGATAAGCGAACGCATCGGAATCTCCCACGCTGTGCGGTAGATCTCCTTGAGGTCCTCAGGAATGCGGTCGATGTGCTGCACCGATCCTTCGGACTGCTTGAGCTCGTTGATCATCTCGGCATCCCAAAGGTTGCGGCTCTGGAGCTCCTTGACGAGGTAGCGGTTGATCTGCAGGAACTCGCCCGAAAGAGTCTCTCGCTTGAACAGGTTGGACACCTGCGGCTCGATGCACTCATAGCAACCCGAGATCGACGCAATCGTTGCGGTTGGCGCGATAGCGATCATGAGCGAGTTGCGAAGGCCGTGCTTAGCAATGAGCTCGCGCACTTCGGTCCACCGCTCGGCCTGCGTTGGCTCGACGCCCCACAGATCGAACTGCAGGTCACCCTGGGCGGCCCTGGTGCGGTCGTAGGTCTCGTGGGTACCGAACTCTTCAGCGAGCTTCGCAGACGCCGTCAGGGCGTTGAGGTAGATCTCCTCGGAGATACGAGCCGACAGCGCTCGGGCTTCGTCGGAATCGAAGGCCAAGCCCTTCTTGAAGAAGACGTCTTGGAGACCCATGAGCCCAAGACCAACTGGGCGCCACTTGTTGTTCGAGTGGCCCGCTTCGTCGGTTGGGTAGAAGTTGATGTCGATGACCCGATCGAGGTACGGCATGACATGGAGCACCGTCTCGGCGAGGCGCTCGAAGTCGAACTCACCGTCGGGGTTCACAAACTCGCCCAAGTTCAGTGAGCCGAGGTTGCATACTGCGGTCTCGTCTTGGTTGGTGACCTCGATGATCTCGGTGCACAGGTTTGAGAGATGGACCACGTTGGCAGTGCCGTCATCGGAGGCCATGCCCGTCTGGTTGCACTTCTCGTTCGATGCGTCCTTGAAGGTCATCCAGCCGTTACCGGTCTGAGCGAGGCTACGCATCATGCGGCTGTACAGATCACGAGCTTTGATCTGACGCTCGTAGAGGCCAGCGGCTTCAGCTTCCTCGAAGGCAACGCGGAACTCTTCGCCGTAGAGGTCGGTGAGGTGTGGCACCTTCTTCGGGTCGAAGAGACTCCACTGCCAGTCCTTGTCGACGCGCTCCATGAACAGGTCTGGCACCCAGTTGGCCAGGTTCAGCTGATGCGCGCGGCGCATGTGGTCGCCGGTGTTCTCACGCAGGTCGAGGAACTCTTCGATGTCGGCGTGCCAGGTCTCGAGGTAGATGCAAGCCGCACCCTTACGACGGCCACCCTGGTTGACAGCAGCGACTGAGGAGTCGAGCGTCTTGAGCCAAGGGACGATGCCATTCGACAGGCCGTTGGTGCCCTGGATGAGCGAGCCCTTCGAGCGAACCCGGTGCCAGGCAACTCCGATGCCGCCAGCGAACTTCGAGAGCCGGGCGATGTCGGTGTAGCGCTTGTAAATACCCTCGAGGCTGTCCTCTGGTGAGTCGAGCAGGTAGCACGAGCTCATCTGGGCGTGACGGGTGCCCGAGTTGAACAGCGTTGGGCTCGATGGCAGGTACGCCAAGCTCGACATGAGGTCGTAGAAGCGGATCGCTTCGTCGGCGTCCTGGGAAAGACCGCAGGCGACGCGCAAGAAGAAATACTGCGGCGTCTCGGTTACTTGGCGGGTCTCGGGGTGACGAAGCAGGTAACGGTCGTACACGGTGCGCAGACCGAAGAATTCGAACTTGCGGTCGCGGTCGGTGTTGATAGCCGCGTTGAGTGCAGGCGCGTTAGCTTCGACGAATTCAGCAACCTCGTCGCCGATAAGGCCAACGGTGTGACCCACTCGAATCGACTCGGAGAACCATGGGATGTTCTGGTTGCGAACTTCCTTGTCGATGTAGGTGGCGAGCAAACGCCCCGCGAGCTTGGAGTAGTTCGGCTCTTCGACCGTGAATCCTGCAGCGGTTCGAATCGAGAGCTCGTCGAGCTCCCGGGTTGTTGCGCCGTCAGCGAGAGCCGAAATAGTCCGCTGGGCAACTCGCATTGAGTCGACGTTGAGCAGACCCTCGGCACACCGTGCTACCGCATTTACAATTTTGTTGAGGTCGACGGGTTCGAGAGCTCCGTTACGCTTCTTGACCCGCATACCAGTCGGTATCTCGGCCTCCGTACTCCCAAGCGCACCAGCCTCGCTGAGGGTCGTCGAACCGCGATCATCCATCAATGTCATTAGTACCTAGCCACCTACTGCTGCCAACCAGCCGTTTTCCGAGAAATGAGCCACCCCGGAAACAACAGGGCGGCTGGATGAGGTTACAAGGTTGTAATTACATCATTCAAGCCCTGCGACACTACCAATTTGACTCACCACAGAACGTGCTTGCGGGAGTGACCAACCGCGGTAAGTAACAACGGGGTAATTTGTCCACAAGGAAGAACTGATACCACTTAGCGTGATTGTTACGATTTGGTTACGACGGGTTCTGTGACGCACATCACGGCCAATATCGACCCTCAGCGGTCGACTCATTCCCCACCCACAACATCAGCAACACATTCCCCATGGGCAACATGTTGGGTGAGTTCGAGCGAAACTCACGCAATCAGCGAGAATTGACATACTCCAACGCGGAGCGTGCTGCAGCGCGACCGGACTGAAGCGCGCCGTTTATCGACGGATTCTGCCGATGATCGCCCGCAACGAAAATATCGGTGTCCAAACGTGGCCTTGCCGGCACATCTTCGCCGGGCAAATGTCGAGGCTGGGCATGCTCGATGACATCAGTCCGTAACAGTTCCCAATCAGCTACAGCACCGCCGAACCACCCCCGTAACTGTTGACCTACAGCTCGATCGACGGACTCGTCGTTACTGGTGCCGGGGAACGAAACAGCGGTCAGGTGCTTGCCTGCTGGAGCGTACCTTTTGGCCACGTTCGACATCACCGCAATGTTGTTGATCGGCCCCTCACGGGTGCCATTCAAGAACAGCAGGGGCTCTTCATACGGCGGAGCGTCCGAGCTATACCAACGCGTAGTCACGCTGTTCCAGCCGAAGTCGGGCGTATCGACCAAACCAGCCGAAGTGGTCATGTCGGTGGCGACGATGACCGCGTCAGCTTCGAGGGCTTCTCCCCCGGCGGTCATGACCGAGGTCGAGCTCACTGCAGACACCGGAGTCGACAAGCGGACGGCACCATCGGCCAACACGCCGGCGAGCTGGGTGCCGAGAGCGCCCATGCCGTTTGCGGGGACTGCGCCGTAGCCCGAGCCGAGCATCCGGAATACAAACTCGGTGAACCGGCTGGTGACCTCGAGCTTTGGGTCGAGGGTGATGCCGCTGAACAGCGGGTTGAGGAACTGCTCGACGAAATCATCAGAGAACTTCAGGTCGGAGAAGCGCGTGTGCGTGGTGCACTCGGCCTTGCGCCACACATCGTCGACCGTGCCGGCCATTACGTCCTTGCGCCATGCCAACAAGCGGGCCTTGTCGACCACTGAACCGACTGGGGCGCGCACGGTGTCGAGCAGGTCGACCGGGCGCCGAAGTGGATCGCCCACCAACACGCGGCCAGAGTCGAGCTGTACAAACGAGCCCGCGTGGAACCGGCGAAGGTCGAGCGCCTCGTAGTCGAACACCCGCTCGGCGACGGGGTAGGCCGTGAGCAAGATCTGAAAGCCGCGGTCGAGCAGATAGCCGTCGACCGCGTCGGTGCGTACGCGCCCACCAACCCCGTCGGAGGCTTCGAGCACGGTGACTTCATGGCCCCGGTTCTGCAAAGTGCCTGCAGCAGCGAGCCCAGCGAGGCCAGCGCCAACAACAATGAAATTCGACATCGGCACAGTCTAGAGCGGTGTGACCAACGCGCTCTTGTGCCGACTCGACGCACCCCGTACCTTGCTTCGTTGCTGCAGATGCACCAACCCATCGCCTCGTTTGAACACCTCGTTCAGCCGGGCCTACCGAACGGAACGGCATATGTCGTCACGCAAACCAACTGAACTCATCGGAGGTCGCTGCGCTAGCTACTAGCTGGCGTCCTTCGGTCCTGTGCCGGGCATCAAGCTCGGCCAACAACTCTCACATTTGGCCCCACCCGGCCTGCTCACCCGAACTACTTAGAAAGGAGGAACCACCACAATGGTCGAGCAATCAGAACACCTAACCCCAAACGGTCGCGCTCGTCCCAGGTGGGCATGCAGGATCCACGATCTCGGCGACGACCTTCATTGGTCGATATCGGCTTGGTGCGATTTCCCGCGCCCAGTCCGCCGCGCCACTGCAGCTGCCATCACCGCTGTTGGCGCCCGGGTTACCGGTGCAGACGACGCGATCATCTCGATCGTCACCACAATCGCCGAGTGATGTACTCCAGGGTCAGACCCCGGAGTACATCGCTAGCGATTCGCGGTGACGTGCCAAGCGGCGGGCAGCGCAATGTAGCTGTCGCCTTCGGTGAGGGTTGGTGCCACCTGGATACTCATCGTCTTTGAGGAAATCACTTCTTCCCCGGAACGAAGGTCGGCCTTGAGGTTGTAACGGCCAGCGGCCAAGGTGAGCAGGTTGATCACCGCCTCGAGTGAGCCAGCGCCCGTCTCGTCGAGTGCGTCCTTGTCGAGGGGGCCTGTCGTGTAGCCAAAGCCGGTCGGTGTGCCACCAGCGGCCAGCACTCGAATCTCGAGCGACGGGTCAGCCACAGCAGCTCCGGCGTTGATACCAATAGACAGCACTGCCGAAGCGCCAGCGACCAGCTCGCCGTTGTCGGGCCCGGTGAACTTGAGGGTCTCGAACCATACCGAGTTGGTGTCTTCGGCCGCGAGCGTTTCGGTAACCGCGGCCTGTTTGCGGCGGCGAGCCGCTGCCTTCGGGTTACCAACCTCGCCACCGATCATGCGACCGGATCGGTCGACGCCCGCGAGCGACTTGTACTCGTCGACGACCTCTTTGGGGTCGCCCAAGCGTCGAACTTCTCCATGGTGCAGCCACAGCACCTGATCACAGCTCTTCTGCATCATCTGCAGGTTGTGGCTGACCTGCACGATCGTTGTGCCCTTGTCGCGCAGTTCGTTCATGCGGCGGATGCCGTGCTCTTTGAACGCAATATCGCCTACAGCGGTGATCTCATCAGCCAAGAGAATTTCGGGCTGCATCTGTACTGAAACCGCGAACCCGAGACGGGCGCGCATGCCGCTCGAGTACGTCTCGATCGGTGCGTCGATGAACGAGCCAATGTCGGCCATGTCGATGATCTCGTCCATGACGCTGTCCATGTGGTCACGGTCGAGGCCAACGACCGAGCCGTTCATGTAGACGTTCTCACGGCCGGTGAGCTCGGGATGGAAACCTGCACCAAGCTCGAGCAGCGCGGTGATGCGCCCTCGAACCGCGACCGACCCGGTTGTGGGCCGGTAGACGCCGCACAGCGTGCGCAGGAATGTCGACTTGCCCGAACCGTTGCGGCCAATGACTCCGAGCATCGAACCCTTGGGAACCTGGACCGACACGTCCTTGAACGCCCAGAACTCTTCTCGGTTCTTGTCGCTGAAGCCGGTGAGTCGATCTTTGAGGCTGGTGCTTCGACGACCCAGGAGGAACTTCTTCGAGATCGCTCTGGCTTCGATCGCGAGGTCGGAGGCGAGTTCGATGTTCGCCATTACAAGCCCTCCGCCACGTCGGCCGATGAGCGGGCGAAGATCGTCCAGCCAACAAAGAGCGTGACGATCGAGAAGATCGACAGATACAACCAGGCACCCAGCGATGGCCACTGCTGATAGAGAATGCCGGATCGGCCGAACTCGATCATGGCGGCGAACGGGTTGTTGATGATCAGCGACTTTAGCCATCCAGCGGTGTCGCCGAAGCGCTGTTCTGCGGTCTGTATCGACCAGATAATCGGTAGCAGGTAGAAGGCCAGTCGGAGACCAATCGTGTACAGGTAGCTAATGTCGCGGTATTTGCTATTCGCCACCGACAACGCCAGGCCTACTCCAAGCCCCGAGGTAGCCGCGAAGACCGCTGCAGGCAACAACATCAAGGCGTGGATGGACAGATGGCCCCACGCAGCAAAGAACAGCGTCACGACCACCAACAGGATCGACGCCTCGACAAGCGTGCTTAGCGCTGTCGACAGCGCCGCAGCAACTGGCGGGAAGTACAGCTTTCGCCGCAATCGCACCGTGCCCATGAAGTTGCTCAAGACCTTGGACGACACCATTCGAAAGAAGCCCCACACGGCAATGCCACTCATCAAGAAGTGGGGAAACGAGCTGAACCCATTTGGCGCATCAGGAATATCTCGGTCGATTCCCAGCAGCACCCCAAACACGAGGCTGTAAATGGCTACCTCAGCAATGGGGTTGAGCAACGACCAGATCCAGCCGAGGTAGCTGCGCGTGTAGGTGGTGCGCAGCTCTCGCTTGGTCATGTACGAGATGAACCCGCGGAACTTCCATGCTTCCTTCGCAGACGCAGCAACGGTGGTGCTCGCCGAGTCCGAAGAGAAGATCGTGAGGTCGTCAGAACGATCCGTGGCCCCATCGGGACGTTCGGTCGCGGTCATGAGCGTTGCACCTGCATGGCGCCCACGACCGTACCTGCCTTGTTGGTGATATCGGAGACACTCGCCGACTCAGGCACAACGCCGAGCTCGGCGAGCACTGCGGCCACAGTCGCCTCAGCGGCGCGCTTGGCGCCGTCACGCACCTTCAACGCAATGCCCAAGCCTCGCTGCGGAAGTGCAGCCATGTACACCCCTTCAGCACCAGCTTTGATAACGAGAGGCTCGCTCGCCGCCTCGACAAGCAGCACCTCACAACGACCAGTTCCCGAAATCCAGAACGGGTTCGCCGCCAGGGAGCGGGTCACCCGTTGCGCAGCGTCGTCCTCAGACGTGACGAGGCGCGCCATCGACAGAGCCAGAGCGTGAAGCGGAATGGCAAACGTCGGAATGCCGCAACCGTCGCGCCCGCTCGACAGCGAATGCACGTCGACGCCTGTGAACTCGGCGATGGCGTCGGTAACGAGCTGCTGCACTGGATGCTCACGATCGATGTAGCCCTGATGGTCGACGTCAAGGTGCTTGGCGATCGTGAGGAAGCCTGCGTGCTTGCCAGAACAACAATTGTGGATGGGCTCGAATGTTTCGCCGGCCTGCAACAACCGGTCAGCTTCAACCTGTGAGATCGGGCGGTCAGCACCACACTCAAGCGCTGAACGGTCGAGCCCGATTCGGGCCAGCCAGCTATCGACCGCTTCGACATGGGCAGTTTCGCCGCTGTGGCTTGCCGCCCCCAGCGTCAATTCCGTCTCGCTGACCGAAAACGCGTCAGCTGCGCCGCTGGAAATGAGCGGCAATACCTGGATCGGTTTGATCGACGACCGAGGAATCACCGCCCGATCGAGGTCTCCCCAACCGTGTTCGGTGCCTGAAAGCCCCGCCACGCACACATCTACAACGTGTTCGCTTTCAACGGTATCTCTGCTCAATTGCACCTGAAAAGGCGCCGAAATCGCGGTCACCCCCTAAGTCTGGATGAAAATCGACCTCTCCGGCGTTCATAGAGGGGAACAACCCGATTTCGGGTGCAGTACCATTGTGAGTAGGCGGGTTCTGTGAGTGCAGAAGCCCACCCCACCGAAAGGCCCCAATGAGTTCCTTCCAACCCCAAGATCAACAGCGGGGAACCGGCACACTTCCATACGGAAACACCCCGGCCATCCACGCTCCCGAGACCGACCGAGCCACCTTTGTCGGCCTCGTCTACAAGCACATCGCAGCAGCCGTTGCGGCGTTCATTGCCTTCGAGGCCATCCTGTTCGTCACCGGCATCGCCGAGGCCATGCAAGACTTCTTTTTCAGTGGCGGCGGAGTGCGCTGGCTGCTGCTCATGGGCGGCGTCATGGTCGCTCAGTCCTTCGCAGCTGCCGCGTCGGCCGATCTGGCAAACCCACCACGCCAGTACCTTGGCCTGTTCGGTTCAGCGTTTGCCCAGGCATTGATCTTCGCTCCGTTCCTGAGCTTCGTGTTCGACACCCAAGGTGGTTCCGGCACCGTTGCTCAGGCAGCTGTCCTTACCGCAGTGGCCTTCGCCATGCTCACCGGTATCGGCATGTTCACCAGCAAAGATCTGTCGTTCCTGCGCCCGATCGTCATGTGGGGCTTCGGTCTCGCACTAGTGGCCATCGTCGGCGCATTCATCTTCAACTTCGACCTCGGCCTCTGGTTCTCACTTGCAATGATCGGCCTCTCGGGTGCATCGATCTTGTTCCAGACCCAGGGTGTCGTGAAGCGCTACCCCATCGGTAGCCACGTGGCTGCAGCAGTTGGCCTGTTCAACTCGCTCATGACCATGTTCTGGTACGTCCTGCGTGCCCTCATGCAGCGCGATTAGACCAACGCGATTAGGTCTCTTCGCCAGCTAGCCCGAAGCTGCGAAGCCGGTTCGGGCGGACGCGGCCTCAGGCCAGCAGCCGAGCATCGAGGCCCGCTAGGGCCGGATTGCGACCGCTGAAAAAATGGCGAGTGGTCGGCCCTTTGGGGTCGACCCCTCTAGTTTTGCTGTGGACGCTTTTACCGGCGCACCCCCTGCCGAAAGAACACCATGCGTATCGATGCAATCCCGATCGGATCCGAGCCACCCGAGGACGTCAACGTCCTGATCGAAGTGTCGGTTGGCGGCGAACCAATTAAGTACGAGCTGGACAAGGACTCGGGAACCTTGTTCGTCGACCGCTTCTTGTACACGCCGATGCGCTACCCCGGGAACTACGGCTTTGTGCCTCACACCCTGAGCGAGGACGGCGACCCGATCGACGTCCTGGTGTGCAACACCCGTGTCATTGTTCCTGGAGCCGCCATCAACTGCCGCCCAATTGGTGTGCTCGTGATGGAAGACGATGGTGGCCAGGACGAGAAGGTTCTCGCCGTGCCATCTACCCATGTATCGCGACGCTACGAATCGGTGGCCAATTTCTTCGACCTGCCAGCCATAACAATCGATCAGATCCAGCACTTCTTCGAGCACTACAAGGATCTCGAGCCCGACAAGTGGGTCAAGATCGACCATTGGGGTGACGCCAACGAGGCCAAGCAGCTCATCACCGAGGCCATCGAACGAGCCGAGCAGAATAAGGGCAAGCAGCAGGGCCGACGGATCGGCGACCGGCGTCAAAGTTGACCTAGCAATCACCTATGGCAGGATGGCGCCATGACCGATACCCGCCCGTCCTCGCCACAAGACGTTCGTGATTGGGACAACACGTTCAATATGCACCCGTGGGAGACCATGGGAACCAAGCCGCCTGATCGGCTGATCGCCGCCCGTGGCGAGGGCATCTATCTGTACGACCCCGAAGGCAATCGGTACATCGACGGCCCTGGTGGCATGTGGAACGTGCAGATTGGCTATGGCAACACCGAAGTGGCTCACGCCATGGCCGACCAGGCAATAGCACTGCCGTTTAACAGCCCGTGGTACTTCGCGTCCGACCCGGCCTCGGTGCTGGCGAAGCGCCTCACCGAGATGTCACCGGGTGATCTGAATTGGGTGTTCTTCACCACCGGCGGCTCTTCGGCTGTGGACAGCGCGCTCCGGTTCTCGCATTTCTACAACAACATGCTCGGGCGACCCGAGAAGAAGATCACCATCTCACGCGAGAAGGCGTATCACGGGTCTACCTACCTTGCCGCCACGATGTCGGGCAAAGAGCGCGACCGGACGTTCATGGACACCGCGACCGAGCTCGTCCGGTTCTTGCCCGACGTGAGCCCGCTACTTCGACCCGAGGGAATGAGCCTCGCTGACTGGTGCGATGCCAAAGTCGCCGATCTTGAGTCGCTCATCGCAGAGGTCGGCGCCGACCACATCGGGTCGTTCATCGCCGAACCAATTCTGGCGAGCGGCGGCATGATCATCCCGCCGCCCGGCTACCACGAGCGCACGCGGGCGATCTGCGCCGAACACGACATCTTGTACATCTCCGATGAGGTCGTCACCGGATTCGGACGCCTGGGCCATTGGTTCGCATCCGAACCCGTCTTTGGCATCGTGCCCGACATCATCACGTGCGCCAAGGGCATCACGTCTGGTTACGCGCCGCTGGGCGCGATGTTGGTCTCGGACCGGCTCGTCGATCAGCTCAAGGACGAGGACCGGGGCGACATTGCGTTCTCGAATGGCTTCACCAACTCGTCACACCCAGTGGCCTGCGCTGCTGCACTCGCGAACCTTGACGTAATGGAGCGCGACGGCATTCTCGAACACGTGCGCAATGTCACCCCACACTTCCAGCAGCGCCTCCAACAGCTCGAGCGGTTCGAAATCGTCGCCGAAGCCCGGGGTGTCGGTTTGGCTGGCTGCGTCGAAGGAGACATTGCCCCTCCCGAGGCAACCCAAGTCGAACGCCTGGCCATCGACTACCAGTTCGGTTCGCTCATGGACGCTGCGTGCGAGAAGCGAGGGCTCATCGTGCGGCCATCGATCAACATGTGTGTCTTCTCGCCGCCGCTCATCATCACCATCGAGCAGATCGACGAGATGTTCGACATCCTCGAAGAAGCCCTCGAAGAGATCGTATCGGCTCAGCCCTGAGGGCTTCACCAACCTGTCGAATTTTGATTGATGGTGGGCCGCTAACGCCCACCAAAAATCACAGATCGTCCGAGAACTACACAGGCGATACGCCCGTGTAGTTGGCACTTGGGCGGATGATCTTGCCCTCGGCTGCTTGTTCGAGGATGTGGGCCGACCAACCAATCACCCGGCTTACCGCAAAGCTCGGGGTGAAGAGCTCGGGCGGAAGACCCGCGATGCCGAGTGACACCGCAGCCCAGTACTCGACGTTGGTCACGATTGTTTGCCCGGGCTTCCATTCGGCGAGTTTGGTCAAGATCTCCTGCTCGATCCCGACCGCTGCCTTGGCCAAATCGCCGCCGATGTCCTCGGCTGCCTCGCGAAGCACGATGCCCCGAGGGTCTTCGGCACGGTAGACGGCGTGACCAAATCCCATGATCTTCTCACCGGCGTCGAGTTTGGCTTCGACCCATGCGCGGGCCTGATCGGGCGAGCCGATCTCTTCGATCATCGACAGCGCACGACCTGGTGCGCCGCCATGAAGCGGCCCACTGAGGGCGCCGAGACCAGCGACGATTGAGCTCGCCACCGATGCACCCGTGCTGGCCACGACTCGAGACGTGAACGTGGAGGCGTTGAAGCCATGGTCGATCGTGGCGACGAGGTACTTCTCTACCGCTTTGGCATTTAGCGCGTCGGGAACCTCGCCGGTGGCCATCTGGAGGTAGTCAGCGGCATGCTCGAGCTCGGGGTTCGGGTCGATCGGTTCAAGCTGGTTTCGACGTCGATAGTGACGAGCGACAATCGTCGGAACTACCGCCATCAATCGAATGGCGTCTTCACGGCGCTGCTTCTCGTCGATATCGAGCACCGGTTGGTGACCCTCGATGTCAGCTACAGCGAGCAGAGCGGCTCGAATGACCGAGAGAGAGTCAGCGGTGAACTCTGACATCACGTCGACAAGGTTGGCCACCTCGACTGGGAGCGAACGATATGGCCCCAAGTTGATCGGTTCGACCTCGGGCGGCAGAGCCCCATCGATCAGTAGGGTCACCACGTCGTCAACCGAGTGGGTGCGAGCCAGGTTTGCGGCGTTGTACTGGCGGTAGTGGTAGAAGCCTTCAGCACCGCGCACCGCCCCGATGGTCGTGTCGGCGACTGCAACGCCCTTTAGCCCCGGTGGCACCTGCATATGAAAGCTCCTCAACTGCGAACGGTTCGCTCTCCCACTGTCGGTGTTCTCCAGTACATTGACAACATTGATGACATCAACATTGATCGAGTCAATCTAAGGAACCAGGTTCCTTTTGAGTGTTAGGTACCAGGTTCCTTTCACCCAAAAGGAGCGTGGTACCTCTCGAGTGTCAGGAGTGAGATGAACGAGTGGGTTGATACGCGGGTGCTGCTGCCTCGGCCTTCGGAGCGTTTGAGCACCGAGGAGACCGCATCACGACTTGGGGTCAAGAAAGAGACCGTCTACGCCTATGTGTCACGCGGCATTCTCTCTCGCCAGAAGGCTGTAGACGGGCGAGCGTCGACCTTCGACGCTGACGAGGTCGACCGGCTGCGCCGCCAGCGAGCGGGCGGCCACCCCGGACGGCTTGAAGCACCGGTTACCACCAGCATCACCGATGTACGAGATGGCTATGTCGCCTACCGGGGCACTCCTATCGACGAGCTCGCCCGAAGCGACGTGGGGTTCGAACAAGTTGCCAGCATCCTGTGGGACATACCTGCCGACCAGTGGACCGCCCCGCCGGAACTCATCGAGGCGATTACCGCAGCTACCCACCAGCTCGGACCGTCGGCCAACCTGATCGATCAACTCCTCGCTGGCACCGTCATGGCCAGCACGCACGATCCGTTTCGACACGACCGCGACCCGGCGAGTGCCACGACCTCGGTCCGTCACCTCGTCGCGGCCACCGTCGACTCTCTGCCTCTTCAGAAGACAGTGAAACTCGCCAACGGGGCATCGATCGCCGAACGTCTGTGGCCCCGACTCACCACAGCAGCAAGAACCAACGCTCGCGTCCTCGACCAGACCCTGATGTTGCTCGCGGACCACGGCATCGCGTCATCGACGCTCGCCGCCCGGGTCGCAGCCAGCACTCGGGGCGGCCCGCACGCGTCCATCATCGCCGGGCTCGGCGCCCTGAACGGGCCCTTGCACGGCGCTGCAGGGCAGGCCGTCCATCACCTCTTGCTCGACGCAGAATCTCACGGGGTCGAAAGCGCAATCGCCGAGGTGCTCCGCACGAACGGAAAAGTACCGGGCATCGGCCACTTCATCCATCGAACGTCAGACCCACGCTTCGAGATCATGATGCGCTCGCTCGACGAATCGACCCTCTCCCCGGCCCGCATTGCTGTAGTCCACGAGCTTCTTGGTCAAACCCGAGAGCGAATCACCGCACCGCACAACATCGACTTCTCGCTCGGGAGCTTCACCTTTGCAGCGGGAATGGCACCCGACGCGGGCGAGCTCATCTTCGCTCTCGCGCGGATTGTCGGGTGGATCGCGCACGCCATCGAAGAGCACGAACAAGCTCCATTGCGATTCCGTCCTATCGGGCGGTACGACGCCCTACGCCCCCGCCCAGCACCCCCTGCCTGAACAGCGCTCCAACGGTTTGAGGGTCTGACCCAAAACTGTTGGGGGCTAGGCGCCGATGTCGGTTTCGGGACTAGCCGAGAGGCCAACCGGTCGAATCTCGAGAATGAGGTCGCCACCCTCAAGTGATGAACCGAGTGCGGCCACGATGCGCTCGACCGTGCCATCGATCGGCGCAGAGATCGACGACTCCATCTTCATCGCCTCGATCACCGCTACGGAGTCTCCGGCGGCGACTTCGTCACCAACGGCGACGGCGACGTTCACCACCCCACGGAACGGCGCACCGACATGCCCGGGACGGGACGGGTCAACCCGCTCAGACTCGGTGTGACTCGACGAAACGGAACGATCGCGGGTGTCGATATCTCGGGTTTGGCCATTGACCACAAAGCTCACGCGACGAATCCCATCGTCGTTGGCCTCGCCAACCGACCGCAGTCCGAGCAGCAGACGTACGCCTCGACCAAGGCCAACCGATGCTTCCTCGGCCTGCGGGTCGAGCCCGTACCAAAACAGCGGCGACGGAAGCACCGAGAGGTCGCCGTAGCGGGCTCGCTTCTCGGCTTGATCGGCTGATGGTCCGGGGAACAGCAGCCGGTTGAGGGTTGCACGGCGATCATCGCCAGCGAGCCCTGCTTCATCGGCTGGAGCGAGTTCTTCGCGGTGCGGCTCCCAGGTACGTCCTTCGATGGCTTTCGAACGGAACGGTTCTGGGAAACCTCCGGGCGGAGTGCCGAGCTCGCCGTGCAGGAAGCCAACTACCGAGTCAGGCAGGTCGACGGTTTCGGGCTCGTTGAGGAGCTGCTCGGGGGTAACGCCCGATGCGACTAGATGGAGCGCAAGGTCGCCGACCACCTTCGAGGATGGCGTGACTTTGATTGGTCGCCCGAGTAGCTCGTTGCATGCCGCATAGAGATCTTCGACCTCTTCAAAGCGATGGCCCAGACCTAGCGCACGAGCTTGCGAGCGCAGGTTCGACAGCTGTCCACCCGGAATTTCGTGGCGATACACAGTGCTCGTCGGCGATTGAAGGCCGGCCTCGAACGGGGCGTAAACCTGGCGCACCGCTTCCCAATACGGCTCGAGGTCGCCGATAGCGTCGAGGCGCACGCCGCTGGCGCGTTCGGTGTTGTCGGTCATCGAGACTACGGCGCCCATAGAAGGTTGCGACGTCATGCCCGAGAGTGGAGGCGATGCTGCATCGATAGCGTCGACGCCCGCGTCGATCGCTGCCAGATACGTCGCCACCTGACCCCCGGAGGTGTCATGGGTGTGAAGGTGCACTGGTGCATCAAACCGCTCGCGCAATGCCGAGACCAAGGTCTTGGCAGCATCAGCGCGAAGCAGACCGGCCATGTCCTTCACACAAAGGATGTGCACTCCGGCATCGATCAGCTCTTCGGCCACGCCGAGGTAATAGTCGAGGGTGTAGAGGTCTTCGCCAGGATTCGAAAGGTCACCCGAGTAACAAATCGTGCCTTCGGCAACTGCACCAACCTCGAGCACGGCCTCGATCGCTGGCCGCATCTGGTCGAGGCTGTTGAAGGCATCGAACACCCGGAAAATATCCATGCCACTTTCGGCCGCTTCGGCAACGAAGCTCTTGGCGACCGTGTCGGGGTATGGCGAGTAGCCAACGGTGTTGCGCCCACGCAACAACATCTGGGTGCAGATGTTGGGCGCGGCTTCACGCAACCGCTCGAGCCGCTCCCACGGGTCTTCGTGCAGGAACCGCAGGGCCACGTCGAAGGTGGCGCCTCCCCAACATTCCAGGCTGAATAGCTCGGGCATCGTGTGAGCGATCTGCCGCGCGCCAGCGACGAGATCGATCGAACGGACTCGGGTCGCAAGGATCGACTGGTGGGCGTCGCGCAACGTTGTATCGGTGATACCGATCGCCGTTTGCGCACGGAGTTCGGCCGCGAACTTCTCTGGTCCGAGCTCTAGCAGGCGCTGCCGCGAACCCGCTGGCGGTTCGACCGTGGGACGTGGTGCAAGTTTGGACGACGGGTCGATTCGGGTCGGGGCCGGGCCGTGTGGCTGGTTCACCGTGATGTCGGCCAAATACCGCAAGAGCCGAGTGGCGCGATTGGCCCCAACCGATGCAGCGGTGAGCTCGGGTCGTTGGTCGATGAAATTCGTCGTGACCGCTCCGCTGATGAACTGTTCGTCGGCGAGGATCGCCCGGAGGAACGGCTGGTTTGTTGCAACGCCACGCACTCGGTACTCGGCAAGGGTGCGCTGAAGCCGGCGAATGACCGTTGGAAAGTCGCGTCCCCGACAGGTGATCTTCTCGATCATCGAATCGAAGTACGGGGTGATCTCGACGCCTTGGTACACGCAACCATCGAGGCGAACACCGGGCCCTGTCGCAGGCCGATACGCAAGAATCCGTCCGGTGTCCGGGCGGAAATCATTTGCCGGGTCTTCGGCGGTCACTCGACACTGCATGGCGTAGCCACGAACTTCGATGGTGTCCTGGCTGAGCCCGAGGTCGGTGAGGCTCTCTCCCGAGGCGATCCGTAGCTGTGATTCGACCAGGTCGACGTCGGTCACCTCCTCGGTCACCGTGTGCTCCACCTGGATTCGAGGGTTCATCTCGATGAAGACATGTCGCCCCGACTTATCGACAAGGAACTCCACCGTGCCGGCGTTCGCGTAGTCGATCGAACGAGCAAAGCGAACTGCGCCATCGAGCAGTTCGCTACGCACGCCGGCGTCGAGGTGCGGCGCGGGTGCGAGCTCGACCACCTTCTGGAACCGGCGCTGTACCGAACAGTCGCGTTCAAAGAGATGCACAACATCGCCGTGCTTGTCGGCCAAGACCTGCGCCTCGATGTGGCGCACGTCGGTCATGGCTTCTTCGAGGAACACCGTGGAGTCGCCAAAGGCGCTCTCGGCTTCGCGTCGAGCAGCATCTACAGCCGCGACGAGGTCGGCGGGGTCTTCGATGCGACGAAGCCCGCGGCCACCGCCACCGGCCGCTGCTTTGACGAAGATCGGAAAGCCGATGTCGTTCGCCAAGCTCAAAGCTTCGGACGCGTCCTCGATGGGAGGCGACTGTTGCAAGACCGGAAGGTTGGCGGCTTCGGCGGCTTCGCGTGCCCGCATCTTGTTGCCAGTCAGTTCGAGGACGCCAGACGATGGGCCGACGAAGATGATGCCAGCGGCCTCGCACGCCTCGGCCAGATCTGGGCTTTCCGAGAGGAAGCCATAGCCGGGGTAGATGGCATCTGCACCAGCGCTGAGCGCAGTCTGCACGATGAGGTTGTGGTCGAGGTACGCCCGAACGGGATGACCGCGCTCGCCGATCTCGTAGGCCTCGTCAGCCTTGATGCGATGCAGACCCGCGCGGTCTTCATACGGGTGCACCGCCACTGTCGAAATGCCGAGCTGTGTTGCGGCCCGGAACGCACGAATAGCGATCTCACCGCGGTTTGCCACCAACACCTTTTTGATCATCGTTCACCTCTCCCGGTCCGATCGTAGTTCGTGTTCCATCGGTCCTAAGTCGACGATCGTCAAGCTCAACCGAGAGCGTCGGGAGATGCGGGAAGTCTGGACGTGCGCGAGACTTCGCTATGCGCGCAATCCAAGTGTCAGAAGTTGGTGGGCCCGACACCCTCAAGCTGGTAGACCTCGATCGACCCGAACCTGGTGCCGGCGAGGTGGTCGTCGACGTCGCCGCCGTCGGCGTCAACTTCATCGACACTTACCAACGCGGTGGCCTGTACCCCATGGAGCTGCCTCTCATCCCCGGGCCCGAGTGTTCAGGAACCGTCTCGGCTGTCGGAGCCGAAGTCACCGACTTCGCCGTCGGCGATCGGGTGGCCGTGGCGGCTGGAAGCGGAAGTTATGCCGAAGCTCGAGTTGCTCCAGCTGCCCAATGCGTGGCCGTTCCCGAAGCCATGTCGCTCGAGAACGCAGCGGCTGCTTATCTCCAGGGGATGACCGCCCACTACCTGGCGATCGACACCTACCCGTTGCGGGACGGAGATCGCTGCCTGATCCACGCCGGGGCGGGCGGCACTGGCCGCCTGCTCATTCAGCTGGCCAAGCATGCTGGCGCCGAAGTGTTCACGACGGTGGGTACGCCCGCCAAAGCCGAGATCGCAGCATCTGCGGGTGCCGACCACGTCATCAACTACACCGAGCACAACTTTGCTGACGAGGTCCGACGCATTTCTGGCGAGGACAAGCCGCTCGATGTCGTATACGACGGCGTTGGCGCGTCGGTGTTCGACGACAGCCTCGGCCTGTTACGCAAGCGCGGGCTTATGGCGACCTTCGGGAACGCATCGGGCCCGGTGCCACCAATAGCACCGTTGACCCTGTCGCAAGCGGGTTCGTTGTTCTTGACGCGCCCGACGTTGTTTGACTACGTGGCCACCCGAGACGAGCTCGTCGCCCGAGCCACCGATGTGTTCGAACGAATCGCAGCCGGAACTCTCGATGTCTCGATAGGTCAAACCTACGCACTCGAAGACGCAGCCCAAGCCCACATCGATCTCGAAGGCCGTAAGACCAGCGGAAAGCTCCTCATCATCCCGTAACACCGGCGTTTTTCTGAGCACTACCCACCCATACCGTGCACCAAACTCAGAAGAACTATCGGCCGCCTGCGACATCGATGAGAGCGCCGCTTACGTAGCTGGCCTCGTCACTTGAGAGCCACAGGATCATGTTGGCCACCTCTGCAGGCTCTCCGCCGCGACCCATCGGAATCGCTGGTGCCACTCGGTCGATGCGGTTCGGCTCTCCGCCAGATGCATGAATATCGGTGTGAATCGGCCCAGGTCGAACACAGTTGACCCGCACGCCAACCGGGCCAAGTTCCTTGGCAAGGCCAATTGTTGCCGAATCAACGGC
Organism: uncultured Acidimicrobiales bacterium; assembly: GCA_938038785.1. GTDB lineage: Bacteria > Actinomycetota > Acidimicrobiia > Acidimicrobiales > SHLQ01 > SHLQ01. The sequence goes on from CALHTB010000026.1 coordinate 28,219, forward strand.
ACCCTTTGTTGCGGCGTAGTCGACGTATTCGAACGGTGAGCCCAATGTCGATGCCTTCGACGAGACGTTCACGATCGAACCGCCCGCGCCGCCGCGGTCGGTGCTCATTCGACGGGCCGCTTCGCGCATGCACAACAGCGCTCCGGTGACGTTCACATCAACCACCCAGGCAATACGTTCGGCGGTGAAATCGACCAGCTTGCCTTGTTGACCCAGCACACCGACGTTGTTGACGAGCGCAACCGGCACCCCGAGTTCCTTCTCGCAGGTGTCGAACATGGCCAGCACATCATCTTCGGAGGACACGTCGGCTTTCGCGGTCACGACCTTCGCTCCATGGGACTCACAGCTGGCCTTTACGAGGTCGGCTGCCCCGGGATTTGAGACGTACGAAAAGCAGATGTCGTAGCCGGACCTTGCGGCCTGTTCGGCGCACGCAGCGCCAATTCCACGAGAACCACCGGTGATCAAAATGACTGGTCGCGACATATTCCTCGACCCTACTTCGCGGCTACGCCAACTAGAGCAACTTGACGACGAGCGAAATGGCCGAGCATCCCAGCAATACAAGGACAATTCGTTCGAACGCCTCGAGCGAGACCCGTTCGCGCAACGTCTTGCCCAACGGAAAGATTAGGTAGCTCATGGGGATCAGCGCCACGCTGAGGAGGAACAGCGTCATGGTGAACAGCCCTTGGGCCGCGAGAACCACAATCTGCACCAGCCCGCTCAGCGCGAACACGGTTGCGATCGAGAAGATGTAGGCATCTCGGCCGATGCCGACGCTGAGAAACCACGGCGACACGATTGGGCCGGAGATCCCAGCTGCACCTTGGAAACCTCCGGCCACAACTCCCACCGGTGCGGCGAGTCGTCGGCTCTGGGATTCGGAGAGGTCGGCGGACCCTGGGCGGAGTCGGTTGATGAGGAACAGCACGATGGCAACGACGAGCACAATCCGCAACGAGCGGTCGGGAAGGATTGGCAATAGCAGCGTGCCGATGGCCGCGCCGACGACGGTGCCTCCCAAAAAGGCAGGAAGTGTGCGGGCTTCGGACTGATGATCACGCATCGACAACATCAGCTTGCCGTTCAACATAAAGTTCGATGGGGCGACGATGACGATTGCTTCGGCCACATCGATGAACAGCACGAGTACCGGCAAGAGCACGAGCGGGTAGCCATGCCGGTGGTGCTCTTGACGAGCGCGGCGATGGCACCGACCGCGAGGACGACGGCGATTTCTCCGTTACTCATGTGAGGTGTTCATGGGGGCTATTCGATCGTCGCTGCGCTTACCAGCATGGCAATGAACCGCTCCAATGCCGCAGACGGTGGGCGATCGTTTCGTTGGGCCAGCATGAGCACGCGTTCTGCGAGCGGTGTTGCGAACGCGGGCTTCAATGCGTGGGGTTCACGTTCAGCATCGGCGGTGACCAGAACGGTCCAACCCATGCCCAGGCGGACCATCTCGCGAAGCACGGTTGGCTGCGAGCTCTCGGCCACCACGTCATAGTTCGCACCCCGCTCACGCAAGGCCCGTCCGATCAACTCGCGGGTTCGCGATGATTCTGGGAAGGCCACCCACGGCCCCCACTCCCCCGCCTGCTTTGGCCGAACCCCAGGAGGCGCATAGATGTTCAGAGGCTCAGCCACGACGGGGCGCATAGCGAGGTCCTGTGCCTCGTCGGGCGCCACCGCGATCACTACGTCAAGGTCACCAGATCGGAGCATCGCAAAGAGCTCTGTCGAAGGCCGAACGGTGAGATGCACCGCCAGGTCGGGGTGCAGCGATCGGAAGCGCACAAGAGCGTCGCCAAAGTGATGCACCGCCGCGGTGTCGATCATTCCCGCCCGGATCGTACCTACATCACCGCTCTGGCTCAGCGTGGCCCAACGTTCAAGTGCGCCAAGCTCATCGAGAATTCGGCGGGCATGGCCAACTGCGATAGACGCTTCAGCGGTCGGTACCCGACGCCGCCCCTCTTTGGCGAACAAGACGACCCCTAAACGACGTTCGAGCTCGGCGATGCCCTGCGTGAACGCTGAGGTCGTGATGTTCAGTTCTTTGGCTGCGTCGGTCCAACTGCCGTGCTCGACGGCCGCGGCCAGGTAGCGAAGCTGCTTTGGGCTTGGGGGATCTGGTCGCATCGTCTCGGTCACCGGGCCGTCTCTTTCACACTACTGGCAATAGCTTAAGAGTTGCTTATGTATTATAGAACTCACCGAAGCAGTTCCGTAGTGTCCACTACCATGACTGAACCTCGAACTATTGCCCCCGCCTCCGGCAAGCTCGGCTTGCTGATGCCCGGACTTGGCGCCGTTGCCTCGACCCTCATTGCTGGTGTACTTCACTCCCGCCAGACCGGTGAGGCTCCACTCGGCTCGGTATCGCAAATGGCCCACATTCGTTTGGGCAAGCGCGAAGAGAACCGCAACCCACTTATCAACGAGTTCGTTCCACTCGCCGACCTCAACGACCTCGTCTTTGGTGGTTGGGATCCGCTCTCGCCAAACGCACTCGAAGCTGCTCGCCATGCTGGCGTAATGAAAGACGCAGACCTCGCCGCGATCTCTGGCGAGCTCGAAGGCGTCGTGGCCATGGATGCCGTCTTCGACCAGAAGTGGGTCAGCCGCATCGAAGGTGTTCGGGTCAAGAAAGAGACCAACATGTGGGAGCAGGCCGAGGCCCTCATTGCTGACATCGAGCGCTTCCGCACCGAAAACGACTGCGAACGCCTCGTCATGGTGTGGTGCGGGTCGACCGAAGCCTTCCAAGAACCGTCCGATGTTCACGCTTCGATCGATGCCTTCGAAGCAGGCCTCAAGGTCAACGACGACAACATCTCGCCCAGTCAGATCTACGCCTACGCCGCACTCCAGTCGGGCGTACCATTCGCCAACGGCGCCCCAAACCTGACTACCGATCTTCCCTGCATCGTTGAACTCGCCGAGCGCGAAGGCGTGCCAATCGCTGGCAAGGACTTCAAGACCGGCCAGACCCTCATCAAGACGCTGATCGCCCCCGGCCTCAAGAGCCGCATGCTCGGTATCCGCGGTTGGTACTCAACGAACATCCTCGGCAACCGTGACGGAGAGGTGCTCGACGCACCAGAGAACTTCCAAACCAAGGAAAACTCGAAGCTGGGCGTGCTCGACACGATCCTGCAGCCCGAGGTCTACCCGTCGTTGTACGGCAACATCGACCACAAGGTTCGGATCGACTACTACCCACCCCGCGGCGACGAGAAAGAGGGCTGGGACAACATCGACATCTTCGGCTGGCTCGGCTACCCCATGCAGATCAAGATCAATCTGCTCGCCCGCGACTCGATCCTGGCCGCACCGATCGTCCTCGACCTCGCCTTGTTCATGGACCTTGCGTCACGCGCTGGAGAGTCCGGCGTGCAGGAATGGCTGAGCTTCTACTTCAAGGCTCCGCAGTCGGCCACGGTCAACGACCCCGAGCACGACATCTTTATCCAGCAGACCAAGCTGAAGAACACGCTGCGCGAATGGATGGGCGAAGTCCCAGTTACCCACTCAGAGGCCGGCTGATGCTCGTCTCCGGCATCTCCTGACCCGACAACGCGAAAGACTCGGCTGTTACCCTCATCGTTAGAACTCGGGGGAGGCCTTGATGACATTTGACCAGCGAGTCGATCACCCATCGGCGTGGCGGGGCGCGGACTTCGACTCTGTTGACGACGTGAGTATTACGCTCACACCGGCGCATCTTGACGCACTCGACACGGCGCTTCGGTCGGTGCAAAAGGCCGGTCTCACCGTTGACACCGTCGAGCGCGAGCACTTCAACCTCTCGGGCATCGCCAACGACGTGGCCGATATCGAACACCAGATCTTGCACGGCAAGGGCATCGTCATCCTTCGTGGATTTCCGGTCACCGAGTACTCGCTCGAAGAGATAGAGCTCATGTACTGGGGCCTCGGATGCCATTTCGGAACCGGCGAATCTCAGTCGACGCTCGGAGACAGGGTTGGCCGTGTGGAGGACGTGTCGGGCAAGGACCGGAACCAGCGGGCCTATCGCAACAGCGTCGATCTGCTGATGCACACCGACCTCACCGACATCATCGGCATGCTCTCGATACGCAAGGCCGCGAGTGGTGGACTGAGCACCTATGTCAGCGCCGCATCCATCCATAACGAGATCGTTCGCACCCGTCCCGAGTTGCTCGAGACGCTCCAACGCGGCTTTCACTATCACCGATTTGGCGCCGAACCGGCCGGGGAGTCCCCGGTAACACCACATCGCATCCCCGTACTCTCGGAACGGGACGGATTTCTGAGCGCACGAATTGTTCCGGACTACGTGTACATGGCCGCCGAGGAACTTGGGGTGCCACTCACCGAGCTCGAACTTGAGGCGCTCGACTACTTCAACGAACTCGCCATTCGGCCAGACCTGCGCTTCGACGTGATGCTCCAGCCCGGAGACCTCAGCTTCATCAATAACTTCACGGTGTTGCACACACGGGATGCCTTCTACGACGGCCCAGCCCCTGAGGAGAAGCGACTCTTGCTACGGCTGTGGTTGTCTTCGGACTATGAGCGCCCGGTCGTCGATTCGCTGGAGATGTTCACGAAAGCTGGCATCGAGCACGACGCCGGACGCGATACCTACTACACCGGCCCGACCGATCCGCTGTCGCAACTCGGGCCAAATCGCCGCAGCTAGCCCGCCTACCAGTCGATTCGCAGTGGCATGTCCGACTGACCGTCGATGGTCTTGGTCGCCAGGATCTGCATCAACGTCAGCGCGTTCTCCTCGAACGCAACAGCTGACGCCGCCATGTATAGCCGCCACACCCGTGCCCGTCCGGGGGAGGTGAGGCGAACCGCCTCATCCCAATTCGCCTCCAGAGCATCGACCCAGATTCTCAAGGTCTTTGCGTAGTGCTCACGGAACGATTCCATATGTCGGACCTCGAACCCATTGGCGTTGATCGCTGAGACAACCTTGCCGGGCTCGAGCAATTCACCATCTGGAAAGACGTACCTCGAGATGAAGCCGTTCGGGTCCGTGTGTGATCGGCCGATGTCCACTCCCCAACTGATCGCATGATTGAGCAGACGGCCACCAGGGCGCAACAGGTCCTCGATTTGTCCGAAGTACTCGGCAAGACGGTCCTCTCCAACATGTTCGAACATGCCAATGGAGGAAACCGCGTCGAATGGCCCATCAGCTATCTCGCGATAATCCTGAAGCCGAAGCTCGATTCGATCGGTCAAACCAGCGGCGGCGACCCGCTTCTCGGCGAGCTCCAATTGCTCTTTCGAGATCGTGACGCCCACCGCTTCGACCCCGTAGGTCTTTGCTGCGTGAATGACCATCTCGCCCCAACCGCAACCAATGTCGAGCAATCGCATCCCCGGCTCAAGTCCAAGTTTGCGACAGATCAAGTCGTACTTGTTGAGCTGTGCCTGTTCGAGGGTGTCGTCGTGCGAATCGAAGACCGCACACGAATAGGTCATCGTCGGACCGAGAAACAGGCCGTAGAACTCGTTCGATACGTCGTAGTGCGACGAAATCGACTGCTTGTCGCGCTGGAGGGAGTGCAGAGCACCGGTGGGCCGAGCTTCCTCCTCGGGAATCGGCGGCCGGCGCTGACCCCGAAAATCACTGATCTTCTCGATACCCACGAGATTCGCGATGTCTTTGACAAGGTCACGGCTGAGCGAGATCTTGCTCGCCTGCTCACGAATCGATAGGGCGTTGTAGATGGGCCCGTCGATCTCGACATCACCGGCCACGAAAGCCCGAGAAAAGGCAAGCTCGCTGGCCCGACCTAACGCGAGGCGTCGAAAGAAGTCCGGTGAGGTTATTCGAATGACCGTCGACGCGTCTGCGCGCCCAACTGACGATCCGTCGAAACACTCGACCCGAAAGCCCCCTGGGTCGTCACCAAAGACCTTACGCAAAACTCTCTCCGCAGACATACTCACCCCGTCGCTACGGTGCCCGCGGGCACCGATCTCTATCATCGCAAGTGAACAAACCCGGAGAAAAATCGTGTCATTCCATTCTTGGCGATTGACGATGCGTGTCGCTACAACCAGCTGATTGCGTTAGGGCCGAGGAGTTCTCGGAGACGAGCGTTGCTCTCTTCGAACACAGGGCCAAACTTGGCCCGGATCCCGGGATCGACCGGGTCGTACTCGCGCTTGTTGTACAGCGGGTAGTCGACGCCCGACATCGGTGGCAGACCAAGGAAGTCGGTTGCGACACGAACTGTTTCTTCGGGGCGCTCGGATAGGGCCGCCGAATCGAGCACGAGCACATTGTCTCGGCCGAAGAGGTCGAAATAGCGCTCGAGCTGTTCGGCGTATTGCCCACGCGACAGGTAGGCGTGGTGAATATGAGGCTTGGAGACGTACGTCGGATCGGCGATCAACTTGTCGACCTCGCCGGCGAGACGACTCTCTTCGGCCTCGAACGCCGCTTCAAGCTCGAGGGTTTCGAAGCCGCGCTTCACCTCGTGGTTGTGATGAGAGATTGCTCGGTCGAGAGGTTCACGCAAAACGGCGATAATGCGAGCGTTTGGCGTGACCGAGTGGATTCGACCGGGCATGGTCGGACCAAAGAGGTAGTACGGTGCGCCTTCGCCAACCGCTGGTTCGGCTCCGTGCTCGGCGGCTTGTGCCTTCAGCGTGGCGCTCCGAGGAAAGTTACTCCGGTACCAGCTCACCGACTCGTGAAAGTTGGTGTCGTAGTAGTGGACTCCCTTTGCGCGCCGTGGTCCATGCACCAGCTCGTGGGCAAGGAGATAGATGAACAACGACGTGGTACCGCCGCGCTGGGTTCCAACCACGTAGAAGTTTGGAAGCGAACGTTGCCTCGGATCTAAACGACCAACGTTCCGGTTTAACCACACATAGGCGTCGCGAACGGGTTCTGGGAGTGCGGATTTACCGAGCGCTTTGCGACCGATCATCGAGGTCCAATCATCAAGAATTCAGAGCGGCCAGGGTATCGACTACCTTCTCATGCCGCTCGCTGAGCAGTGCTTCCGCCTCGCAGTGTCGCGCACACAACTCGAACAGATACATGCGCTTCACGATGTTGTGCTGATCTTCAGGCACTCCCATCGCATCGAGATCGGCGTCAGCGGCATCGAGCCCTTCGCCGTACTGATAGTGGAGGTGCAACACGTCAAGGCCGGTCGGAACGCCAACGGTCGTTCGCTCCCAATCCCAAATGCAGAGCTTGCCCGTTGGAGACCAGCCCATATTCCACGGCGACCAATCGCCGTGCCACGCTGACGTTCGCACCGCGTTGAACTTCTCGGACTCACTGAGCTGAGACATCATTGCCTGTACCGAGTCGAGCTTCGTGTCATTCATCCGAACGGGAAGCCGGTGCCACCATTGCGAGTCCTGCATCGAAACTCCCTCGGCGAACCGCTCCGAGAACTCCCGGGCAGTCGCAACGGGAACCTCATCAAAGTCGACTCCAAGGTCGGAGGTCAGATCGAGTGCACCCATAACCAACAACGCGCTGTTCCCGTAGTCGCCCAGGTGCATCAGCGGCGGCGTAACCACATTCTTCAACGGGTCAGCAGCCATTGCATCGAGCCAGCGGCCCTCGTTGCGGACCATCTCAGCGGTGTGATCGTCGGGGCCAAGCTTGGCCACGGCAAACATGCCATCTTCTCCATAGCAGCGAACGACTGGTTTGCGATTCGGGCGGGGCGGGCCCACCGCAATCGAGATTCGAAGATCGGTGTCGAGAACCTCGCAGAGGTGCTCGCGAAGTGTGTGGTCGAGCGTGCCCGAACTCACGCTCCAAAGGCCCTTCTTGCGGCGACTGATGACCTTCGGCGCTGCCTTGGAGAGCACACCTTGGACCTTGCCGTTGTCGGTCCGGCTCTGGATCATCCGGTCGCTGACATCCTGAATTGCCCGTGGCTCGTTCTTGTCAACAACGATTCGGGCCGAGGATCGATTCGGAAGAACGATGTACTGCTCGTCGGAGTTGGGGTCGGTGAGGTTGCCCTTGGGACCAACCAGAACCTTCTTCCACCACGCGTCCGATGGTTCGAGCTGGCTCATGCCGGTACAGCGGTCTGCGACATTGCCCGAGCGGTCTCCTCGTCGTTCACCCGCTGATCACGGAGAAACACCGCAGCGCAGATCATCATGACGGCGAGCGGTGCGGGAAGGTGGTCGTACACAAACATCGTCGGAATCGCAGACGCAACCGCTAAGTGCAGCAGCAGTTGCTCTTGGTTCTGGATTCTTCGGCCGGTTCGTATGGCCATGCCCACCCAGAACGTCACATAGAGAATCACTCCCGGAATGCCCTGGCTAAAGAGCGCAGTCCAGAACATGCCGTGCGTACCGATTGCCGGGCGATTCGGATCAGGGTTCGAGATTGGGGCGCCGTAGCCAAGAAGCGGTGACCCTGGGACACGTTCGAGCACATCGGAGTAGATATCGCCTCGGGCGTCGAAAGAGTGGCTACTGGTCGTGCGACCAGCTGCGACCTCACCCAACGGCGAAGCCAAAATCAGAGCGCCAGCGAAGAACAAGATGATGACCAGGCGAATGGCGAGGACAAGCTGTCCAGTTGAAGCACGGCGGATGGCAACGTAAATGACGCTTCCGACAAGGGCAATCCAAAGACCACGGTTTGCCGAGATCACCATGGGGATAAGAGCAGCCAAGGCAACGATCGGCAATACAGCACGGAAGCGCTTAGCTCGACCAGCCGCAGCGACAGCGGCGAATGTCGTCGGGACGAGGGCTGCGCCCCACATGTTGGTGAACGGGAACGGCATCGCTGGTCGGTTCAGGGCGAACCCAAGGAAGTCGTGGGTTTGAGCGAACGGCGGCCGAACCAAGTTGTTGACAAGAGGGTTTTCCAACAACGACCGCGGCATTACGAACGAAAGAGGCGTCTGCAGACGCACCTCGCCCAGGATCAGGCCGAGATACCCGCCAACGATGGCGGTGAATACGAAGATCGACGCGATCGACGCCAAGATTCGGCCGGTCGGAAGATACTTCTGCGGGACGTTGTAGACGTACAAGAACAGGTTCGTGGCGCCGATGTAGGTGACCGCTCGAAACAGGAATGAGAGATAGCGGTTCACGGTTGGTTCGAGCGTGAACACCGAGGCCAGCATCCATCCGACGTATAGCAGCCAAGGAATAAGCACGTTGGGGATGCGGATCGGCTTCATCATCAACAAGCCAATGCCAGTTGCCGCCCCAGCGATCGCGAACGTGAAGTAGCTCAATCCAAGAGCCCAAAAAAACGGCAATGCTGGAATGACGTAGAACGGCAGGCCCGGATTGAAGATGCCCTTGAGCTCCGAACGGCTCCTCGCTAGACGCGGAAGATCCTTCGACCCCATAGAGGGAGGCGCCGGCGGTGCGGTGACCGCCATTAGATCGAGTTGCCCCGCTTTTGCAGCTGCGAGACGACCGTTGCCGACGGAACGCCAGCGGCAACAGCCATGGCAAGCGCAGCGCGCCCTTCCTTCGGGTTCAACTTGAGGGTCTTCTTCGCAAGCTCGAGGGCACCCTTACGGTCGCCAAGAGAGGCCTTGGCGTACGCCATCTGTCCGGTGATTCGGGCCAAGCCAACCGGCTCGGTCTCGAACTCGGGATACAGATCGAGGATGTACTGCAAACCGTCGATACGCATTTGCCAGCGCTCGGCGTAGAACGACGCTGTGTGCCACCGCACCATGACGAGCGCGGCAGGCACGAGCAACATGTCGGTGTACCGGGTTGCGCGCAGCAGCCATTCGTAATCTTCGCCGTACCCGCCGGGTACGTCTTCATCGATGAGCCCCATCTGATCGATGAGCTCAGCGCGTCGCATCAAAAACGTTGAAGGGTGAGCTTCGAAGACGCGGCTTCGAAGAAAGTCACGGAACGTAATGCGAGGCTTTTCCCGAATGCGCTCGACGCTTTCACCCTCGTAGGTGACGGTGACGCCCGAGCCAACGAAGTGGACATCGGGATTCGAGTTGAGCACTTCGACTTGGCGCCGGATCTTGCTCGGCACCCACACGTCATCGTCGTCGCAGAACGCAACGAGATCGCTGGAGGTCGCGAGCATTCCGGTGTTGCGAGCACCCTGCAGACCCTGCACTCGGGAGTTCGGCACGATGATGACCGGACGGTTGCCGCCTTGGACTGCAAGCGACATGTCAGGTTCGGTCTGGTCGAAAATGACGATCGTCGTGATCAGGCCTTCGTAGTCCTGAACCCTGATTGCCTCGAGCGTTTCGCGAAGCAACTCAGGCCGGTCTCGGGTGGCAACGATGGTGGCAACTGACGGAGCCATTAGACGTCCTTGGAGTAGTGGTAGCGATCGAGCATCGGGCCGGTCACGCGACTCACGAGTGAACGCATTTTCGGATCGAGATCGCTGCGCCACTTTTCATCGACACGAAGCTCGACCGGCTTGCGGTCGAGGCGTCGCGGGTTACCAGAAACCGAATGGCCCTCCCCCAACATCAACGGCTCGTCGCCAAAAAGCTCGTCTCCAGTTGGTTCGACGCCAGCAAACTCGAATATCTGATCGAGCGTTTCGGCCGGGTTCGCAACAAAATCCTCGTACCGGATCGTGGTGGTCGGAACACCCAACCGATCCATGTTCGCGAACGCAAAGTTAAACCAAAGCCAACGAAGACCAATGCGGCCGGGGTGTAGCGTATCCATTGCTCGGTTTTCGCCCTGGACTTCGGGGCGATCGATGACTTTCGACCACGAGTTAGCGACACCACGGGGGTCGCGCACTAGGTGCAGGACACGTAAATCAATGTCGGGAAGCTGGCGGAGCAAGAGCGCCGTCGACACGTGTTTGGACGTGTCAACAATGACCGTCTTGCCCGATACTTCGAGGATCGCACGCAGGATGCGGCTCACGACCGCGCCGTACTGCACGGTACTCGTCGCCATGTAACGCGAGATGTTTGGAACGAGTAGGCGCGGGATGTGGCGGGTGCGGTCAGCGCGCATCTGCAAGGTGTGCATACGTTCGCCCGAGATGTGCTGCCATCCGCCAAAAGCGATCTCGCCGACCTTGCCCCAAAATACACAGTCCGAAAAACTCTGGCCGCAGCCGCACAGGTTGTTCTCGATAACGCCGCGCTCCCACAGGTGCACGAGCTCGCCAATATTGACCATGTGCGGGTTCTCGTTGAGCAGATCGGACAGGATCGTGCTCCCCGAGCGCGGTACCGAGCCAATGAACAGGACCGGGATCTTCTGCACATCGGAACGAATCGGCACCACATCTGCCAACTCTTTTGAGCGGGTCTCAGCGCGGGGGCCGAGCAGTTCGACCATCTGGTCTTCGAACTTGATCAGCGAGACCGCTGCGTGACCGTCGTCGACGGCAACCTCGGGAGCGCCACGCTCGACAGCCAAGTTGAGCAAGCGAAAAAACTCATCCTTTGTGCGAGCCATTTGGATCTCGCCGTGCGCGGCCAGACGTTCACAGAAGTCGACCTGGTGATCATTGACGTGTTCGTCGTACTTCTCTTCGCGAGGAACAACGATCGGCACGATGCCATTTGAACGGCACTCGAGGATCGTGGCTGGCCCGCCGTGACACACCACGACGGTTGCCTGCTGGAACTCTTCGACGAGCTGGGTGCGCTGCAGGTAGTCAACACTTTCGACATGTTCGGACTTCGCCGACGTGCCGCGCTGAACGATTGCGCCCTGAACGTCTGGCTTTGTCGCCATCCACTCGTCGAGCCACCAGACCATCCGGTCGAACCGGTGATAGTCGGTGCCTACGGTTACAAAGAGCCGCTCGATCCCGGAGGATTCCGAGAGCGGGGCGTCGGAAATATCGGTCACATCAACCTGCCAATAAGCTCCGCCTTCGGATGGAAGACCAGTTGGTCTTCCCACTGAACGAGGAAACTGCTCGACAACGGCGCGCACAGACGTGCGGTGAGCGATGCATGGTCGATACGGTCGTAGACCTCGATGAATACGGTTTTGACACCCATGAGGCGTCCGAGCAAGAAGAACGGAAACGCGACTGCAGCACCCGTGCTAATCAGCACGTCGGGGCGCTCCCGGCGCAGCACCTCCCACGCAAGGCCGAAGTTGCGGACGAGGTTCGGGATATTTCGAGTGGTTGGGTAGTGAGCCCAGTCGCAGCGCTCAGATTCGAGAAGATCGTGGCTATCGGGCATGTCAAAGGTCACCCAAAAGCGGTCATGGTTTTCCCACCATGGCTGAAGGACCAGCAGGTGGGCCAGATGTCCACCAGACGAGCCAACGAGGCCAACGTTCAGCTGTTGACCATCCCCGAGAACGTCGCTTAGTGATTCTTCCTTCTTACTCATGCGCTCTCCTCGAGATCATCCGCGTTGGAGACCTCGGAAATGATGTCAGCGTCCTCGACGACCTCTAGGTCGGCGCTTGTCGCCGGGCTGGCCTGCGGTACCGAAGCTGAGCTCCGGGCACCAAAGGTATGGGCCTCGGTCGGCGCGGCGCTGGCGCCATTGCCAGGAACCCCGGTGGGGATAACTACGGATCCAACGTCGCCGTAACCGCCGGGCAGAAGGCTGAGGCGGCTGTTCCGGTTGATAATTGAGCCGACAACATCGGCCTGCACGTTGAGGAGCTGGATGCGGAGGTCGCTGAGTTCGCTGCGGCGGGTGCGGCCCACTGCAGCGACGATGTACACGGCGTCGACAACGGCGGCGATCTGTAGGCCGTCGGCGTGGGTCAGTGCGGGCGGTGCGTCGAAGATGACGATCATGCTTCGTTCTTGCGCAACCGCTAGGAGTGCCGCTATGCCATTGTTCGACAGTGGCGATGTTGCACCGTTACCGGTTGGCATGACGGTGATTCCAAGGCGCTGCGGTGCCGCTGCTATGGCTGCTCGGGCGGCGTCGAGGTCGCCCTTGCTGCGCAGGTAATCGCTAAGTCCGGGTTCGGAACTCAGACCAAAGATCTGGTCGACAGCTTCGTTGCGGCGATCAGCAGCGACGAGCATGACGCTGCGCCCGGTCTGCGAGATGGCTAGAGCCAAGTTGACCGCAGCCGTGGTACGACCTTCCCCGTCGGTAGCGCCCGTGACGGCGATCGAGTCGACGACGAACCCGTTGCGCGGCGCGAGTGCGGCAGCGGCAAGGCGACGGAACGCCTCGGCCCCTTCGGCATGGGAGCTGACCGCGGTGACGAGCGCCGGGGCGCCTTCGGTGATGCGTGGAATATCGCCGAGCACAGGAACGCCGAGGTCGAGTTCGGTCTCGGCCGAACTTGAGACACGACGATCGAGACGATCGAGCAGGATTGCGGCGAGAGCACCGAGGAGGAGGCCCATCATGATTCCGGCGAGGATCGCGAACACTCGGGGCACACCTGATGCGTCAGCCGACGGCGTCGAAATGTTGCCTAGGACTGAACCCACATCGAGAGGGGTGCTCTGGAGGGTGTTGACCTGCGAACGAAGGTCGAGGCGTTCGGGCTCGATACGACGGAGGCGAATCTCGGCGAGCGTGGCATCAACCGAGTCAGGTTCGGCGTTTTCGAGGATTGCTTCCTCGGTCTCGATTCGCAGATCGAGATCGTCGAGCTGACGGATGAGGCTGTCTTCAGTGTTGTCGCGAATGCCCGCAGCACGTTCGAGACGTTCCTCCAGATACGCGTCGATGGACGTCTGCAAGACAAACGCGGTCTTCTCTGGGCTGCTCGATCGGTACTTGAATTCGAGGATCTGGGTGTTGCAATCGTTCGTGACGATAAGGGCACTGGTGTTCAGGCACGCGGTGACCAGAAGTTCCTCGTCCCATCTCTCGAGCGTGATGGTGTGGGGGCTGTTGGTATTGACCTCGTTGACGACCTTGTCGCCAAGAGACTTCGCCACGATGGCCTCAGTGTCTTCGTTGATGGGGTCGTTGATGCGACCAACATCGCCCAGGCTTGGCACAAGGCGAACAGTCGCCTCTGATTCCCAGAAGTTCCGCTGCCCAGGCAGTAGGAAGAGCGAGATAGCGACCATGCCCAGTACGGACAGGGCAATGATCCACCAGCTACGACGGAAGATCCGTCCGTAGTGGCCTAGTTCTAGTTCGTCATCGTTCATATGATATGTATCCCGTCCACGCGGCAAGAATAGTGACTTGCCAATCGGCAGGAGACACGCAGAATTAAACGTCAGAACCGCTAGCGGACATCAGTTCTGACGCTTGAAACGGCGAAAAGTCGCGTATTTCCACTACCAGGGCTCCGCGTGTCTGGGTTTTTGCCTTTCGAATGCTCAAATCGGCTCAGGCAGGTTCCTGCATGTACCGATGGAAAGAACGAGCGAGGTGCCGCCCGCGCCCATCAATCCGTGTTCTGCACCTACGCTTCTCCCGGAACCCCGTTAGAAAGCTGCGTCGATGACGAAACAACACTACTCGTGGGTGAGACGACAATGGCGTCACCCGGGTGTTATATCCGTTGCATTCATCGGCCTTCTCCTTGCCGCCTGCACCTCACAGACGGGGACCTCGAGCGTCACCTCTGCAACAACCGATGCCCCTCCGACAACCGCTGCCCCCGTCGAGACAGCGGACACTCCAAATACCACCGAAACCACCACCCCAACGACCGGCGAGGTCGCAGTTCCACACCCACTGGACCTCATCGGACCGGACTTCGAAGGAGCGCTACTCGGCGTGTCGACCGGCCTCAGTAAGGCCGAACGTGCGCCTCGGTTTCGCCAGCTCGAAGCTGACGCTGGCCGCCAATACGACATTGGCCATGTATTCCATGCCTGGGACAAAGCCATTCCGACTGAAGACGACCTCATGCATCTCGAGGATGGTCGCATCCTCATGATTTCTTGGAATGGCACCGACACGAAGGAAATTGCGTCTGGTTCCCATGACGACTGGATTCGTCAGCAGGCACAATCTGTCAAGGACCTGGAGCAGCCGCTCCTGCTTCGCTGGTTCTGGGAGATGGACGGCAACCGCAAACGGGGCCTTGTTCATTCGGGGCCAGACTATGTTGCTGCCTGGATCCACGTCCGTTCGATCTTCGATGACGTCGGTGCCGACAACGCCCAGTTCGTGTGGTGCCCGAATGAGTTCTTGTTCTGGAATAACGGCGACCCAGAGCCTTGGTACCCAGGCGACGAACATGTCGATTGGCTGTGCGCGGATGGATACAACTGGGCTGATACGACCGCTAGCGACGAGTGGGTGCACTTCGACCACATGTTCGAAGACTTCATTGCCTGGGCCGGCCCCCGCAACAAGCCAATTGTGATTGGCGAGACGGGCTCGAACGAGGCAGAAGAGGGAGAGAAGGGTGACTGGCTGCGATCTTTGCCACAGATTATTCAGAACGAGCTTCCCGAGGTCGATGCCGTTGTGTACTTCGACAAGGACTTCCGAAGTGCCGGCCACGCCGACTGGCGAGTCGACACCTCCGAGTCCACCTATCAAGGCTGGATCGACATGAGCAACGATCCGTACTTCAACCAGCTCGACAACCCAGCCCAACAATAAGGACATATGAGAAACCGCCTCCTCATAACCTGTGTAGTGCTTGCGGTCGCTGCGCTTACCGCATCATTGTTCACCGTCACTGCTCCCCCTGCGGAAGCACAAGGCACGCCGGGCCCCACGTTGGGCGCGTATGCACAGCCCATTGGCAACGAAAGCAACATCGACGCCTTTGTCAAGCTCGAGGCCCAGCTCGGAACCACGCTGCCGATGATTCGGGCGTTCGCTGAGTGGGACGACGCAATCGGTGCCGACAAACCACTGCACATGTGGGCCCACAACGGCGATCGCGATCTTTTCGTGTCGGTGAAGCCACAGCGGTCGGATGGTTCGATCATCACGTGGCGCCAGGTCGCCAACGCCCAACCCGGCAGCCGGATCTATGGCGAAATGCAAGCCTTAGCCGACGGTGCCCGCCGCTATCCCGGGCAAATGATCCTTGGCTTTCACCACGAGCCCGAACGTTCGTCGAACCTGAACTTTGGCGACAGCGACGACTACCAGGCCGCACATCGCAAGCTCCACGCGGTATTCGCCGCCGAGGGAGTATCCAACGTCCAGTGGACCTGGATCATGACCGAATGGTCCTTTGAAGTGGAGACGATCCGCCCCAACGACCGTCGCGTTGCCGACAAGTGGTATCCAGGTGACGCCTTCGTCGACATCATTACCTCCGATCCGTACAACTGGAACAACTGTCGCGGCGATGGTAACGACCCGTGGAACACCATGGAAGACGAACTTGCTCCGCTCTTGCGCTTTGCGGCAAAGCACCCCGGAAAGCAATTGGCGCTCGCCGAGTTTGCTTCCGACGAAGGAACGTCGGGCCGTAAGGCTCAATGGATCAACGAGGCCCGAGCGTTGTTCAAAACGGCTCCTTACCGTGACTCGTTCGTTGCCCTGATGTACTTCCACGATGACGGCGCCGCCGACGGCTTTCCGAATTGTGATTGGTGGCTCGACTCGTCGCCTTCTTCGATAAACGCTGCTGCGAACTGGTTCCAAGACCCCGTATTCCGGTCTCGCCTTGGCGCAACAACGCAAACACCCAGTGCGCCTGTGTTTTGCAACAATCAACTCGTAACGGTCAACCTTGCCGAGGGCGAACGACCAACCGGTGGAGACGACATCATTCGCGGCACGAACGGCAACGACACAATCAGTGGCCTCGGCGGCAATGACATCATCTGCGCACTCGGCGGCAACGACACGGTTCACGGTGGTGACGGGTTCGACAAGGTCTTCGCTGGCGCAGGAAACGACACGCTCATCGGAGGTGCGGGAAACGACTTGCTCATCGGTGGCCCCGGCATTGACGAGATCTCAGGCGGCAACGGCAACGACCGCATCCAAGGCGGCGACGGCACGGACACGCTGAACGGCAACAATGGCGTCGATCGCATTAGCGGCGGCAACGGCAACGACATCTTGCGCGGCGGTGCATCGTCCGACACGCTCTTTGGCAACCTTGGCAACGATCAGCTGTTTGGTGAAGCTGGAAACGACGTCCTACGGGGCGGAGCCTGGCGGGATTCCATGAACGGTGGCGCGGGAACGAACGACGGTTGCACCCTTACCGACCCGGCTGGCCTCACTGAAACTCGTATCCAATGTGAATCTGGCGTCTTTAACCGCTAGCCGAGAATTGTCACCATTGAGGTAATCACGCAGACCGCCAATAACGACAGCGGGACGCCGAGCCGTAGGTAGTCACTGAAGCGATAGCCGCCCGGCCCATAGACCATCATGTTCGTTTGATAGCCAACCGGCGTGAGGAACGACGCTGAACCGGCAACTGCCGCTCCCATTATGAGGGCTCTCGGATCGAGGTTTGATCGTTCGGCGATGTCGATCGCAATCGGGAAGATGAGCACAACCGCTGCCGCATTAGTGACCAGTTCGGTGAGGATCATCGTGGCAACGATCACCCCGGCGATTGCACCAACCGTTCCCGCCCAGCCAAGTGAGGCAAGCAATCCGTTCGCCACTGTCTCGGCAAGCCCTGATCCCGACACCGCTGCACCCAGTCCGAATGCGCCGCCGATCATGAGGACGACGTTCACATCCACCGCATCGCGAGCCTCGCGGGGCCTGAGCACGCCAGTGGCTACGACGATCAACGCCGCAAGGATCGTGGCCCGACTTACCGACAGAAAACCGACGAGCGGGAGTACGACAATGAGTGAAAGCGCAGCGAGCGCTATCGGCGAATGACGGGTGGGTGCAGGCATGGCAGCATCGAGACGAGAAACGAGAAGAAACTCGCCGGTGTCTTTCCACCGAACCCGAAATCCGCGTTCGGCGATCACGAGCAACGTATCTCCCGCACGGAACCGCTCGCTTCCGAGCGCTGTCTCGACGGCGCGCCCACTGCGGTGAATGGCAAGAATGGCCCCGCTGTAGCGCTGGCGAAAGTTCAACTCGGCCGCGGTGCGACCCACCAATGGTGAGCTTGGCCCAAGGACAACCTCGAAGAACCCCGTGCTGTCTCGATCGACCAGCACTTCACTCGCTCCATCAGCGGTACTCACCAACCCGTCGATTCCTTGGAGATCGACAATTTCGTCCACCACACCCGCAAAGACGAGCTGATCACCACCGCGAAGCGTTTGTTCGGGCGGAACTGGGGCAATAGCTCGGTCACCCCGAAGAACTTCAGCGAGGTAGAGGCCTGAGAGGTCTCGCAGACCTGCCTCGGCTGCTGACACTCCATCAACCGGTCCGCCACGTTCGACCAACATCGACACGGTGAAGGACCTTCCAGCCTCGGCAGCGCGCGGCCTGCGGCGGGTGGGCAACACCAATGGGGCGAGCAGCACGATCATGGCGAGTCCGAGAACAACGAGCGGTGCCGCGATCGGGGCAAGTTCGAACAGGCCAAGAGCCTCGTCGCCGTGCTCGACGAGCAAGCCCGAAGCCACCAGGTTGGTCGATGTGCCTATCGCGGTGATCGAGCCACCGAGGATCGTTGCGTAGGACAGCGGGATGAGAAAGGTCGACGCTGATCGATTCGTGGCGTCTGCCCATCGGGTGACCGCTGGCGTGAGCATCGCAACGATTGGGGTATTGGCCAGAAAGGCGCTGCCTCCAGCTGCGGGCAGTGCCAACCGGGCTAGGTCGGCCCGGACTCCCCGTGGCTCGGCGAGGAGCCTGGACACGATGGGCTGAAGCGCACCGGTTCGATCGATAGCGCCTGCCACAACATACAGTCCGGCCACGGTGATCGGCGCAGTGTTCGAGAACCCAGAGAACGCTTCCTTGGCAGTTGTAACGCCCAACACATAGAGCAAGGCTGACGCGCCAATAACCCCCGCCGGCGGCGAGATCTTGCCGCGCACAAGCCCGGCAACCATGGCGCACAACACGCCGAGCGTTATCCACGCGTCCAAACTCACGAAGTTCCTATCGGCATAGAGCCACCGATGTTCACGAAAACGGAATCTAGAGGCTGTAGCCCACGCCTGACGTAGGCCTCAGCCTTCAGAATTCCTTGGCGCACGAAAAACGAAGAAGCCCCCGGCCTTTCGACCGGGGGCTTCATTCTTACGTCCTATTCCTTCGGCTTCTCACCGAGGAGGCCTACCGCATCGCTGCGGTTTGCCAGCCAGTCGGCGAGGTCTTCGTCCTCGTCGGCCGAGCTGTAGAACTCCATTGGGGTGTAGTCCGGAGCATGCGGTGTCACCTTGCGGTACTCGGCAATGCCGGTACCAGCAGGGATGAGCTTTCCGATGATGATGTTCTCTTTGAGACCGATCAAACCATCGCTCTTGGATTCGATTGCGGCCTCGGTGAGGACACGGGTCGTTTCCTGGAACGAGGCAGCCGACAGCCACGAATCGGTGGAAAGCGATGCCTTGGTAATACCCATCAACAATGGGCGACCTTCGGCAGGACGCTTTCCTTCCTGAACGAGCTGACGGTTCGCGTCGGCGTACACCTTGTTGTCGACGTTCTCGCCAGGCAAGAAGTCGGAGTCACCAGGCTCGGAAACAGCGATACGACGGGTCATCTGACGAACGATGAGCTCGATGTGCTTATCGTGGATCGATACACCCTGATCGCGGTAGACCTTCTGGACTTCCTCAACGAGGTAGCGCTGAGTCTCGCGCACACCCTTGATGTCCATGAGCTCCTTAGGGTCACGTGGACCCTCGACGATGGCGTCACCTGCGGTGATTTCATCTCCGTCGTTGACCTCAAGACGGGCCAAGGATGGAACGGTGTAGACGTCTTCGGTGCCGTCGTCTCCAATGATGAGGATCGTGCGACCCTTGCCATCGTCTTCGCCGACTCGGACGATGCCCGAGGTCGATGCAAGCGTTGCCTTGCCCTTTGGTGAGCGAGCTTCGAAGAGCTCGACCACTCGTGGGAGACCGCCGGCGATATCGCCGCCGCCTGCAACACCACCGGTGTGGAACGTACGCATCGTGAGCTGCGTGCCAGGCTCGCCGATCGACTGAGCTGCGATAACGCCAACAGCTTCACCAGGCTCGATCGTCTTGCCGGTCGCAAGCGACGTGCCGTAGCAGTGAGCCGACACTCCACGATCGGACTCGTCGGTCAGCGGCGAAAGCACACGCACACGGTTGATCGAATCATCATCGCGAATCGCGATCATGATGTCTTCGGTGACCTCGGTGCCAGCGTCATACTTCGTGCCGTCGGCAAGCTTGATGTCGTCGGCGAGCACACGGCTAAGGAGACGGGTCTCAAGGTAGGTGCGCTTGCCAGCCGAGTCAGGCATGACGTCTTCGAGCCAGATGCCACGAACGGTGCCACCAGCTTCGAATGGGTCTTCCATGTTGACGATGAGCTCCTGAGCAACGTCGACGAGTCGACGGGTCAGGTAGCCAGAGTCAGCAGTACGGAGCGCCGTATCAACGAGGCCCTTACGAGCACCCGGCGTAGCAATGTAGTACTCGAGCATCGCGAGGCCCTCGCGGAAGTTGCTCTTGATCGGACGTGGAATCATGTCGCCACGAGGGTTCGCAACAAGACCACGCATACCCGCGATCTGTCGAACCTGCATCATGTTTCCTCGAGCGCCAGAGGTAACCATCATGTCGATCGGGTTGAAGTGTTCGGCCTTGAGGCCCTTCTCCATCTCGTTCTTGACTTGCTCGGTTGCCTCAGACCAGATCTCGACCTCTTTCTGACGACGCTCACCGTCGGTGATGATGCCGCGTCGGAACTGGGTCTCGACCTTCTCTGCGTCCTTCTCGTGTGCATCGAGAATGCCACGCTTGGACTCGGGAGTCTTCACGTCGTCGATCGACACCGTGAGCCCCGACTGGCTTGCATAGCGGTAGCAAATGTTCTTGATGCCATCGAGCGATGTTGAAACAACAGCCTTGGGGTACTCGCGAGCGAGCGTGTCCACGATGTCGCCCATCGTGCCCTTGGCGACGGGCTCGTTGATGTAGCGGAAGTCGTCCGGCAGCACCGAGTTGAACAAGATGCGTCCAACAGTCGTTGGGGTATACACCGCAGCAACACCATTAGCTGGTGTCTCGAGCAAAGCTGGATGGCGGTAGGTGACCTCAGCGTGGAGGTTCACATCGCCGAGCTCGTATGCCATCAGGACTTCGTCGAGGTTGCGGAATGTCCGACCCTCGCCCGCGACCTTCGGGACGTGCTGGCTCAGGTAGAACGCACCGATGATCATGTCCTGGGTAGGCGTGACGAGCGGACGGCCATTGGCCGGGCTCAGCACGTTGTTTGCCGAGAGCATAAGCACACGGGCCTCAGCCTGCGCTTCAGCTGAAAGCGGCAAGTGGACTGCCATCTGGTCGCCGTCGAAGTCAGCGTTGAAGGCGGTGCAGACCAGCGGGTGAAGCTGGATTGCCTTGCCTTCGACGAGGACAGGCTCGAAGGCCTGAATGCCGAGACGGTGAAGGGTTGGTGCACGGTTGAGGAGCACTGGGTGCTCCTTGATGACGTCGTCGAGAACGTCCCAAACCTGTGGCTTGCGGCGCTCGACCATGCGCTTGGCCGACTTGATGTTCTGGGCAATGTCGCCATCGACCAGACGCTTCATGACGAACGGCTTGAACAGCTCGAGCGCCATGAGCTTCGGCAGACCACATTGGTGCAGCTGCAGCTTCGGCCCGACCACGATGACCGAACGGCCCGAGTAGTCGACGCGCTTACCGAGCAAGTTCTGACGGAAACGACCCTGCTTACCCTTCAACATGTCCGAGAGGGACTTGAGAGGGCGGTTACCAGGACCGGTTACCGGACGGCCACGACGGCCGTTGTCGAACAATGCGTCGACTGCTTCTTGAAGCATGCGCTTCTCGTTGTTCACGATGATCTCGGGAGCACCGAGATCGAGAAGACGCTTGAGACGGTTGTTGCGGTTGATCACACGACGGTAAAGGTCGTTGAGATCCGACGTCGCGAAGCGGCCACCGTCGAGCTGCACCATCGGGCGCAGTTCTGGTGGGATCACTGGGACGACGTCGAGGATCATCGCGCGTGGATCGTTGATGCGGTTCTCGCGCTCGTCGCGGCGGTTGAACGCAGCAACGATCTTGAGACGCTTGATGGCCTTTTGCTTACGCTGCGCCGACAGGCCCTTCACGCCTTCAGGCGGATCGATCTGAGCACGAAGCTTGACCTCTTCGTCGTCGAAGTCGATGCGAGCGATCAGTGCAGCGAGTGCGCCTGCGCCCATGCCGCCTTCGAAGTAGTCGGCGTAGCGGATGTGCATCTCGCGCCACAGCATCTCATCTTCGATGATCTGGCGGGCGAAGAGGCTCTTGAACTCGTCGTAGCTGCGAGTGAGGACGTCGATTTCCATCTCGTAGCGTTCACGAACCGAAGCTAGGTCCTTGTCAACGGCGCGCTGGCGTGCCTTGATCTCGGTGTCCTTGGCCTTGTCCTTCTCCATCTGAGCGACTTCAGCTTCGAGATCTTCATGGACCCGAGCAAGCTCGAGTTCCATTTCCTTCTCGAGCTCGTCCTTCTCAGCGAGCATTTCCTGCTCAAGGTTTGGAAGGTCTTCGTCGCGACGCTCTTCGTCAACCCAGGTGACCAGGTTGGCTGCGAAGTAGATGACCTTCTCGAGCTGCTTTGCTTTCAACTCTTCTTTGGCCTCGGTACCCATAAGCAGGTACGCAAGCCACGAGCGGGTCCCGCGGAGGTACCAGATGTGGACCACGGGAGCGGCAAGCTCGATGTGGGCCATGCGCTCA
Source organism: uncultured Acidimicrobiales bacterium (assembly GCA_938038785.1). Taxonomy (GTDB): domain Bacteria; phylum Actinomycetota; class Acidimicrobiia; order Acidimicrobiales; family SHLQ01; genus SHLQ01. Next base: position 50,918 of record CALHTB010000026.1, read on the forward strand.
CGGCGAACCTTCGAGCGCGTCACCTCAACGCCGCAGCGCTCGCAGATGATGCCCTTGAAGCGCACGCGCTTGTACTTGCCGCAGTAGCACTCCCAGTCCTTAGTAGGACCGAAGATCTTCTCGCAGAAGAGGCCGTCTTTCTCGGGCTTCAGCGTGCGGTAGTTAATGGTCTCTGGCTTCTTGACCTCACCGTTCGACCACATACGGATGGAATCCGCAGTCGCCAAACCAATTCGAATCTGATCAAAGTCGTTTACATCAAGCATGTTTGTCCTTGTCTCAGTTCTCTAGTTGCCTGCGAACCGAGCTGCACGCTCAGCCTCGCGTCGGGCGTCTTCTTCATCGGATCCACGTTCTGGGCGGGACAGGTCGATACCGAGCTGCTCTGCCGTGCGGTAGATCTCGTCGTCGATCTCGCGGAGTTCGACGTCGGCACCCTGCTTGTCGAGGACCTCGACGTTGAGGCAGAGGGCCTGCATTTCTTTGATGAGAACCTTGAAGCTCTCGGGGATACCGGGTTCGGGGATGTTCTCGCCCTTGACGATGGCTTCGTAGACCTTCACTCGGCCCAGAACATCGTCGGACTTGATGGTGAGCAGCTCCTGCAAGCAGTACGCCGCGCCGTAGGCCTCGAGGGCCCACACTTCCATCTCACCAAAGCGCTGACCACCAAACTGGGCCTTACCACCGAGCGGCTGCTGGGTGATCATGGAGTACGGACCGGTGGAACGTGCGTGGATCTTGTCGTCGACCAAGTGAGCGAGCTTCAAGATGTACATGAAGCCAACCGTGATTGGATTGTCGTACTTCTCGCCGGTGCGGCCGTCGTACACGACCTGCTTGCCGTCATCTTGAACCATGCGGCGACCGTCGGTGCGCTCGGGGTTCATGTTGCGGAAGATTTCCTGGATGGTCGGGTGCTTGCCAGCGAGTTCTACCTCGTCCCACTTCGCACCGTCGAACGATGGTGTTGCTACCAACGTCGAAGGGCGGGTGGTCGGACGGGTTTTGAGTTCGGTGCCGTAAATCGGATCAAGTCCAACCTTTTGCCCGTCGATCTCCCAGCCCCAGCGTGCCGCGTAACCCAGGTGCGTTTCGAGCACCTGGCCAACGTTCATTCGAGAAGGAACGCCGAGCGGGTTGAGGATGATGTCGACCGGGGTGCCGTCAGCGAGGTGAGGCATGTCTTCGACAGGGAGAATCTTGGAGATAACACCCTTGTTGCCGTGACGACCAGCGAGCTTGTCGCCAACGCTGATCTTGCGCTTCTGGCCCACGTAGACACGAACCAGCTGGTTTACGCCCGGCGGCAGCTCGTGAGCGTCGTCTCGGCTGAACACCTTGACGTCGATAACCTTGCCGGTCTCGCCGTGTGGAACCTTCAGCGACGTGTCGCGAACCTCACGGGCCTTCTCGCCGAAGATGGCACGAAGGAGACGCTCTTCTGGAGTGAGCTCGGTTTCACCCTTCGGGGTGACCTTGCCAACAAGCACATCGCCTGGGTGCACATCGGCGCCCACACGAATAATGCCGCGCTCGTCAAGGTCGGCGAGGATGTCGTCGGAGAGGTTCGGGATGTCCCGGGTGATCTCTTCGGCGCCAAGCTTGGTGTCACGAGCGTCGATTTCGTGCTCGTGAATGTGGATTGAGGTGAGCACATCGTCTCGGACCAAACGCTCCGAGAGGATGATTGCATCCTCAAAGTTGTAACCCTCCCAGGTCATGAAGGCGACGAGGAGGTTCTTGCCGAGTGCGAGCTCGCCATGATCGGTCGATGGACCGTCAGCGAGGATCGTGCCCTTCTTAACGGCCTGACCTTCGACCACACGAGGCTTCTGGTTGATCGAGGTGTCCTGGTTCGAACGCTCGAACTTAAGCAGGCGGTAAACCACCTTGCCCAGCTTCTTGTATTCGAGGGTCATCGTGCGGCCGTCGAGTTCGGTGACTACACCGTCGTCTTCAGCAATGACCATGTTCGCGGCGTCGCGGGCTGCTCGAGCCTCGACGCCGGTTCCGATGTACGGAGCCTCAGCGCAGATGAGCGGTACAGCCTGGCGCTGCATGTTGGCGCCCATGAGCGCACGGTTTGCATCGTCGTGCTCGACGAATGGAATGAGCGCCGTAGCGATCGAGATGATCTGCTTTGGCGAAACGTCCATGAGCTGGACTTCGTCTGGCGGAACAGCCGAGATCTCGGTGGTTGCACCGAAGAAGACGTCCTGTTCGAGCTGGAGACGAAGGTCCTGGAGCGAGGCAGCCTGCGGCGAGCGGCGCACGAGCACACGATCAGCAATAAGCGTGCCCTTGTCGTCGACCTTTGCGTTTGCCTGCGCTACGACGTACTCCTCTTCCTCATCAGCTGCGAGGTAGACGATCTCGTTGGTTACGCGGCCCTTGACGACCTTGCGGTACGGCGACTCGATAAAGCCGAACGGGTTCACGCGGCCGTAGGTCGCGAGCGCACCGATCAGACCGATGTTCGGGCCCTCCGGAGTTTCGATTGGGCACATGCGGCCGTAGTGGGAGAAGTGAACGTCTCGCAC
>CALHTB010000027.1 GCA_938038785.1 uncultured Acidimicrobiales bacterium
CATTCAGTATCAGTCGGCACATGCCAGCCAATAGGACAAAGCTTGTCAGAATTTACTGCATACCACACGCGCTAACGCCACCCGGACAACATCATCACGGAACTCTTTCGGATAGGGCTTTGGCATGAGTCAATCCTCTCAAAGAAGTTGACACCATTCCCCGCGGCAGTCCCATGCGCAGCAACCAGCTGCTCACATACAAGTCGGCGATTCAACCCAGTCCAACCAGGAGCGCCTGGTACCACCGGTTACAACCTGTACGCCTACTCAGGCAACAACCGCCCGGGATTGCCAGATAGGGCGGACTCCCAGAGCGTCTTCAGGCCGGCTACGCGATTGTTTCGAAGTTGGCGAATGGCTCGTAGTTATCTGGCCATGGGCTGGTTAGCCGGCACAGTAGTCTCATGTGAAACGGGGTGTCTCGGTTGTTGATGTGTTCTACCGTGACTGTTGGGAAGGTGCCGTTCAGTTCGCATAGTTCGTGTGCCGTGTCGACAAGATAGTCGGGTAGGTATCCGACCACTTTTGAATGGTTGTCGAGCAAAGTCAGGGCGAGTGGATTGACTGGGTTTTTCTCGTCCTGGCGGATGCCAAGCGGCTGTTCAGACGTGAGGCGGGCGACTCGATCCTCAGCACCGTCAATGTGTCGAATGCCGCGAAGGAAAAAGAGTGCGCTGAGGTTGTCATCTTCGAGTGCAGGTTCGCCGAATACTTCGATTCGATCTGTTTGTCGCCTTCCGCCGCTGCGCTCCATTACCTCAAAGGGGTCGACTGGGGTGCAGAGACCGAGTCGGGAGACAAAGGCGTCGTAGTCGTCTCGATTGCGAGGCATCACTCGGTTCGCGAAGGTGGCGAAGAGGTCAGTGCTTGTGTACCGACAGTGGAGGTCCGGGAACCCCGGGAGACGGTATTGGTCGATAGCTGTTTCAGCGATCTTGAGGTATGCGTACTCGTAACGGGTGCCTGACGCGTCGTCGATTTGGCGTAGTTCGCCGATCGGTACGATTTGTCGCGTTGGTGATCGCCATGCGACGAAGAGGCGGCGTTCGATGCATTCCATGTTACGGATGGTAGTTGATCAGTGTGACACGACGGTTAGACGTCTCACATTGTCCCGAAGCATTCGCTTTGCGAATTCTCTGTCGGCTTCGACCATTCGGTGTTCAGGCACGGCGTCGACAAGTTCATCGAGTTCACGTTGGGTCGGGATGCGGTTGAGGAGGTTCTGGGCGCCCGCAGCGCTGAGGGTGCTCATGGATTCGATTGCTACCTGTGTGGTTTTTGGCTTTCCTTCGAAATGGGTCTTGGCGTTCGATGCCCACGTTTCTGGATGGACGTTCTGGTCGTTGCTGGCGAGACGTTCGGCCTTATCGACCGATGACAGTTGGAATCCAAGGCATGACGCATGATCAAAGCTTGGGGCGAGCGTCCTGCTGGTTGAATCGCCAGCGTCGATAGCCGCCCAATTTTCGGGGTGCCGGTCGGTGTTGCCGATAACCGCATCCAACAGCAGGTAGGCAACGAAGAGCTCCCATGCGGTGTCCCAGGTTGTACCTGGTAGTGGGCCGGCACCGTCGAGGGCCCTTCTGATTGCTTGAGGTGAGTAACCGGTCATGTCCCAGGCGTCAGCGGTGCCGCGATAATCCTGCAGGAGTTCGTTGCCGTGAACGAGGCTTTCGTCTTGGCTGTGAATCCGTTTCGAGATCACGCCAAGAACTGGCGCGTGCGATTCGCCACGTTTGGTCGCTAGCTCGACGTGAGCCGCAGGAATCTCCATTGCGGCTGCGACTGCTGCGGCGATTCGTTCAGACCAATCATCGCCCTTTGGGTAGCGTCCGAATTTGTTGCCAATGCTGAAGGTTCGGTCTTTCATAAGCCATAGCTCTTCTGCATTGCCTCCGTCTGGCGTCAACCAACGTTTCGGTTTCGTTCCGAGCATCTCGTCTCCGACAACGCGCCAAGAGGTCACGTCACGGTCGTCGAAGAGTCTTGAATCGCTCACTGCCATCCCGCTTCGAAACACTAGCGAACTGTGGTGACACCCTGGCTATGACCCGATGGGCAGCCGTCGGCGACTAACGCCGCGGCCGCACCTCAAGCCTGCGAAGCACACATCGTTGCGACGTGTATAAATGCACACGGCAAAGTGATGTACAACAACCGCCCGTTGTTCGCGCGCGGCAGTCTCACGATGTGCTGACGACACAACGCGGAGTAGGTTTCCTCTTATGGGGAACGGTGCTAACTGGTTGAAGGGTGAAGACCCGGTTGGCCGCACGACGTGGTCGGTCGACCGTGAATTCCTTTCTTCGAATTGGACGTGCATCTGGAACCGCGGTTGCGCGGGGATCGAGCAGGAAGCAAACGTTGAGGGCCAGCTCGGGTGTTGCTCGGTGGGGGCTGAGTTGCTCGATGACGAAGAGGCGATGTTGATTAGCGCCATTGCGGCCACGCTCGAACCCGAACATGCACAGTTCGCCCAGGAGATCGAGGCCAGGGGAGCGTTGCGGGCCGATCATCGAAACACCCGAGTCGTTGACGGCGCGTGCATTTTTCTCAACCGGCCAGGCTTCAGCGGCGGTGTGGGATGTGCACTTCATGCCGAGGCGGTGCGAAACGACGAGTCGCCCATCGAATGGAAGCCGTCAATTTGTTGGCAGCTCCCGATTCGCGTCGAGCGAAGTATCCAACCCGACGGTTCAACGCTGGCCACATTGCGGGCGTGGTCGCGCGCTGACTGGGGCCCGGAGGGCGACACCATGGCCTATTGCTGCACCGAGCGTGAGGCTGGGCCAGCGAATGCGTTCGTCGGTGAGCGTCCCGTGGTCGAATCGCTGCGGGAGGAGCTCGTAGCGCTCGTTGGCCTCGAGGTGTACAACGAGCTCGCGGCGCAGATCGACGTCTAGGCGGCTAGTCGAGCCGGGCCATCGAGGGTTGTGTTGGCAGATGCGCCCATGCCGGCGTCGGTCCACAAGGGCATGGTTTGCGACACCTCGTCGTATTCGCGCAACCACATCTTCATCCACGGCGGGTCGACAAGTTGATCGGGGTGGAAGCCCTTTGCGAGCGAGGTTGATGCCACGGGCATGACGACGAAGGCAAAGCTGATTCCCCAGCCGATTAGGCGGGCCCAGCGAAGTGGATTGAACACGTGCCGAGAGAAGGCGAAGAGGCTGAGGCCGCCCACGGCGGTGAAGCCAATGAGCACGGCGAACGCCACCGGAAGCACGAACTTGTACTTCTTCGTCGCCTCGGGATGGGCGAGGAGTACGTCGTGGGCGATGCCCTTGTGCTCGATCTCTTCGGCGAGATGCCACAGGAACAGGGTTGCCGATTGCTCGTCGGCCCCGGTGAAGTATCGCCGCAGGCCAGCTTCAGCCCAGCGCGCGGACGCGAACGCAACGATCTCGAAGGCGGCGGCAAAGGCGACGCCGAACGCCGTTGACCGTTTGGCCAGCCGGCCAAAAATCCATTTGCCGAATCGGTCGAGCACCCGTGCCGTGCGCGAGTGCGAGATGAGGGCTTTGTTGAACGCCTTGTGGGCTCGAAGGTGCGACATCTCCTGGCTCATGAGGCGATGTGCGCGTTCGGTGAGCTCGTCGTCAGCGTCGATCTCGACAAGGCCCTTGCGCAGTTGGCCCACACCGTACGGTTCGGCATAGGTCATCAGCAGCGAGATGGCGTTTGCTCCCGCCCCGAACTCGGGCATCGAGTGATGCCACTTGTCGGTTTGATCCTCCGGCCAGGCGAACTGGACCCGACGAACTTCAGGAGTATGTAGAGGCGAAACCTCGGCCATGGCCATGTCTCAACATCGGCATATGGGCCAATTTCGTAAAGCGCTAGCCGAGCAGGGTGTTGCTGTCGACCACAAAGAGGACAACGAGCAGGGCAATGACGGCCACGTTCATAGCGCTCGCCCACCACTTGTAGGGGTGGTCAGCCGCGAAGAATCGGCGAATGCTCAGCACGTTGAACACAATGGCCACGATGCCGATCAGCACGCCGACGACGGCTCCGACGCTTGAGGTGATGCCGACGATTGGTGCAACGAACGGGAACACCACGTAGGTGAGTAAACAGCGGATGCCCGAGATCACTACGGACTTCGAGAACACGCGCTCGGCAGGGGCCTCTTCGGTGGCGCTGTTGCGCTCACCCGGAGGGAGGATCGTCGCTTCACTCATCAGAGGCCAGCGTAGCGTTGTCTAGGTGGTGGTCAGCCGTTGGGCATCGCCCGATGTGTCACAACCAGCCGATAGTGTCGTACAGATGTTCGTGCTTGGAATTGATCCCGGTCTCACGCGCTGCGGCTACGGCTGCGTCGAGTGGTCTGGCCCCAACAAGGTGCGTGCCGTCTCGGCCGGAGTTATCCGGTCTGAACACGGCGAAGATCTGCCGTACCGGTTGGCCGCGCTCCACACCGAAATCCGGTCACTTATCGACGAGTATCGCCCAAAGGTCGTCGCAATCGAACGGGTGCTGTTTCAGGTGAACGTGAGCACAGCGATGTCGGTGGGGCACGCATCGGGCGTTGTCATGGCAGCGGCGGCCACTGCAGGCTGCGATGTTCTGCAATACAGTCCCAACGAAATCAAACTTGCCGTCACCGGTTACGGCAACGCAGACAAGCAGCAGGTTGAACGAATGGTTCGTGCCCAACTCAAAATCGACCACGAGCTCAAGCCCGTCGATGCCGCTGATGCCTTGGCTGTGGCGCTGTGCCACACCGCAATTGTTGGTGTGCCGGAGGTTGTTGGATGATCGGTTCACTTCGAGGGCTCTTGCTCGATCGCAGCCCGAATGGCGACGAGCTCCTCATCGAGGTCGACGGTGTTGGCTATCGAGTGCTGGTTGCTCCAGCTACGTCGGCGCACGCTGGCCCGGTTGGCGGCGAGACGTTTGTTCACGTTCATCATCAACAGCGCGAAGACGCACAGATCTTGTACGGGTTCACCACTGTCGACGAACGGCGGATCTTCGAGATCGTGATCTCGGCCCATGGCGTCGGCCCGTCGCTTGGCATGGCGATTCTGTCGGTGCATGGCCCGGCCGAGCTCAAGACCGTGCTCGCCACCGAAGACATCGACGCGCTGTGCGCAGTTCCCGGTGTGGGCAAGAAAACCGCCACCCGCATGCTGATCGAGCTGAAATCAAAGCTCGACCTGCCCGACGTCGACCTGTCGGCGCTCGAACGTCCAGCCGCGGTTGCCGACGTGCCAGCCCATCTCGAGGTTCGCCAAGCCCTCGAAGCTCTTGGCTATGGCAGCGACGAGGTTCGCCATGTTCTTGGGCGCTTGCCCGATGAAGGCGACCCAGCCGAGCTCACCCGTTCAGCGCTGCGGCTCATCGCCGAGGGCGTCTAGTTATGCGTGACGAGCTGCTATCGCCAAGCGGCGACGACGACGAACGTGGCGACGAAGAACGCGACGAGCTGGGGCTTCGCCCACAAACACTCGACGACTTTGTGGGTCAAGAGCAACTAAAGGCACACCTGCGGGTCATGATGAAAGCCGCAGCGGGCCGCGAGCAGCCCATGGGCCACATGCTCTTTGCCGGCCCTCCTGGCCTGGGCAAGACCACGCTTGCCGGCATCATCGCCAACGAGATGAACGCCACGATGCACATCACGTCGGGCCCGGCACTCGAGAAGGGTGGCGACCTCGCTGCAATTCTCACCAAGCTCGAAGACGGCGACGTGTTGTTTATCGACGAGATCCACCGGCTGGCCCGTCCCGTCGAAGAAGTGCTGTACCCGGCCATGGAGGACTTCCAGCTCGACCTCGTGCTGGGTAAGGGGCCCGCGGCGCGCACGATGCGTCTTCCGGTCGCCAAGTTCACGCTTGTCGGGGCGACCACGCGAACTGGCCTCATCACCGGGCCGCTTCGTGACCGCTTCGACTACCCAGCTCGCCTCGACTACTACGAGCCCGACGAACTCCGGTCGATCGTGCTTCGAGCCGCCGGGATTCTCGACGTTGCGGTCGACGACGATGGCGCCGGCGAGATCGCGCTTCGATCGCGAGGAACGCCTCGAATTGCCAACCGACTGCTTCGCCAGGTCCGCGACTTCGCCGACGTCGAACGCGACGGCAAGGTCACCCAAGCAGTGGCCCAAGACGGGCTCGAGTTCTTCGGCGTCGACAACCGTGGCCTCGACAAGGCCACCCGCGCCGTACTTCAAGCACTCTGCGGAATGTTCGAGGGCGGGCCGGTCGGCCTCAAAACGTTGTCCATCAGCGTGAGCGAGCCCGTCGAAACGGTCGAGGACGTGTACGAGCCCTATCTCATTCAGCAGGGGTTCCTGATGCGCACGCCGAAGGGTCGCGTGGCCACGGTGGCGGCATGGCAGCACTTGGGGCTCGCCGCGCCGAGCAGCAGCCCTGACAAGGACGTACCTCCCGGCTTGTTCGACTAGTGCGTCGACCGCGGTTCGCGGAACAGGAATGTCAAGAGCGCAAGCCCGCCGAAGGCGATAGCGACCTGGCGGGGAGTGACGGGGATCGACGGCAGGTCAAAGCCGCTCACGTCGATCGCGAAGGTATTGCCCAGGTCGTCAACGCCAACGATCGTGCTTTGCGCGCTGCACTGCAGCTCTTCCCCGAGGTAGGCAATTCGTTCGGCGAAGTTGTCGCCACCGTTGACCTCGCCAATTCGAGCCTCGTACGTCTCGCCCACATCTAGCACGCCGCCTTTTCCAAAGATGATGAACTCGCGCTGTTCAGGCTCGAGCACCTCGAGCACCTCGGGCACCTCGATTTCATCGGGCGGGTCGGCGGCGTCGGGGTCGTCCCCAGTCGGCTCGTCATCTGGCGCGGCGTCGGCTGATTCGGTGTCGGCTGGCTCGGCAACCTCGAGTTCGATGATGGCGCGATAGTGATCGTCGGATTCCTCAAAGAGATCGAGCTTCTCGATCTCCAAAAGTTCGCCCCGAATCGTCTCGATACTCGTTGGTTCGTCGCAATCCTGCGCAGAGAGCATCGGCGCGCGCACAGCCGCAACAGTGAGTAGCAAGCAGAGAATGAGGAGGGCGCGCCGTGTCAAGGTCACCAGTATGGCCCCACCGATGCCTACGCTTCATTTCGACATGACGACGATTTCCGAATTCGACTACGAACTGCCGCCCGAGCGAATCGCCCAGACCCCTCTCGTCGAGCGAAGTGCGTCCAAGTTGCTGGTTGACCGCGGCACGTCCTCACCCGAGCATCAACAGGTCGACGACCTCGCAGACTTGCTAGATCCGGGCGACCTTGTTGTTGTGAACGACACCCGTGTGTTGGCGGCACGGATCTTCACCACGCGGCCGACCGGCGGGGTGACCGAGCTCTTGCTGCTCGAACCCGATGGTCCCGCGCCAGTGGCGCTGGCTGCCGAGCGATCCGAATGGGTAGCGCTCGTGAAGCCCAGCAAGAAGGTGGCGCCCGGAACCGAGCTCACGATCGATGGCGAGGCAGACCTCGCAATAACGGTCGGCGAGGACCTGGGGGAGGGGCGTCGGCGTGTACTGCTCGAATCGACAAACCTGGAGGCGGCACTCGAACGAATCGGCAACATGCCGCTGCCGCCCTACATCACCGAGACACTCGACGACCCCAACCGTTACCAAACGGTGTACGCCGACCAGCCCGGATCCGCCGCAGCCCCGACAGCGGGGTTGCACCTCACCGATGACTTGATCAGCCGGTTAGCAGCAAAGGACATCGGCTTCGCACGCGTTGAATTGGTCGTCGGGCTCGACACGTTCCGTCCGGTGATGGTCGATCACCTCGATGACCATCACATGCATTCCGAGCGATACCGGGTGCCCGAAGAGACTATGGCCAAGGTGGCTGAGGCTGATCGCGTGGTGGCCGTTGGCACCACCTCGGTTCGTGCGCTCGAGTCAGCAGCGCGGTCAGGTCTGACGGGCGCTACCGAATTGTTCATCCGCAGCCCCTTCGACTTTCGAACCGTCGACCTGTTGCTCACCAATTTCCACATGCCCAAGAGCACCTTGCTGGTGATGATCGACGCCTTTGTCGGGCCTCGCTGGCGGACCCTTTACGATGAGGCACTGGCTACCGACTATCGCTTCCTGTCCTTCGGTGACGCGATGCTCCTCGACCGACACGCGAGCTAACCGATGAAGACAACATTTTCCCTTGAGCACCAGGACGGCCTCGCCCGTGCCGGCACTGTCACCACCGCACGTGGAACCTTTACAACACCGTGCTTCATGCCCGTCGGTACCCGCGGCGCTGTGAAGCACCTCTCATCGTCGGACATGGAAGACCTCGGAGCCCAGGTCATCTTGTCGAACAACTACCACCTAATGCTCCGACCAGGCGCCGACGTTGTCGAAACGCTCGGCGGCTTACACAAGATGGCCGACTGGAACGGCCACACCCTCACCGACTCAGGTGGCTACCAAGTGTTCTCGCTCGAACCGAAGATCACCGACGAGGGCGCCAAGTTCAAGTCGGTATACGACGGCAGCAGTCACTTCATGACCCCCGAAAGTGCCGTCGAAAGCCAGATCAAAATCGGTGCCGACATTCAGATGGTGCTCGATGTGTGCTCGGCGCTGCCGAGCCATGATTCGGTGATCCGCAAGGCGCTAGAGCGGACAGCTGATTGGGCTGGTCGAGCACGATCAGAATTTCTTGCCCACCCAACGGCATCGACGAGACAGAGCCAGTTCGGAATTGTGCAGGGCGGGCTCGACCTGGCAATGCGACGCGAGAGCGCAGAACGCACGATGGACGTGGGGTTCGACGGGTATGCCGTTGGTGGTCTGTCGGTTGGTGAGCATCGCAACGAGTGGCACGAGCCGCTTCGGGCCGCAACCGAGGTTCTGCCCGCCGACCAACCCCGGTACTTCATGGGCCTCGGCGACCCTGCAGGCATCGTCGACGCGGTGGCTCGGGGAATCGACATGTTCGACTGTGTCTTGCCAACACGGCTTGCACGCCACGGAACGTTGCTGACCTCTGCTGGCCGGACCAACCTCACCCGGGCAGAATATGCCACCTCGGACGAGCCAATCGACCCCGAGGGACCAGCATCGCGATGGTCAAAGGGCTATCTCAGACATCTCCTGCAAGTCCGCGAACCGACCGCTCAACGCATCCTGACACTGCACAATCTGTGGTGGTTGATGCGGTTCGTCGACGATATAAGAACAGCTATCGAGGAGCAGCGCTTTGAGGCATTCGCCGCTGACGTCCACGAGCTGTGGTCCTGAGCGATAGTCTGGCCAGCTGAACTACTCGCGTTTGCGATAAGGAATTTCATGGGACAACTCATCCTGCCGATCCTGCTCTTCGTCGGCATGTACATGTTGCTGATTCGCCCGCAACAAAAGCGGCTCAAAGAGCAGCAAGCACTCATCGCCTCGGTATCGGAGGGTGACCGAGTGTTGATGGCGTCGGGCATCTACGGAACCGTCACCGAGGTTCTCGACGTATCGCTATACGTCGAACTCGCTGAAGGCTTCGAGATCCTGATCAACCGTCAAGCGATTCAAGAAATCCTCGACGAGTTCCCCCTCGACGACGGACCGGACGACGAGCTTGTCGAAGACACCGACGACAGTCACGACATTGAAGATGACGCCGACGACTCCGAAGACGCTGAGGCCTAATCTCCAATGCCCCGCAGACAACTTGCCTACCTCCTTGGCATTACGTTCTTCTCGATCGCGGCTCTCATCGGGACGCTAGTAGCGCAGAACAAGCCGCTTCTGGGGCTCGACCTTCAGGGTGGTGTGAGCGTGCGCTACCGCACCACCGAAGTCATCGAAGACCCAATCGAATTGCAAGAGCGCATCGACCAGGCGGTTGAGGTCATCCGAAACCGCGTCGATGGTCTCGGTGTTGCCGAACCCGAAATTCAGGCTGAGGGCGAGGGCATCCTCGTCTCGTTGCCTGGGGTCGACGACCCGCAGCGTGCGCTCGACTTGGTTGGCGAAACTGCCGTCATGCGTTTCCGTCCGGTGTTGGCCGAACTTCCGGTTGGGTCGACCGACCGGCCAGCGGTCTACCCCGACGAGATGTCTCTCGATGAGTTTGGCTTCACGCCGGCCGACGAGATCGAACAAGACTCGATCATCATCATCCCGGCCGACGATTCCCTTGAGCTGCCAGGCCGGTACGTACTGGGCCCAACCGGCATGACCGGCGAGGGCCTGTCCGACGCCCAGGGTGTGTTCAACGGTCAAGCGTGGATCATTTCAGTTGATCTCGAGGGCGGGGCAATCGGTGACGATGCGTTCCGACAGCTCACCGAGACATGTTTCTTCGGTTCGCCCGAATGCCCAAACACCGCCACCGGCCCGGGCCGCATCGCGGTAGATCTCGACAACGCGGTGCTGAGCGCTCCGGCTGTGCAGAACGCTGACCTCGGAAACTCTTTTCAGATCTCGGGGAACTTCACCCAAGAGACCGCGCAGGAGCTGGCCCTCAAGTTGCGGTTCGGCGCACTCCCAATTCAGCTCGAGCCGGAGAACCAGCAGGTCGTGTCCGCAACCATTGGTCAAGACGCCCTCAACGCTGGTGTCATCGCTGGGTTGATCGGCATGTTCCTTGTGGCTGTCTTCATCATCAGCTACTACCGGATTCTCGGCGTTGTCGCGATGCTGAGCTTGCTGATCTCGGCGGCGTTGTTGTGGTCGATTATCTCGTTCCTCGGTGAGAACCAAGGCCTGGCGCTCACGCTTGCTGGTATCACCGGCATCATCGTGTCGATCGGTGTGTCCGTCGACTCGAACATCGTCTACTTCGAGCACTTGAAAGAAGACGTTCGTAACGGCCGCACGGTTCGCACGTCGGTCAACAAGGCGTTTCCGGTGGCGTTCTCCACCATCGTCAAGGCCGACATCGCCTCGCTTATCGCTGCTGCGTGTCTGTATGCCCTGACCGTTGGTGCCGTTCGAGGCTTTGCGCTCTACCTCGGCATCGCCACCATTCTCGATCTGATCGCAACGTACTTCTTCCTCGGCCCGGCCGTGCAGTGGATTTCCCGGCAACCCAAGATCGCAGGCTCGTCAGCGCTCATGGGAATTCCTGGTCTCACTGAAGACAGAGTCGGCACGCAGGAGGGCGACGAATGAAACTCACTCCCGAGAATGACGGCCGCCGTCACTTCGATTTCCCTGCACTGTGGCGTAAGGCGCTCGTGCTGTCGGCCATTGCGGTTGCCGCAAGCCTTATTGCACTCATCGCCGCCGGTCTCGACCTTGGCATCGACTTCGAGGGCGGCACGTCCTTTGAGGTAGCCACAGAGGCGTCGATCGACGAGGTCACAGCTGTGTTGCCCGGCGATGTGGCCGCCGATGCACGCGTGCAGGAAGTAACCGGCGAAGGCCAACGCTTTGTTCGAGTTCGTAGTGCGGTAGAAGACCCAGCTGCCGCCGAGTCCCTTCGCGCCGCACTCAACGAGATTGGCGAGATCACCGCCTTCGAGTCGGTTGGCCCGACCTGGGGGTCGGCCATCACCAACAAGGCAATCCGAGCCCTCCTGGTGTTCTTCGTGCTGATCGCGCTCTATATCTCGATGCAGCTCGAATGGAAGATGGCGATCGGCGCGCTCGCCGCTGTTGCCCACGACATCATCATCAGCGTTGGGGTCTATGCCATATTCCGGTTTGAGGTGACGCCCGCGACCGTCATTGCGTTCCTCACGATCATGGGTTACTCGCTCTACGACACGATTGTCGTC
>CALHTB010000028.1 GCA_938038785.1 uncultured Acidimicrobiales bacterium
GGCTCGTCAGGAGGCTTGCGGTCGCCGACTCTGCATAGAGCGGGATACCGACCCATATGGCGATCACCGCTGCGGAGGCGACAACGCTTGCAACGAGCAATCCCTTCGCAGTACGCATTCGCCGAAGCGTTAGGCGAGCAACAGCCCGCATGGACGTAATGGCGCTTGTCATGGCAGCACCAGCACGTCACCGGGCACTATCGGCATCTGTCCGGTGGGGTATTCACCGATCTCGGCGTGAGTATCGGTTCGGCGGCGAACCCTAACGCTCGCCCGCTCGAGGCTGCCATCGGGGCGTTCGATGAGGAGATAGCTCCCACCGTTAAACGAGTGCAATGCGGCAACGGGGATCCAAGCCGAACCATCCTCATCTGCCGAAGCCACCGACACTTCAACGTCGACGAGTTGGCCCGGGGGTAGCGGGTTCCCCACCACCGATATCTCGATCGTGGTGCCGTCGTCTGCGGTCGAGACGGTCTCGACACGTGCGACGAGAGCTTCGCCAGTTTCGGGACGAACCGTCACCTGGTCGCCCTCCGTGAGCGGTGAGCGTGGTGACAACGAGATGACTCGCACGATCACATCGGTTGGGTCGCTGACGGTGAACAGCACCTCGTCGAGCTCGACGCGATATTCGAGATCGCGACGCACCCCGGAGATAACTCCGCTCGTCGACGAATCGATCAGTACGCCTCGCTGCTCTTGCTGGTCATCCAACTCCTCCAGAGCTGCGGTCGCCGCGGCCTCGGCTTCGGCGTCTTGGGTCTCCCTTGCTAGCTGCAACTCGAGTTCGAGGATGTCGTGTTCGAGTTGTTGTTCAACGGAGAGGGCAGGGGTGAAGGTCAGGACAGTGTCGCCGGCTTCGACCACATCACCCGTGGTAAAGCGCCCCTCGGCGACGAGGCCGTCATTGGGAGCGAGCACCTCTGTCGATGCGTCGCTGATGACGAGGCCCGACAGAACGAGGGTCCCGACGTCGGGCTCAGCAGCGACGACAACCGTCTGCCGAGGAGATTCGAGTGCGGTGGCGTTCGCCGAGCTCGACGCATCGACGGATGCCCATCGCGGCGTATCTGCTCCCCCGCAGGCAGCCAGGAGCAACGCAGCTAGAACCAATGCTGGGAATCCAACTGGGAGGACAGCCAAGCGTTGGCGCCGACGATTGTCCTTCCCCCGAGGCTGCCCCATCACGCCGAGTCTACGAACCCTCAGCCAGCGACGCAGGCTGGTCGTCTAGGTATTGCGCGAACGGTAAGACGTCCAGGCCCACTTCGAGGCGGGAATCAGTACGACCGTTGGGGTGAAGGCCACGACACATAGTCCAAACCACACGATGTGGGGCTGGCTGTCGACGCTGAGCGAAGGATCGCCAAAGCGCACCCAGGTGAGAACGAAGTAGGCCGCGGCGAGTGCCAAGGCGGTTCCGGCACGGTCGGTCCAGCGATCATCCTCGGCAACGCGGGACACTCCAAATACGGCAGCCACGACGAGAATCAGCCCTATGGCACTGCCGTTGGAGTCGATGTAGGAGTCGTCGCCGTTGAAGTACGTCGCCACCAGATACGAGAACACAGCAGCGACCGGAATGATCATCGCTGCCACAATCAGTCGTGAAGCACGCATAGAGCCAGGCTGGCAGCGTGGCGAGCAGCACCGCTAGAGCAAGATGGCCCACGCTGCGATTAGGCCCTGCCCGAGGTGGTACAGCATGTGGGTGACAAGACGACCGTTCGCTAGCTCACGAACAAACTTGTTCCAGCCGAGCACCGTGTCCGAGATTGCAAACAGTGCTGCCCCAAGCGCCCCGAGGAGCGCTCCGGTCGATGCGGCGACAACCATCACTGTCAGCACGACTTCGTAGGCCGCGACGGGAAGCTTCAAACGGGCATCGTTCTCCGACGCTGCCTTCAGAATCGCGACACCAACGCTGCCGAGGCAAACGCAGAGCACCACCCCAGCAACCAGCACAACCATGTTGACCGACCCCGACGAGGATGCCGAAACAAATGCAGCGACGAAGAAGAGGTGAGCGAAGAGAAAAGCGCCAAGCCCGGCGACGAACTGGTTAACGCGCTCGAGTAGGGCCACATCGCCGACGAGCGAAAGAGCAAGACCTGCGACCACCAGCCATCTCGTCGCCCCATCACCGGCAACAACCACCGCAGTCATCAATCCAACCATGACCGCTGGCTTGGCTATCGTTTCGATTCGGTCGGCCTTGGTGGCGACCGCAACCCAATCGCACACTGCCCAAAGTGCTGCGACGACAAGAAGCACTATGCCAATCGGAGCCACAACCCGATGGTAGTTCAGTCAAAAGGCCTATAAACATGGCCCACCCGCTGTCATATTCTCGTGTTCAGCGACCTGTCCGTGATGTACACGGCACAGTCATTCTGGAGGATTGCCACATGGCACGCAGATTTACCACCCTCGCATCCGTGGCCACAGCGGCCATGCTTGCGACAACGATGGGCACCGCAAGTGCTCAGACGGCAACCGCCTGTGGCGTTGCCCCTGCCGGATACAACGTGATCGAGTCCAATGAGCGGTTCATCATTGGAACCACCGGTAACGACTTCATTTGCGCTGGCGACGGAAACAACATCATCCGCGCCAAGGGTAAAGACGACATCATCTACGGCAACGGCGGCAACGACGTTATCTGGGCTGGATTCGGTAACGACACCGTGTACGGCGGCGACGGCAACGACATCATCCGTGCTGGCGGCGGCAAGGACCGGGTTTTTGCTGAAGGCGGCAACGACCGAGTTCTCGCAGGTTCAGGCCCCGACACCGTTCGCGGTGGCGACGGCAACGACATCCTGACCGGTGGCGACGGCCACGACACCATGCGCGGCGACGCTGGCGACGACAAGCTCATTGGCAACAAGGGCATCGACCGCCTGAACGGCGACGCTGGCCGTGACGACCTTCAGGGCGGCGTTGGTCCCGACACCCTCAACGGTGGCGCAGACAACGACCGCCTTACCGGTGGTGACCAGGACGACATGCTTACCGGAGGCAACGGCGACGACCGTCTCCTCGGCGGTAACGGCGCAGACACCCTTCTCGGTGGCGCTGGCGACGACATCCTCGCTGGTGGCGGCAACCCCGACATCCTTCGTGGTGGCGCTGGCGACGATGCCATCGACGGTGGCAACGGATTGAACTCGGCACAGGGCGGCGACGGCGTCGATAACTGCCGCAACGCAGACTCTCCGATCTCGTCGTGCGAGATTCTCGACGGCATCGTGCAGAGTGAATCGCCCGCACTGATGACGCTCAGCACAGACGCAGCCGGCAACACGGTCCTTAGCGCAATCAACTGGACGCCATCACGTGACATCGACGTGTTCTTCCCAATCGTCGGTGGAGCGAACGGCTCGGCAACGATCTTGCCTTCGGATGCGTCTGGCAACTTCGAACTCGCCCTAACACCAGCACAGACCAACAACCGAAGCGTCCTCGTACGTGATCGTGGCGCTGGCCGTATCAAGACACTCGTCCCGGTCCTGGACTCGGCGAGCTACACACCAGCAACCAAGGTCCTGACAGTGTCCGGAACGGCCAACAGGGCGGTTGAAGCCTTCGTCTACAACCCTGCTGGAACCTTGATCTTCGTAGAGCAGATGAGCTTCGAGGGCGGCGTAACCACTCGCACTGTTGACTTCTTGGAAGTAACCGAAGCGATTGGTCGCATCGACGTCATCCACGCCGACAGCGATGGCGACCGCACGGTCGACACCATCTTTCAGGCGTAACCGTATTCCAGGGCTAACACTTTTGGGGCTAGTGGTTCACCCGACGGTCGTTTCGATCGATACCGCGGGAGAATTCAACCAATAGCGGGTACCTGAACGAATCCGCCGTCCAGCCGATTAGCCGGCTGGGGGGCGGATTCGTCGCGTTTTAGCGTCACGTTTTTGCACCGGGTGACCGTCACCTAGAGTCCCTCGTGGACCGCTCACGGTTCTGGAGGTACAAACCATGATCGACCGATTGAAGGGCGCCTTTCTTGGCGACACCGCAACCTATGCCGAGATCGAGCACGACGAATCGGCGACGTGGCAGGCAGCTGTTGTCGTGTGGTCCTGATTGGGCTCGTCATCCGAATCGTGCTCCGACTTGTCCTTCCAAACATCTTCTAGGGCTGCAACCCTTCGAACTGGCCTCGCCGCTCTCGTCATCCTTGCGGCATGTAGTTCCATGCCAGTTGATGATGTGGCCGCGCCAGAGCAGCCAAGCACTACAACCGCGACGTCGCTGCCTGCGACGACCAGCACAAGCACAGCAAGCACGACAAGCACGACAAGCACAACAACCGCCACGACCACTGAGGCCCCGGAGCTGAGAACTGGCCAGCCCAGACCCGACTGGCTCGGGACGAGGGTGTTGCCGCTTCGCCCGGGCGAAACCAACGGTGTGGTGCAACCAACGCCACCTGAACTGATCGACCGCCAGTTGTGGACCAAGGACACGCTCGATCCGCCGCCAAGCGATGCGTTCGTATCGTCCATGGAAAGCCCGCCACCAGCAGATGTCGTGGCCCGGTCGACCTGGCGAGCTGAGTGTCCTGTCACGATCGACGAGCTCACCTATGCCCAGGTGTCGTTCTTTGGGTTCGACGGCCTGTTCCATACGGGCGAGATGATCGTGCACAACGATTTCGCAGCTGGTGTTGTCGACATCTTCGCCGAATTGCACGCCCGCCGATTCCCCATCGAGGAGATGGTGGTGACCACCCAGGCCGCAGTCGACGCTGACCCAACCGGCGATAGCAACAACACGTCGAGCTTCGTTTGTCGACCATCGGTGAACTCGAGCAACTGGTCCCGGCATGCCCATGGCGGCGCGATCGACATCAACCCGTTTCACAACCCGTATGTGAAGGGCGACCTGGTGATTCCCGAGCTGGCGTCGGCGTACCTCGACCGTGACCGCAACGTGCCGGGCATGATCACGTCCGACATCACCGCAATGTTCACGGAGCTGGGTTGGGGTTGGGGTGGCGAGTGGAACTCGGCGAGTGATTGGATGCACTTCAGCGACACCGGCAACTAGCTATTGTCGCGTTGTGCATCTTCCGGTAAAGCTCCCAATCGTGTTGGTCCACGGCGGCCTGTATGAGGGGATGACGTCGGAGACCTTTTGGAACCAGACCGGGGTGCTCGGCGAACTGAGGGCCAACCACCTCACCCACATTGCACCCCAGCGGCCCGCTCAGCCGCGCTCGTGGAGCGAAGAAGAAGACGCGCTGCTGGCCGCAATCGACGAAGCCGGGTTCGACAAGGTGGCGCTGGTCGGCGCATCGAACGGATGCAGTGCCGCTGCTCGGTTGGCCATCTCGCACCCTGATCGTGTTGAACGGCTGATGTTGGCCTGGCCAGCAACCACCGGCGACAGCGTCGTCGACGAAGTACTTTCGGTCGTGATTGCTGACGAGGCCGACAGCGACGCGGCGGCAGCACTGCTTGGCGGCGAGACC
>CALHTB010000029.1 GCA_938038785.1 uncultured Acidimicrobiales bacterium
AACGTCCACCACCAGAGCGGGGCGTATTCGTCAACCGCACCCTCAATATGCGGACCGTCGAAGCGGTCGGCTACGACATGGATTACACGCTGATCCACTACAAAGTCGACGAGTGGGAGACCGCCGCGTTCGAGGAAGCACGTTCGGTGTTGGCCAACAGGCAATGGCCGGTGGCTGACCTACAGTTCGATCCCGACCAATTCACCATCGGCTTGGTCTTCGACCTCAAGCTCGGCAACCTCGTCAAAGCCACGCGCTTTGGCTATGTGGTGCGAGCCCAGCACGGCAACACGATGTTGGCGTTCGACGAACAGCGAAACATGTACCGAGATGACATGGTCGAGCTTTCGGACCCGCGATTCGAGTTCATGAATACCCTGTTCGAGCTTTCCAGGGCGAGCTTGTTCTGCCAGCTCGTCGAGATTCATGACACGGCGCCGCTTCCCGGTGTTGCCACTTATGCCGACTTGTACACCGCAATCGATGAGGCGCTGGGCGAAGCTCACATGGCGGGCCTGTTGAAGGCGAAGATCGTCGCCGACCCAGACCGCTTTGTCGATGTCGACCCGTTTGTGGTGCAGACCCTGCTCGACCAACGCGCTGCTGGGAAGAAACTGGCACTCATCACCAACTCGGAGTGGGCCTACACCTCGAAGATGATGGATTACGCATTCGAACGTTTCTGCCCGGACTCGATGTCATGGCGCGAGTGTTTCGACCTGGTGATCGTGTCGGCAAACAAGCCGCGCTTCTTCTCGGCCACCGAGCCTATTTACCGGATCGTCGACGAGGAGCAGTCGTTGCTCGTACCCCACAGCGGACCGCTGGTTCAAGGCGACATCTATTTCGGCGGCAATGCTCGCCTCGTCGAGGAGGCGCTCGGCGTTTCTGGAGGCACACCGTTGTATGTGGGCGATCACCTCTTCGGCGATGTGCATGTCACCAAAGACGTGCTGCACTGGCGCACGGCGCTTATTACCGCTGCTCTTGAGGCCGAGATCGCGGCAGCTGCCGACTTTGCCGAAGACGAGCGTCTATTGGTTGAGCTGATGGCCGAGAAGATCGACATCGACCGCGTGCAGGCACAACTTCGCCTTGCCGCGCTGAACGACAAGTCGAAGTCCGCCCAGTCCGAACTTGGCCAGGTCACCCAGCGAGCGATCGAGATCGACAAGCAGATCGCACCCCTCGCTCGGCAGGCCAGTGAGCTGGGCAATGCCAAGTGGGGCCCACTTATGCGCGCTGGCAACGACAAGAGCCTGTACGCCCGCCAAGTCGAGCGCTACGCCGACGTCTACACCTCGCGCGTCTCAAACCTGCGGCACGAAACCCCATTCGCCTACATGCGAGCGGCCCGAGGCTCACTCCCCCACGATTGAAGATTTGTACACGGTTTCCCCACCTATGCGGTATGAAACTGTGTACAAATCTTTTAGCGGAGCTGGCCTTTGTTGGTCTTTTGGACTGCGGCGATAACCGCTTCTCGGGTTGTGGTGATCTCGTCGTCGGACAGAGTCCGATCGTTGGCTTGCAGGCGCAAACGGAACGCAAGACTGCGATGTCCGTCCTCGACGCCTTCGCCTCGGTAGACGTCGACCAGGTCGAGGTCGACGAGCAGCTTGCCCGCGGCCTTCGAGATGGTGTTGCGAACCTTGTCGGCGCCGGTGTCGTTCGGGATTGAGAACGCGAGATCCATGTCGCTCGATGGGAACTTGGACACAGGGGTGTAGTTCCGCTTGCCATGGGGACCGCCGAGAACCTCGCCAAGGTCGAGCTGCAACCAGGCGACCCGACCCTCGACCCCGTACTCGCGAAGCACCGAGGGAGCCACTTCGCCAACGACGCCTCGTGGGCGGCCAGCGATGACCACCTCGGCCGAGCGGGTTGGGTGCATGCCTGGAAGGTTGTCGGGGTTGCGGACCTGTACGTTTGGCAGGGCGAGCACCGAGGCAAGGGTGTTCAGTACCTCGACGGCCGCTGGCGCCTCGGCACCTGCGATCGCAATACCCAAGAATTCGCGCTCATCGGGGAGCAGATCTCCTTCTTTCGGCGGCATGAACACATGGCCGATTTCGAAGAACCGGACCGGCGGGTTTCGATGTGACTGGTTGTATGCGATCGACTTGAGCTGTCCGGGGAGCAGCGAGGTTCGCAGTACCGATTCGGAGGCGTCGAGCGGATTGGAGAGGCGAACGCCGTCATCGTCGTCGAGGCCGACAAGGGCCAGGTCGCCGGGGGCGAGGAACGGCATCGGCTGAATTTCGTCGCACCCCATGCCGAGTAGCACCGCACGAACTGCGCGTCGGTCGGACTGGTACTCGCTGAGGTGCCCAGCCTGTTCACCCTTGGGCACGGTCTTGGTAATGACCTCGTAGCCATGGAGGCGGCCGATTTCTTCGGCGATGTTGTGTTCGAACTCGGCGGCGTTCGAGCCGATGGAGTCCCATCGATAGCTCGGGACCGAGACGGTGAGCGTGTCGCCGCTAGCGGAGCTCTCGAAACCAAGCGCACCTAGGTGGCTGACCATCGTGGCTGCATCGAGCTCGGTGCCAAGCACCGAGTTGATCTTCGCAACACGAACCGTGTTGTGCTCTTGGGCTGGCGTGTTTCCGGGAACGTCGATCTGACCAGGGCAAATGGTTGCACCGGTTTCGGCAATGAGCTCGCAGAAGCGGTCCATTGCCCGATCGATGTTGTCTCCCCAGTCGGCACCGCGCCTGAAGCGAGTTGATGCTTCGCTCGGCAGGTTGAGTCGTTTCACCGTTCGAGAGATCGAGGGTGGATCCCACCACGCCATCTCGAGCAGAACGTTGGTGGTCGAGTCGGTGACCTCAGTGGACAGGCCACCCATAACACCAGCAAGGCTGATCGCGTCGCCGGATTCGTTCGCAATCACGCCGTCGCGGCTGATGAGGGTTCGCTCGGCTTCGTCGAGGGTCACCATCGTCTCGCCATCAGCGGCACGACGCACCTGCAGATGACCATTCGGCACGGTGTCGAGATCGAACACGTGGTTTGGTTGGCCGTATTCGAGCATCACGTAGTTGCTGATGTCGACCACCGAGTTAATTGGCCGCATACCCAGCGCCGTCAACCGGTTCTGAATCCACATCGGGGACTCGCCGACGGTGACGTTCTGCAGAACGCGGGCGGTGAAACGCCCGCACAGGTCGGGGTCGATGATCTCGACGGTGGCCTGGCTGGACGCATCGTCGCCGGTTCGTTCGACGGTCCGCTCGGGAAACGCGAAAGGCACCCCGAGCGCTGCAGCGAGGTCACGAGCCACACCTGCGACCGACATAGCGTCGGGGCGGTTGGCGTTGACTTCGAGGTCGTAGAGCACGTCGGTTTCCATGCCGAGCGCGGTTGTGATCGGTTGGCCGATGAGCGACTCGGCGGCCTTGTCGGTGAGCAACATGATGCCGTCGGCATCGTCGCCGAGACCGATTTCGGTGGCCGAGCAGCACATGCCGTTGCTCTCTTGGCCGCGCATCTTGCGGACGCCGATCTCCATACCGTTTGGCATGGTGGTGCCAACGGTCGCGAACGGGATGAGGTCGCCGACGGTCATGTTGAACGCACCGCAGCAGACCTGCAGCGGCTGTCCATCGCCAGAGTCGACTTGCACGATCTGGATTTTGTCAGCATCGGGGTGCGGTGAGAGCTCGAGAACCTTCGCCAGCACAATGCCATCGAGGCCCTGACCGGTGATGGTCATCTCCTCCACGGCGAGGCCGAGCGCGCTCAGCTTCTCGCCGAGCTCGACAGGGTCACCGTCGATACCAGGGGCAAATTCCTGCAACCAGGAAAGTAGGACTTTCATCGGGGACAAACCTTCTTCGTATTGCCAGGAGCGAGGGACGAGCGACGGATGTGCGCCTCAGGCGCAGCCGCATTGGGAGTCGAGGCGCGCAGCGCCGGATCGAGCATGCGGATCAAAATTGCCTCAGGAAGCGGACGTCGTTGTTGACAAGCTCGCGAATGTCGTCGAGCTGATACCGCATAACCGCGAGGCGGTCGATGCCGAAGCCAAAGGCAAAGCCTTGGAACTCTTCGGGGTCGATACCGCAGTTTGCGAGCACGTTCGGGTGCACAACGCCACATCCGCCGAGCTCAAGCCAACCGCCGTCGGGGGTTGAGATATCGAACTCGGCCGATGGTTCGGTGAATGGGAAGTAGCTCGGACGTAGTCGCGTCTTCACCTCATGGCCAAAGAAGGCGCCAACGAAGCTCTCGATCGTGCCGGCCAGGTCGCCAAGCCCGACTCCACGGTCGACGACCAGGCCTTCGATCTGGTTGAAGGCTGGCAGATGCGTAGCGTCAGCGGTGTCGGTGCGGAAGGTTCGGCCCGGCGCAACGATATAGATCGGGGGCTTCTCGGTTTCCATCGTGCGAATCTGCACCGGAGATGTGTGGCTGCGGAGCATGACCTGCTCGGGTTCGCCGAGCTCGACGAAGATCGTGTCGAAGCTTCCGCGAGCTGGGTGCCATTCGGGGATGTTCAGCGCTTCGAAGTTGTACCAAGCGGACTCAACCTCAGGACCCTCCGCAACGGTGAAGCCCATGCCAACAAACACGTCTTCGAGCCGGTCGCGGGCTTGGGTGACAAGGTGCGCGTGGCCGCGTTGCATATCGCTCATGACTTCGGTGAGGTCGAGACGCTCGCCAGCGAGTTGTGCAGCTTCGGCAGATGCGGCAAGCACCGAGCGTCGTTCGTTGACCTGACCAGCGACCTGGCCCATGGCCTCGTTGAGCGCCTGGCCAGCAGCCTTTCGCTCCTCGGGCTCAAGACCACCGAGGGTCTTCTTCAGAGCGACGAGCTCGCCCTTCTTGCCCACAAAAGTCCGTTCGACCTCGGCGAGCGTCTCGAGGTCGGATGCAGCTGAAATTTCGGTCGACGCGCGTTCGACCAGAGATGCAAGTTCCACGCCCAACATTGTGCCCGATGCAGCCAAAGATCACGCGTTCTGGCTTAGGTGAACAGCGTGAATCGTCGATACCCACGTGGTGGACGACCTGCAAGAACTTCGGGATTCGGCTAATGCCATCAAGCGCGCACCCCTCATGCCGCACACCCGCATGCTGTTGATTAGCGTCGGGATCTTCTTGCTGTTCCTCGCTTTGGCGTTTGCGACGAACTCCGAAGGGTGGGGCGTCGGCGCCGCCGTGTTCGGATTCGTGTCGATCGTGCTGGCGGTCCTCTGGGTACCGATTGAAATACTTCGTCGGGTCTTCGTTGCGAGAGAGCATCGAAAGTCAGAAGCGCTACCGGAACCATTGATCAAGACGTCTTCGAGTGGCGATCGGTACGCACGAGCGAGGCCATCGAGACCGCACCGAGTACTGGCTTTCCTCACTGCCCTTGTGCTCCCTGTCCCGGCCCTGTTCAGCGGCTCGATTCCGGAAATGAGCGTAGGCGCAGCGGGTTTGGCCTTAGCGTGCCGAGTCGTATTCGTGATGGATGTCCGGGTCGACGCATCCGGGATTCGACTTCGTCGCCTCTTTCGGACAATCACGATTTCAGTCGACGAGGTCATCGCGGTTCGCAAGCGACCAAGTCAGGTCATCTTCGGACCAGACTTCGAGCCGTTCGAACTTCACCTAGACGAAGACACACGCTTCGCCGCCGCTGCGAACGAACTCTTGACAATCGTGCACCCAGACGTCGACGATTCGGTGTTCAATTTGGCACTGCTGTGCCAGTCCAGACGGTCAGCCTCGCTGCTCGACAGCGTCAGGATGTTGGCCTTTGCAGCGATGTTGGTCTACCTGAGTGGACTCGCCGTGGCGGAAGCGGCGTTCGGCTTACAACCTCAGCCAAGCCCGGCATGGCTGCTACCGGGCGGAGTCCTTGCAACGTTCGTGAGCTCCTGGTTCCTGCGATACGCGCTGCGCCGATATCTCGCCAATCGAGACTGGGCACCCTATGGCGCCCAGATAGCGACGGAGCTGGAGAGGCCAGAGAGCGAGCCACTCAGCCCGTTCCAGCCACGCGGCCAGCCATTGGACTCCAAGCGAATCCGCAGAGCCGCCGTTAGGCGCCAATTCGAGAGAGCACCACCAGAAGGATGAGCCCGAAGACCGCAACCACGGCAAAGGCGACAAAGCACCCAGCAAGCTTTCTGGCCTGATCGTTGTCTTCCATGTCGAAGACGCTACTTCCAGAGAACTGCTACGCGTTGCGAGCGGAGACCATTGCAAAGGCCAACACCGCCCCGGTCGTAGCCACATTGAGCGACTCGACTTTGCCGTGCATGGGGATCGACACGGTGTGGTCGGCCATGGCCCGTACCTCTTCGGCGAGGCCGTGGGCTTCGCTGCCCAAGATGATGGCAATCGGTTTGGTCGAGTCGACTTCGACGTCGGCGTAGTTCGCGCCGTCCATTGCAGTGGCGATGCTCTGCACGCCGAGGTGTTCAAAGGTCGCTTCGAGATCTTCGAGCGACACTTCGGCCACTGGAACCCGCAGGACCGAGCCCGCTGACGCCCGAACCACCTTCGGTGAGAACACATCTGCGGTTTGGGGAGTGACAATGACCCCGGCACAGCCGGTTGCTTCGGCGGTGCGTATGAGCGTGCCCACGTTGCCCGGGTCTGACACGTCCACAAGCACCAAGTACATACCAGCTGATGCGGTGGACGCGAACCGATGGTCGACATCGAGCGACGGCAGTTCGAACACACCGAGCGCGGGCTGTGGCGTCTTCGCATCAGACAGGTTCGTGAACGCTTCGGAAGACAACCCGAACATGCGAACCCGACCCTCCTCGCACGCCTCGGCCACATCGGGGTCGGGGTGCTGGTCGCCGGGCACGATCACGAAGTCGGCAACGAGCTCGGTCTCGAGAGCTTCGAGCACGAGCTTGGGTGTCTCCACGACAAAACGAGACGACCGGCGCCGCTGCGCTTTTTGGCGCAGCAGACGCCGGACATCTGCGACCCGTGGGTTTCGAGCGGAAAGCTCGAGGATCAGGCGGCTGCACCTTCACTAGCGTTCGCAGCAGCGGCGCTAGCCGACTGTACGAGAGCGGTGAATGCGGCAGGATCGCTGATTGCCAGATCGGCGAGGACCTTGCGGTCGACCTCGATGCCAGCTTCCTTCAGTCCAAAGATGAACTTGCTGTAGGTCGTGTCGTTCTGGCGGCATGCAGCGTTGATGCGCTGCACCCAAAGGCGACGCATCTCGCCCTTGCGAGCACGACGATCGCGGAATGCGTAGTTTCCGGCGTGCATGACCGACTCATTTGCTGAGCGGTATGACCGGCTGCGATTTCCGTAATGGCCCTTGGCCTTCTTGAGTGTTGCTTTACGGCTCTTACGTCCGTTCACTGCGCGTTTTACGCGTGCCATAACAAATCCCTTTCTACACGAGTCGCTTAGCGACCGATCATCTTGTCGATATTCGGAGCATCGGCCTTTGCGACGTCAGCGTCGCCGAGGAACCGTGCTTTGTGCTTTGCGCTCTTCTTCTCGAGCATGTGGTTACGACCAGCCTTGTTGCGGCGGAGTTTGCCGGAACCGGTTCGCTTAAAACGCTTAGACGCGCCACTGTGTGACTTCATCTTTGGCATGAGGTGACCTCTCTCACTCTTCTTCGTTGTTAGGGGGTGTTGCGGCCTCGTCAGCGGCGTCGGTTTCGCCCAACGCTGCTTCTTCGGCTGCCGCTGCTGCGGCTGCTTCTTCTTGCTGCTTCTTGTGGGCAGCGAGTTTCTTCTTGTCTGGCCCGAGCACCATCACCATGTTGCGGCCTTCGAGATTTGGACCGAACTCGACGTTTGCCAAGTAGTCCACATGCTCAGCCACACGATCGAGGATTCGACGACCAAGCTCGGGGTGCTGCATTTCGCGACCACGGAACATGATCGTGACCTTCACCTTCGAACCCTCACCGAGGAACTTCTCAACCTTCTTCGTCTTGGTGTCGAAGTCGCCGATGCCAATCTTTGGTCGGTACTTCATCTCCTTGACGGTGATGTTGGTGCTTTTCTTGCGAGATTCCTTCTCGCGCTGGCTTTGTTCGTACTTCCACTTCCCGTAATCCATAATTCGGCAAACCGGCGGGTTGGCCTTGCTGGCTACCTCCACAAGATCGAGATCGAGGTCGGCGGCCATACGGAGCGCTTCGGGGGTGGGGCGAACGCCCATCTTCTCGCCATCTGCACCAACGAGCAGCACTTCGCGTGCGCGAATGCGTTCGTTGATTCTGGCTTCGGACTTGTCAGCTATGACTGTTCACTGCGCAATGGCAGATCCTTTCATCGGGCTCTGTGCCGCAAAAGGAACCAAGTCATACGTCGCGATGGCATGCAGGCAAGGCCCGCAAACCGGC
Source organism: uncultured Acidimicrobiales bacterium (assembly GCA_938038785.1). Classification (GTDB taxonomy): domain Bacteria; phylum Actinomycetota; class Acidimicrobiia; order Acidimicrobiales; family SHLQ01; genus SHLQ01. Next base: position 8,330 of record CALHTB010000029.1, read on the forward strand.
TTCGTGTCGTAGACCCAGCGCACCCTCGAGTGGCGGGGCGGGCAAGCTGTCGAGATCAGTGAAACTTCACTGTGACGATGGCGAGCCGCTTTCAGAACAAATTGTCAAACGCCAAGCATAGGCTAGAGGGGCCGAAAACCGGCCAATTGAGTGAACGGACGAATTGATGAGTTTGTGGACACCAGGTGGCGAGCACGAAGTACCGCGGGACAAGCCAACAGCTGAGCCCCAGCAGGCAACTCCCCAGCAGGCACCGCCTCAACCCAGCTCATCGGACATCCCGGAGATGGACGAGCAGGCCCTCGCCGAAGCGCTGGGCATCCCCTCGCTGGACGAGCTCAGCGACGAAGAGCGCCAGCAGCTTGAAGCCGCTGTCATCCAGATGGCTGAGACCGAGCGCCAGATGGCCACCACTCCCCCAGAGGTCATCGTGGCGAACCACGTCATGGGCCTCTACGAGCTGGCTGCGATTCATCTTCGCCAGAACCCACCAAACCTGAACGAGGCGTCGTTCGCTATTGACGCCATGAGCGCCATGGTCGACGGCCTTGAAGGCCGCCTGGGCGAGAACGAAGCAACCTTGCGCGAGGCCCGAGCCCAGTTGCAACAGGCCTTTGTTGCGGCGTCGAGCGCTGCGGGCGAATGAGCGCGAGCTAAATGAGCACTACCAACACTCGCGTCGCAATTCCGTCGAAGGGCCGGCTCCGCGAGTCGGTTCTCGATCTGCTAGCCCACGCCGGATACTCACGTCGTTCGTTCGACCGGATGAACGCCTCGGCGGTCGTTGAAGAGTTCGAGTTCATCGAGATGCGTCCGCGCGACGCTGCCGCGTGGCTTAGCGAAGGCCGCCTCGACGCCGCGTTCGTATCGACCGACACGGCGCTCGAAAATGAAATCGAGGACTGGCCGTCGATCGAGCTTGGCTTTTCACGCTCCGACCTCGTTGTGGCCGTGAAGGACGACTCGCCGTATCACAGCCTCGCCGACCTTGCTGGCAAGACCGTAGCGACCCATCTTCCCGGGTGGACCCAGCGGTGGATGGACAACGAACAGGTTTCGGCCAAGGTCGTACACATGGGCGGGTCACTCGAAGGCGTCTGCGCTGTTGGGATGGCCGACGCCATTGTCGATCTTCGCGAGACTGGTGGCAGCCTGTTGCGAAACCGGCTTCGCGTGCTCGCCGAGGGCGAAAGCTGCCAGGCGACCTTTGCATGGTCTGAGTCAGCGGCCGAACAGATCGCACCGCTTACTTTGCGGCTCGAGGCAGCTCTCGAAGCACGCCAGACCCAGTACGTGATGTTGCATCTTCCGGCTGACAAAGTTGCCGACTTGAGCAACGTCTTCCCCGGGTTGGCCTCGCCAACAGTGCTACCGCTTGCTGGTCGAGACGACCTCGTTGCGGCCCACATCGTGGTGAAGCGAGCAAACCTGTGGTCGAAGCTCGGTGAGCTTCGAGCAATGGGTGCGACCGGCATTGTTGCACTTAAGACTGACGCAATCCTGCCCTAATGAATCGACATAGCCCAGCTGCCACGCGGGTACGGTCTGACAGGTGAACGCGATTCGCCTCGTCTGGCCCTGGGCTCGGCCATATTGGCACTTGGCTGCTGCTGGTTCGCTCGCCTCCATCCTGAGCGTCGTCATCAACCTCACGATCCCGCTGCTGACGTCGCGGATTATCGACAACGGCATCTCGGAGAACGACTCATCGTTCGTGTTGAATACTGCGCTGCTCATGATCGGTTTGATCATCTTCGGCATGGCCGCGTCGGCGGCGGCCAGCCTGTTTGGCGTTCGGTTTGCCTTTCACACCATCACCGACCTGCGACGTGATCTCTACAGCCACGTTCAGCATTTGTCGTTCGGCAACCTCGATCGGTTGACGTCGGGCGAGATCCTCACCCGCCTAACGAGCGACATCACCAAGGTGACAACCCTGCTGTCGATCGGGGTGTCGTTCGTCGTGCAGATTCCCGTGAGCTTCATCGGCGCCCTTGTAGCCATTGTCCTCATCGACGCCTCGCTCGTCCCGATCGTGTTCGTGATGGTGCCGGTGATCGCACTTCTCGTTTGGTATGTGATCGCCCGATCGAACGTCTTGTACGACGCGGTACAGGGTCGTCTCGATCGCCTCAACACGGTGCTGCAAGAGAACATCCAAGGCACCGAGGTCATCAAGGCGTTCGTTCGTCAAGATCACGAGGTTGCCCGGTTCGACACCGCGGCGACCGAGCTCGCCGATGATGCCACCACCGTGAACCAGCTCATTGCGGCGCTGTTCCCCTCGCTCATCTTGCTGTCGTCGTTTGGTATCGCCGCCGTTCTGTGGATCGGTGGGGGGAACGTGATCGATGGCAACCTGAGCGAGGGCGACCTGGTGGCCTTCATCCAGTTCATGGCCTTTGTTGCCATGCCGATGATGTTCTTTGCGTTCCTCCAGCCGCTGCTGTCGGCGGCTGGTGCGTCGATGAAACGCATTGCCGAGGTCACCGACCAACGTGCCGACGTGGCTGTTGCTGAGGATGGCATCGACCTGGGCACGAACGACAGGGCACTCGACATCGAATTCCGGAACGTCTCGTTCCACTACAGGGCCGAGACGCCGCTCGACCACTGTGTACTTCGGAACATCAACCTCACGATCCCCGGTGGCACAACGGTTGCGATCCTTGGAGCGACGGGCTCGGGCAAGTCGACCTTGGTGAACTTGATCCCTCGCTTCTACGAAGCCTCGCATGGCTTTGTGCAGGTTGGCGGCATCGATGTGCGTCAACTCAACAAGAGCTCGTTGCGCAGCAACATTGGCATTGCTCTGCAGGAGCCCTACTTGTTCAGTGGCACTGTCGCCGACAACTTGCGGTTCGGTCGGCCTAGTGCGACCGACCCTGACATCGTCGACGCGGCGAAGGCAGCCCAAGCACACGACTTCATTCTTGCGATGGACCAGGGATACGAGGCGGTCATCGAACAGGGAGGCGCAAACCTCTCGGGTGGCCAGCGCCAACGGCTTGCGATTGCGCGAACGCTGGTGGTCGACCCGAAGGTATTGATCTTCGATGACTCTACGAGCGCGGTCGATCTCGAAACCGAAGCCAAGATCCAGGAAGTGTTCGATTCCCTAGATGACGTCACGGTCATCCTCGTCGCGCAACGCATTAGCACGGCGCTCGGAGCTGATGTGATCGTACTGCTCGAAGATGGCGAGATCGCCGCACAAGGCACCCACGAGCACCTTCTGGCGTCCTCCCCCATCTACCAAGAGATCTACCGTTCACAGCTTGGGGAGCCGGCCCTGTGACCTCGACACAATCTGGCCAGGCCAATTCGCAACGAGGCAGCCAAGACCTCGCATCACGTCGCGGCCCGGGCGGAACACCAATGGGCTCAGCAAAGCGCGACGAGAACTCCAGCCGTACGTTCCAACGCCTCCTCGAATATGTGCGCCCGTGGCGGACGCAGGTCGTCATCGCCGGCGTCTTGGTGATCGTCTCGTCGATCAGTGGGCTGCTGGCGCCATGGTTACAAGGCCGCGCTATCGACGAGTTCATAGCCACACGGGACCGCGGCGGCCTGCAGGGAATCGTCCTTCTGCTCGTCATTGCATACTTCGTGGCGTGGGGTTCATCGGTGCTCTACAGCCGCATGATTGCCAAGGTCGCACAGCGCATCATGCTCGACATTCGCAAGGAGCTCGGACGCAAGCTGCAAAGCCTCTCGATCCGGTTCTTTGACAGGAATCGGACTGGCGATCTGATGAGCCGGGTCACCAACGATGTCGACGCGGTCGATCAGTTGCTGAGCCAGAACCTGTTGACGATCTTCTGGGCTGCCGTGCAGATGATGTCGCTCCTGGTCATCATGGTGCTTCTCGACTGGCGCCTCACCCTTGCGGTGCTCGTTCCCGTCCCGTTCTCGATGTGGACCGTCCAGAAGCTCGGAGCGATCAGCGGCCCTCGATTCGGCGCCTACCAGCGAACGATTGGCCAGCTCAACGCTGCAGCTGAAGAACGGCTCACCGGCCAGCGGGCCGTCATCTCGCTCGACCGCCAAGCCCAAGCCGAGGCCGAGTTTGCCGAGGTAAACGAGCAGACCCGGGAGCTCGGCATTCGTGCCCAAAGCCTGACCGCGGTGATGATGCCGTTGATGTTCGGGCTCGGAAACCTGTCGACGGTTTCGGTGGTGAGCGTGGGCGCATGGCTGGCGGTTTCCGAAGGAGCTCCCGGTGGCCCTGTGAGCATCGGTGTTATCGCCGCATTCGTCACCTATGCCAGCCAGGTAGGGCGTCCACTCGGACGCATCGCCACCACCGTCACTTCGATCTTCGCGGCACTGGCGGGTGGCACCCGAATCTTCGACCTTCTCGACGAAGAGCCCGACCTCGTTGACGCTGCCGACGCTCCAGAGCTCCCGGCGGTCAATGGCCGAGTGGTGTTCGACCACGTCGACTTCGAATACGTCGAGGATCAACCGGTTCTGCGAGACGTGAGCTTCGTTGCTGAGCCCGGACAGATGATCGGGCTCGTGGGTCCGACTGGCGCTGGCAAGTCGACCATCATCAACGTTCTGAACCGTTTCTACGACATCAGCTCCGGCTCGGTGACCGTTGACGGGCACGACATTCGTGGTGTTGCAAAGGACTCGCTTCGGGACCAGCTCGGCATTGTGTTGCAGCGCACGTACCTGTTCACCGACACCGTCGGTAACAACATCCGCTTCGGCCGCCTCGACGCCACCGACGAAGAGGTTGTTGCGGCCGCCACGTTGGCGAACGCCCACCGGTTCATTACCTCGTTGCCCAATGGCTACGACACGGTGATCTCCGAGGGCGGAAACAACCTGTCCCTCGGCCAGCGCCAGCTCATCGCGATTGCTCGAACGGCCATCGCCGACCCGAAGCTGCTCGTCCTCGACGAGGCGACGAGCTCGGTAGACACCAGAACCGAACGGGCGCTCCAGAGCGCGCTCCTCAAGCTCATGGAGGGCCGTACGAGCTTCGTGATTGCCCACCGCCTCTCGACGGTGCGCGATGCCGACAAGATCCTCGTGCTGCAAGACGGCGAAATTACCGAGGCCGGCACCCACGACGAACTACTCGCACTCGGTGGCTTCTACCACCAGCTCTACAACGCCCAGTTCCGTGGCCAAGCACACGATGGCTAGTTCACCGTCGTCCAAGCGCACCCGGGTTTCTCAGGCCGCCGCACGCTCCGTTCGGTCAGCGTTGGGGTTTGGCGCATCAAAGCTGGCGTCGAACGACTGGCTTATGGGTGTGGTGTATGACCTCATGAACGAGACGAACTTCGCCGGGCTTTCCGAACACGAGGCGATGCTGAGCGACTCCGTGCGTGTCGGCGCCTACCACGCAGGCATCCATGCCAACGTGCAGCCGGGCGACGTGGTGCTCGACCTTGGCACCGGCACCGGACTCTTGGCGTTCATGGCATCGAAGGCCGGAGCGTCAAAGGTCTATGCGGTAGAGCATTCAGACTTCATCGACGTCGCCCGCGAGATCGCCGAGCGCAACGGCATCTCCAACATCGAATTCGTGCAGGCCAACAGTCGAGAGTTCACTCCGCCGGAGAACGTTGATGTGCTCCTCCACGAGCAGATGGGCGACGAGCTCTTCAACGAAAACATGTTGGAGAATGTGCTCGACCTTCGCGATCGTGTCCTCAAACCCGGCGGCCGCATCCTGCCTGCGCGGTTCCAGCTCTTCGTCGAGCCGGTCAGCTTCCACGACGCACAGCGGGTGCGGCGCTTCTGGAACATTGCGCTGCCCGACGGCCTCGACCTGAGCGCCACCGAGCGGAGTTACACCGCTGCGCGCTACGACACGGGTCGCACCGAGCAGTTGTGGGTTCCCAAGGGCGCAGTAGCCCAAACCATGGGCGCACCCGAGCCGGTGCTCGAGTTCGACCTGCACACACTCGAATCGGTGAAGGCGCTGCAGGTCGACCACGTCGTAGCCCGCAAGGCGCAATCCGACATGATCATCGATGGCCTGGCTGTGTGGTTCACCGCGTCGTTCGACGATTCAACAACGTTGACCACCTCTCCGCTCGCTCCGGCCACGCATTGGGGTAACCGCATGTTCCGGGTGGACGAAGAAATCAGTGCCGGTGAATCCCGCCGTTGGCACCTACACCTAGGCAACCTGGTCAACCCATCCACCTGGACCGTCGAGAAGCTCTAGCTGGCGTCTTGCATTAGTGACCGGATCGATAGCGAATTCGGATGTCGTTACCGAGTTGAGCCACGTCGATAAATCGACCGCGCTGCACGGCGGCCATGGTTGGGGCGCCGTGACCAGCAAAGGCGTTGCGGCCATCTCCCCCACCCATGAGCGCAGGCGCCACATACAGCCAGTACTCGTCGACCAGTCCCGCACGGTGGAATGAGCCAGCAACCGCCGCGCCGCCCTCGACCATCACCTGGAGCTTGCCCCGCGAGCCAAGCTCATCGAGTAGGTCATCAATCTGACCGTCCCATGACTCGAATGGGGCGGTCCTTGCATTGGCTTCGAGACCCGACGCGGTGCTGCCAAGCACGATGCGCCATGGGTCGAGCGGCGGCAACGTGTCGTCTGCGGCCGGTGGCGTGAAATCGCGAACCGTAAGCGACGGATCGTCTGCCCGAACAGTGCCCGAACCCACGATGATGGCGTCGGACTCGGCACGCAGCCGGTGGACATCCCGACGAGCTTCAGCTCCGGTGATCCACTGGCTCGTACCATCGGGAGCTGCGATAAACCCATCGAGTGTCATTGCCAGCTTGAGTACCACATGGGGCCGACCGGTGGTCCGGTGGGTGATGTAGGGAGCCAGCTGCTCAGAAATGGCATCGGCCTCGACACCGATAGTCACATCGAGGCCCGCATCAACAAGTCGCTGCTTTCCCGTGCCCGCGACCTGCGAGTCGGGATCGAGCACACCGATAATCACCCGCTGAACACCCGAGTCGATGATGGCGTCGGTGCACGGGCCGGTGCGCCCGGTGTGGTTGCACGGTTCGAGCGTGGTGAAGAGCGTGGCACCGTTGGCCGCATCGCCCGCAGCATCGATCGCCACCCGTTCAGCGTGACGAGCGCCAGGGACCTCAGTAGCGCCGTCGTACACCACTCCGTAGCTGTCGATAAGCACTGCCCCGACCCAAGGGTTCGGCACCGACCGCAGCCGCGCTGTGGACGCGTTGGCAATTGCCCGACGCATCATGGAGCTGCGATACGCGCCGGTGTCGATCGGCCCCGGTTCGAGCGGGTCCACCGCATCAGCCATGTGCAGGGTCCGACGGTTTCTCCGCGTGCGGGTGCGGGTCGGAGTTGTTGACCATCAGTCGCACCGCATGCGGTACGACGTCGGCGACTGCATCGAAGGTTTCGACACACCCCTTGGTTGAGCCTGGGGTGTTGACGACGAGCGCTTCGTCGATCGTGCCGCAAATGCCTCGGCTCAGGCGGCCAAGCGGGTTCACCAAGCGCATAGCCTCGGCCAGGCCTGGGGCCTCTCGGTCGATCGCAGCTCGGGTACCCTCGGGTGTGAGGTCTCGGGGGCCGAAGCCCGTGCCACCGGTGGTGATGATGACCCCGTTGAACCCATCGGCAAGCCGCACCAGCGTGCTGCGAACCGGCTCAACTCCGTCTTCGGTTAGGGCCCGTTCAACGACCTCGAAGCCCAGCTCGGCGAGGTGCGATTCAAGCGCAGCGCCAGAACGGTCTTCCCGAGTGCCGTACACGACACCGTCGGAGACCGTGACGATCTTGGCCTTGGTTGGCAATTCGTTCTGATCAGCTTCGTGCCCACTCATTGGAGCAAAGGTAGCGCGGGCTACGATTCTTCCCGTGGACGACGACAACGTGCTCCGAGAATGCCGTGCCAGCATCGACAACATCGATGCTGCGCTCATTCACCTACTAGCCGAGCGATTCAAGATCACCAAGCGGGTCGGACAGCACAAGGCCGAGGCCGGGTTAGCCCCCGCTGACCCCGACCGCGAAGCCGTACAGATCGCTCGACTCCGTTCAATGGCTGACTCAGCAGGCCTCGACCCCACCTTCAGCGAGAAGTTCCTACGCTTTATCGTCGACGAAGTAATCCGCCACCACAATGCCGCGCCGGCCACGTCCGGCCCGGATCCGAGTTCGCCGCCAATCGACTAGATTTCCGCGGATCTCCGCCGGAAGTGCGGAGAAGAACTAGCCCACTAGACCTTTTCGTTCTTGTACTCCCCAGGCGTGGTCGCCTCGGATGAATAGCCAGCAACCCCACATGCGCCATACGAGCGTGGCTGGGCGCATAACGACCATTTCGAAGAGCACGAAGCCGACCATGCGTAGCCGGGATACGAAGCCTCGGTGGGTTTGGTAGACCATGTCGCTGAGCGCAAGGATTCCTGCGGTTCGGGCGATGCCGAAGGCATAGACGGCAGCGAGAATGCCAAGTTGCTGGCTGGTGATGTTGCCCGTGGCGAGACCGATGCCGACAAGGATCAGGCCGAGCGCTTCGACAAACGGGGCGATGGCCTCGACCATCGTGAAATAGGGGACGGCGAGCATTCCGGCCGAACCATATTTTGGGTTCAGCAACATCTTGCGATGGCGGACGAGCACGTCGAGAAGCCCACGGAACCAGCGGTTCCGCTGGCGAGCGAGCGTACGCCATGAGGCTGGCGCTTCGGTCCACGCAATTGGGTTTGGGGCAAACGCCACGCGAGCAAAACGTCCGTGTTCGTAGCCGTAACGCCGGAGTCGCACCACCAGCTCCATGTCCTCGCCAATCGATTGCCGGTTGTAGCCGTCGATGTCGAGCATGCTCTGGCGGTCGAACAGTCCGAAGGCGCCGCTGATTACCAGTGAACCACCCAATGGGTTCCAGCCGAGGCGACCGACAAGGAAGGCCCGAACGTACTCGACTGTTTGGGCACCGAGGAGCCAGCTCGTTGGGGCTGAATCGAGGTTCTTCTCATCATCGGGAACTCGACCGTCGACCAGGCGAATCGTTCCGCCAACAGCAACCGTGTCGGGGTCCGACAGAAACGGGGCGACGAGCTGTTGTAGCGCATCGGCGCTAACGATCGTGTCGGCGTCGATCGCGCACACCAACTGGCCGGAGGCGACGTTGAGGCCCACGTTGAGGGCATCGGCCTTTCCACCGTTGTCCTTGTCGACCACGATGAGGTTGGGTTCGATACGAGATCGTTGGATCGAACGGACGTGGGACGTTTCAAGTTGGCGGCGGTAGATCGGCAGCACGTGGCTGAGAAAGAACGTCTCCTCGAGGCGCTTCATGGTCGCGTCAGAACTGCCGTCGTTGATCACGATCACTTCGATGTCGGGGTAGCGCAGTGCCAGCGTGCGAGCCACCGAGTCGGCAATCCAGATTTCCTCGTTGTAGGCCGGCATCAAGATCGAGATTCGCGGCACTAAAGGCGATGAGAGCACTCGACGCCACATCTGATGCTGGTTGCGAAGACGGTGGCGCCGCATCTCGATCACCGCCGAGATGTATAAAAACACCTCGAACATGATCGATCCGAAAACGACGATCGCCAACATCAGCGGCACATACGAGAAGAACGTCTGGATCACGCCGCAGCCCCCCACTGGGTGAGCGGGTCGAGTTCGGCACTGACTTCGTGAACGTCGCGGGCTGCGACTCGCCCATCGACGACAAGCCCGTCGATCACTTGCTGGGCCATGTCGTGGGCGAACGGGTCGTCACCGGTCAACGCATCGCGAAGCACAAGGAGCCCTACGGCTCCGAGTTGAGCGAGACAGTTGCCGGCAGCTCGACGAACTTCATACGAGCGGTCCCGCAGCGCTGATCCAACACGACCAGCTAGCCACTGCGCCTGTACTCGCGCAACCGCTTCGATAGCCGCTACGCGCACAGTCGCATCCTCATCGGCGAGGAGACCGACGAAGAACCCGAGGTACTCTTCGGGGATTCCAAAGGGAGTTGCAGCGGCCACCAATCGCCGGACCTGCGGGTCCTCGGATGTGGCGTGCGGACGAATCACTGCCAACAACCGAGGATCGCCAAGATTCGCCGCTACTTCGAGCCCGGGTGCAATGAGACCAGGCTGAAGCTTGGGTAGATGCTCGCGAACTGGTTCGACCAGCCGGCCGTCTCCACGCAACAACGCTTGCTGGGCTACAAATCGCACCGATTGATGCTTGTCGTCCAGCGCTGCGAAGAGTTCTCCGGCAAAGCGAGCGATCTTGTCAGTATCGAACGACTCGATGGTCGAGGCGCGAACGGCCGCGTTCGGATCCTGAAGGAGCTTGCCAATCATGCCGTCAGATTCAGGCAATACCTGCAGCATTCGGGCAGCGCGCACGCGTCGCGGCCAGAAACGGCTCCGGCTGAGGCGTCCGACCTTTCGCCGGGCAGTTGTGTTTCCAACAACCTCGAGAAGTCGATGCGATAGCTGGTCGTCAAAGTGCAGGGGTACATGCATTGCGATCGAGAGCAGCACCTGCGATGGGATCGAGCGCATCTCCTCCATCAACGGTCCGAGCTGCGCGTGGTCGGCGTAGAGCGCTCGTGACAGCACTTCCATCGCCTGAGCTTCCTGGCGCTTGCGCCGGTTCTGGTAGGCGTCGACCATCGACCCCACGACAACGTAGAGAAACAGCGAAGTACAGATTGTGGCTAATGAGCCAAGGATCATTCAAGCGGCTCCACAGCCCCGCCAAGGACTTGTGCGAGCCGGTTCTGCAGAACAACTGCGGAGAACGGTTTCTGAACAACATCTGCGGCGCCGAGCTCGAAGGCTTCGCGGAGCTCGCCATCTCGGATGCGAGCGGCGGTTACCACCACCTTGGTCTTGCTCAACACTTGTTGGCGCGCCAAGGAACGCAGGACCATCAGTCCGTCGGCTCCCATTGCGTCGAGCTCGAGCAGCAACAGGCGTGGTCGAACCGCTGCGTCGACCCCGGTTAGGGCCTTCAACGCGTCTGACCCGGTGGAGACATGCCGGCTGGTTAGATCCATGCGTTCGAGCAACTGTTGCAAGACCGTCGCAAGCGTCGGGTCAGATTCGACCAGCAAGACATCGACCTTGCCGTCTCCCCCGGTCGACCAATCTCGTGAGGCCACCGCTGGGCCGTGCTCGTCTTCGGCCTGAGCCATCAGCGATCCAGCCGACTCCATGAGCTGGCCAAGCCCCAAGCCCTCGGCTGGAAACTCGACGACGCCGGCGCGTCCGCACGTGGGGTCGATGTCGAGGTGTTCAAGGGCCAGCGCGATTCGCTTTGATGCGGCCGCTCGAGGAGCGCCCTTGAGTAACACGATAAGTCGACCATCGTCAGATTCACCGAGAAGGTCGTCGGTTCGAAATTCTGACCCAAAGCCCTCATAAAGCGCCTCCATGTCAGGGCCTGAGAGTTCGGGTTTGTCGATGAGCGCCAGTGACGCAATGCTGCTCGAACGTCCAAGCGTCGCGAGCGCTCGGTCCAGCAATACAACCGCACGGGGCCACGACGGCACCGTCTTGGCCGACGCTGCATCGAGGTCTCCGGAGCGTCGTCGGCGACCGATCAGGCCCCGTAGGTGTAGCGCCCATACGTCGGGGCTTGTGCCAGCGTCGACGATCAAGTCAGCTCCGAGGTGACGGGTGCGCTGAGCAACGCCTTCTTCGAGCCCGGCGACCACCAAGAGGGCATCACGCGTTTCCGGAGTTGATCGAGCTAGGGCGACGATCGAATCGGGGTTGGCAATGTCGGGGCCAATCACCACTGTCCGCGCAGTGCCCACAAGCGTTCGCATTGCTTCTTCTGTGTTGTTCGCAATCAAGACATCGAATCGAAACGGTACGAGCTGCGGATACAGGTCATTCGCCCCAAGAAGGACCACTCGATTTAGCCACTCTGGGTCGGGTTGTGCAATCGCGAACACCTCGTCGGAAAGCTGTTTGGCCGGTGTGGTGTGTGGCACGACAAGATCGGCCTCATCAGCGATCTCCGCGAGGTGTTCGCGTCGCACATCAATGTCGTGCACGATGACACGACGGGTTGACGCAGATCGGCGACCAACCGCCGTGAGAAGACCTGCGGTATCTCGAAGGTTGGTCGGTGAATAGACAACAAGTGCGTTGGCCTTCTCCGGTGCGCTCATGAAGGTTGGCGAGTGGGTGGTGAGCGCACCGCGTTGTTGGAGGTGCCACATGAGCGCATCGATGTGGGCATCGATAGGGCTTACGACGTGAACGTGAAGAGCTTCTCGAGGAGCGTCACGCCAGTCGTCGCCAGCAACTCGAAGCACCCGGCGGAGCTCTTCGACCCGCGAGGCAAGGGCCGAGGCCGACCGATTTGAGAGTTGGGGATCTGCGAAGGCTTCGGCAAGCTCGCGAGTCAACCGACCAGCAACAACGAGGTCCAAAGAAAAGAGCCACTGGGTCAGCAGTTCGCACTCGCGCACGCACGCGGCGGTTTCCTCAGGTTGTAGGGGGCGCCCGAGGAGAGCCACGACTCCACGCTCAACTACCGCCATTCGTTGTTCGATTCGGTCACCAATGCGCCGCCAGACTGCATTTGGTTGACTGAGCCATGGCTTGGACTGGGCTTCAGATTTCGTCGTTGCCACGGCTTTCATTCGGTCCGCTGGACGAAGCCCATGAGTCATTCGGCGCAGTTGGGCCATAGGACCCATGCCACCGTCACGCTCAGTGAGGCTGGAATCATCGCAGACATCGCCGGGTTGCTGTCGGAGTGAAGGACTTCCTGCTCGACCTAGCGCTACCGCGATCTGACCGGATTGTGGCAGTGCAGTGGGCCGTCATGGCGGTGTTCTGGACGGTAACGATCGTGGTAACCAGACGCTGGTCACGCGACGTTCGGCTGTTCATCTATGGCATTGCAATGATGAACCTCGCGTGGTTCGCGTTTCGAACCGTGCACTAATTACTCAGCATTCGGCGAAATCTGCCGAACCAGTCACTATGCGTAGCTGGCTTCCCGTGCTCCTCATTGCCCTTGTGGCATCTGCGTGCACCGCCGAGCCAACCTCCGAGGAGGCCCGCGATCTCATCTTCACCGCCGAGACCCCTCAGCCGACCACCGTTCCACTCGCTGACCCGGTCGATGAGATCGAAGATGCCTCCACCGCAGGTGACCCACCGGTTCAGCTTGCGTTCACCGAGTGGACCGTCGACGAACTGATTAATGCTCTCGAGCGCTCACTCGACGGCCCTGTCACGGTGACCTTCACAGGCCAAGGCAACGAAGTCCTCGAAATCGACGACGCTCAATGGAGAGTTACAAGTAGCGAGAGCGACGGCAGTGCGTTCATCACACGGGGTTTCGGTGACGACGAATGGGTGACATTCGAGCACGTCGGCCTTGGCATCCGTTCGATGCAGGCATTCAGCGCTGGAACTGAAGGTCAAGATATCGACCAGCTGCTACGCGATGACAGCGACACCAGCACGCCGGTACAACGTTTTCGTCTCGATCGTTTCGTACTCGACGAAGCTGCTGATCTTGAATCGACTTGGGTCGAACACGCTCGCCAAGACCGCTCGTTCTTCACTCCGAGCGTCCTCTACCCAAGCTTTGTAGAAGAACTGATCGCCGACGTGACTACGGCGGTGGCAGCGGCCGACACCGACGGAGTTCTCGAAACCGAGTCGACCGAAAACGCCTTCTCGGCCGACATTCCCAATACCGAATTTGTTGAGGTATCGGTATCGGGAGACGAGATCGTGCTGTCCTCGCAGGGCGGCTGGAGCCTCACCGTTTCTCCCGGAGTCGAAGACTCGAGCCTGTTGGGTGCCCCTGACCCCCGCGATCTGCTGGACCGCGAGCTCCTACTGACCGCCACCTCGATCCCCGAGAACTGCATCGCAACGCAGATGAACGCCAACACGCTCGTCGACGACGGGCTGGTGACCTGTATCGAACCCACGCTTCTGAACGCGCTTGTTGATGCGATCCCAGAGGGCGACGACGAACTCGACGACGTCGAATAGCTCTTATCCGGCGTCGAGTGCCGCTCGAAACTCCGAGACCAGTTCGCCAACCCCGTCGGGCCCTGCTCCTGAGAGCATTCGGTTAACGATCGCGGACCCCACGACAACACCGTCGGACACAGTGCTTACCTCGACGGCTTGTGCGGGGGTGCCAACACCAACCCCGATCAACACCGGCTTGTCGGTGACCTTCTTCAAGCGTCCTGCGATGTCCATCGCTGATGCGGCGAGCGAGTCACGGACACCTGTAATGCCGAGCAGGCCAATGCCGTACACGAACCCGCGTGACCGTTCACAGATGAGCGGCAGCCGCTCGTCGGGCGCGGTCGGAGCCGCAAGCAAGATCGTCTCGACGCCTGCTTCGTCGGCTGCTTCGGTCCAGGAACCGGTCTCTTCGAGGGGAAGGTCGGGCAAGATGCACCCCGAGATGCCCGCTTCGGCTAGGTCGGTTGCGAATCGTTTGTCTCCGGCCCTAAACGCAATGTTGTAGTAGGTCATGACCGCAAGCGGTACTTCGATGTCCGATTCGCGAATGGCCGACAGAATGCTCTGCGGTGTGGCTCCCGACGCCAACGCCTTGTCGTTTGCTTCCTGGATGGTTGGGCCGTCCATCACCGGGTCCGAGAACGGAATGCCGATCTCAATACCGTCAGCACCCGCATCCGCTACTGCATGGAGCGTTTCGATCCAGTCGTCGCCAAGACCACCGGTGATGTAGGGGACGAGAATCTTCCCGCCTGACTCGCGTCGAGCCCGCAGACTCGCTTCAAACTTGCCAATTTCGCTCACTTGCCCAATACATCCATCATTTGTCGTACGTCTTTGTCGCCGCGTCCGCTGAGGTTCATCAGGACTGTCTTTCCGGCGAGTTCGTCGCGTGCTCGCGACATCCATGCCAACGCATGGGCGCATTCGAGTGCCGGAATGATCCCTTCGGTGCGAGAGAGGAGCTGGAATGCCTCGACGACCTCGTCGTCGGTCACCGATTCGTACCGAGCCCGACCAATGTCAGCGAGATGAGCATGCTCGGGGCCTACGCCTGGGTAGTCGAGTCCCGCTGAAATGGACTCGGCTTCGAGAACCTGGCCGACTTCATCTTGCATCAGGTACGACTTCGAGCCGTGCACAACACCAGGAACCTTGCGGCCCACGGCAGCGCCACCAGCGGGCTCGACGCCGACGAGTTCGGCGTCGGTGTCGACGAAGCCGGAGAAGATGCCAATGGCGTTCGAACCACCACCAACGCATGCGGTGATGACATCGGGAACACCTCCGTCGAGCAATCGTTGGCATTGTTCGCGAGCCTCGATACCGATGACCTCGTGGAACGTGCGCACCATCCATGGGTACGGATGGGGCCCCATGGCTGAACCGAGGCAGTAGTAGCTGTCCTCGACGGTTGCCACCCATTCGCGCATGGCTTCGTTCACGGCGTCCTTGAGCGTGCGTGAACCGCTCATCGCCGGCACGACTTCCGAGCCCAGAAGCTTCATACGGAAAACGTTGAGCTCTTGGCGTTCGATATCGACCTCACCCATGTACACCCGGCACTCCATACCCATGAGTGCAGCCGCTGTAGCGGTGGCGACACCATGTTGGCCTGCGCCGGTCTCGGCTATGAGTCGGGTCTTACCCATGCGCTTGGCGAGCAAGGCCTGTCCAAGAACGTTGTTGATCTTATGCGAGCCGGTGTGGTTGAGATCTTCGCGCTTCAACAACACCCGATAGCCGAGCTCTTCACCGAGCCGATGGCATTCGGTAACCGGGGATGGTCGACCGGCGTAGTCGGCGAGCAACGATGACAACTCGTTGCGGAACTCTGGGTCGCCCCAAGCCGAGCGAAAGGCCTTCTCGAGTTCCTGACACGCTGGGACAAGGGTCTCGGGAATGAACCGACCACCGAACTCACCAAATCGTCCGTCAGCTCCCGGATCACCCATAAGCGTTGACATAACTACTCCACTTCCTCGGTTGGCACGATTGCCTTTGCATTATCAATGAATCGCCTCAAGAGTGACGGATCCTTCCGGCCGGGCTCTCGCTCGACGCCAGATGCCACATCAACACCCCACGGCCGCACCGTGGCAATCGCCTCAGCCACATTGTCGGGGTTGAGACCGCCAGCAAGCAAAATGTGCTTGTCGTCTGGTAGCGATTCGGCCAGCGACCAGTCGAACACCTCACCGCTGCCCGGGGTCTGTGCGTCGACCAAGATAATCGGCACCGAGAACTCGCTCGCCCGCCGAGCCTGATCGGTGCCAGCAGCGACCGCCTTGATGACCGTGGGCACCCGCTCGGCAACCCAGGCAACTTCATCGGGGCTTTCGTTTCCATGGAGTTGGGCGGCGCGAAGGCCGGTGGTGTGCACAATGTCCACCACTCGCTCTTTCGCCTCGTTACGAAAGACTCCGACGGTCATCGTCTCGGGCGGGATTCGTGCGGCAATGTCGCGGGCACGTCCGGGGGCGATTTGGCGCGTGGACCCCGGGGCGAAGATGAACCCGAGCGCGTCTGCGCCCAAGGCGACTGCCAACAGCGCGTCGTCGACGTCGGTGGTGCCGCAAATCTTCACCCAGGTCATGCCGACTCCTCTGTAGCGCCGACGGAGGCTGCGTCGATGAGGGCGCGCACGCCGTCGCGTGGGCCGGTGTGTTTGACCAGTGACTCACCAACCAGCACGGCGTCGAAACTCGCCGCCACAAGTGCAGGTATGTCTGCAGGTCCGGTGATTCCCGACTCGGCTACGCGCACGACGTTCTCGGGGAGCGAGGCGGCAACACGAGCAGCACGGGCCGTGTCGACATCGAAGGTCATGAGATCGCGCTGGTTCACGCCAACAAGTTTCGCGCCCGACAGTGCCATGGCGCGTTCAGCCTCGGCTTCGTCGTGCACCTCGATGAGTGCGTCAAGCCCAACTTCGGTAGCGAGGACATGAAAGTCGGCAAGCTCGACATCATCGAGCGCGGCAACGATGAGCAACACGCAGTCAGCACCCATCAGCCGAGCATCGACCACGTCGTTGGCGGCAACCGTGAAGTCCTTGCGGAGTATCGGTATGTCGACCGCAGCACGTACCGCTTGTAGGTCGGCCACCGACCCGCCGAAGTACTGCTCGTCGGTGAGCACCGAACAACACGCTGCTCCCCCAGCGGCGTACGCCGAGCTCAGCTCGACCGGGTTGAGGTCGAGGTTGAGATCACCCTTGGACGGGGACCGACGCTTTACCTCAGCAATCACGCCGAGCCCCGGAGCGGTGCGGAGCGCCTCGGCAAACCCTCGGGCTGCCGGCATGCTCGCTGCTTCCTCGACGAGAGCATCGAGCGACCGCGTGTCGGCCGCAGCGGTCTCACGATGTGAGGCCAGAATGCTGTCGAGGTACATGGTCGACACTATGACGCATCTCCGGGAACGGTATGCACCGCCACAGTGTGCCCGTCGAGTTCCAGGCTCGTTAGGTCGAGCGCTGATCGCTTGATGTAGGCAAGCGCCACGAAACCTTCGCCGTCAACAGCGACCGAGGTGACAACTCCCGCCGCTGCCCCCTCGTGGCTCAGTTCGGCACCCACCGTGGCGATGCCAGATTCGGCCTTGAGGATTCTGAGCTTGCGCGGGGTATTGTCGCCGCGAGAATCGACTCGCGCAACGAGTTCTTGGCCGGTGTAGCACCCCTTCGTGAACGACACCGATTGGTCGACGATGCGGGCCTCGGCAGGAATCGTCGATTCGTCGAGCTCAGATCCCATGGCGGGAACTCCGGCAAGAATGCGTCGCTTTTCGAATTCGTCGGCCGACATCGACTCGGCCTTCGGCGTTGGCATATCCGGCCCGATCAGGTCGACGCCCATCTGTCCGCCGGCAGGTGCGGCTGCGATGGGAGTGTCGGGGGCGTTGGTCGGTTCGGCGTGATCGCGGATTGCATGCCAGTCCCAAGTGGCCAGTTCGAGCTCCACCTTTGTCCGCAGTTTGAAGCGTTTGAGCCGTGCGAGGAGTTGTTCGCCGTATCCAGCGTCGACGTCCAGAAGAAACTCGTCGCTGCTCACCCTGGTGATGCGGAACCATGCGTCGACCTTGCCCTGTGGTTGCAAGATCAAGCTCCACGCGGACTCGCCCGTGGCTAGCGCCAGAACGTCTTGGCTGATTTGGCCCTGCAGATAGCCCTCGGCTTCGGGGCCAGCTGCCAAAACCACATCTCGTTGGCCGAGGTACACGCTCATTGGCTTTCCTTTGCTCGTCGTTGCTCGGTCATGATGCGCGCCCCGGGCACGGCGGCGAGCAGCGCTTTGGATTTGTTGATGCACTCGTTGTGCTCGTCGATAGGAACGCTGTCAACAACCACGCCTGCACCGGCCTGAACCGACGCCTTGTTGCCGTGGATGAACATGGTGCGTATGGCGATTGCGGTATCGATGTTTCCCGAGAAGTCGACGTAGCCAACGACGCCCGCATATGGCCCTCGCTTGACCGGTTCGAGCTCATCGATGATCTCCATCGCCCTGACCTTGGGGGCGCCCGACACTGTTCCCGCAGGCAGGGTGGCCCGGAGCACGTCGATTGCGGTCTTACCCGGTGCCAAGTCGCCTGAGACTTGCGAGGTGAGGTGCATGACGTGGCTGTAGCGCTCGAGATCCATGATCTGATCGCGGCTCTCGGAACCAAACGAGATCACTCGACCAATGTCGTTTCGGGCCAAGTCGACGAGCATGACGTGCTCGGCGACTTCTTTGGGGTGCTCGCGAAGTTCGGCACCCAAGCGGCGGTCTTCTTCGTCGGTAGCGCCGCGAGGTCGTGTTCCGGCGATTGGACGGGAGATGACCTTGCCGTCGCGCAACTGCACCATCGGCTCAGGCGATGCGCCCACGATGTGAAGCGCTTCGTCGGCGCCGCGCTCAGAGCCGATGCGAAAGAAGTACATGTAGGGGCTCGGGTTGACCTGGCGTAGCACCCGGTACAGATCGAACGGTTCGGCGTCGAGGTCGAAGTCGAAGCGTTGAGACAACACCACTTGGAAGATGTCGCCAGCGAGGATGTACTCCTTTGCCGCCCGTACGGCGTCGCAGTAGGTCTCCTCGCCCATAGTCGAGGTGACGTCGGGTAGCGCCGCGTCGAGCGGCGGAGGCGACACAAGCGGTTCGTCGAGGGGCCGGGCGCCGTCGTTCTGAAGGCCTTCGAGCCGTTCGATTGCGTCGTCGTAGGCCGCGCGAAGCGCAGCGGCGTCGCTGTCTTCAGGAATGACGGTGTTGGCGAGCAGCGTGACCTGCTGTTTCCAGTGGTCGAATGCGACCAGCTCGCCGATCATGGCCATCACGCCGTCGGCGTGGCCCGTGTCGTCGGTCGGGATGTTTGGTAGCCGTTCAACTTCACGAACCACGTCGTAGCCGAGGTATCCCATCATCCCGGAGTGCAACGGGGGGAGGCCGGGAAGTTCGGGAGCAGCGAACGTGCCCAGCAGCGCTTCGAGCGTGTCGAGCATTCCGTCGGCGGCGGGAACGTGGTGCGCTAGTGGGCCCGAGACCTCGACAGCGCCGTTGAGCGAAACAATGGTGGCGAGGGGGTTGCGGCCAAGGAACGACCAGCGACTCCACCGCTCGCCGTTCTCCACCGACTCGAGCAAGAAGCCGTCGGCGTCGCCAATGCAGCGTGCGAAGATCGCAACCGGCGTGACTTGGTCGGCCAGCAGACAACGCCAGACTGGGATGACCCGATGGTCGGCGGCCAATTTGCAAAACTCATCGAACGACGGCGAGATGCCAGGACCGGTCGCGCTCATAGGTACAACCCGGTCGAACCCTCTTCGAGACGTTCAGCTGCGACCGCGTGCACATCGCGCTCTCGCAAGATGATGTAGTCGGTTCCGCCAACCTCGACCTCGTAGCGGTCCTCAGGGTTGAACAAGACCCGGTCGCCGAGCTCCATGTTTCGAACGTTCGGACCCGATGCAACGACCTCGGCCCACGTCAGTCGCTTCCCCACTTGGGCGGTTGCGGGAATGAGAATGCCACCGGTCGACAATCGCTCGCCGTCTTCATCGCCCAAACGGACAAGAATTCGGTCATTGAGCATCTTGATGGGCAGGGCGCTAGTCACCGAGCCAATCTACTGGCGAACGACCTTTGTCACTGCGAGAGGAAAAGACGTCGAGATCTGCGACGATGGCCGGTATGGCAGTTGCAATCCTCGACTACAACGCAGGCAACGTGACGTCGGTGGCGCACGCGGTTCGCAGGCTTGGTTTTGACGCGCAGATCACCGCCGACCACGACACAATTCGGGCTGCCGACCACGTCATCTTTCCCGGGGTTGGGGCGGCGGCCACCTGCATGCAGGTTGTGCGTGAACGTGGTCTCGATGTTGCCCTCAAGGAGGCGGTCGAGTCGGGCAAGCCAGTGTTTGGTATCTGCGTCGGTATGCAGCTGCTGTTCGATCACAGCGATGAAGACGGCGGCGTCGATTGCATTGGTTTGCTGCCGGGCCGGGTCAAGCGATTCGAGCTCGACGACCCGACGCTTAAGGTCCCACACATGGGATGGAACCCCGTGCGCTTCGTCGACGGCGAACCCATTGCCCGAGACCTTGTGGGTGCAGCCGATACGGCGTGCTACTTCGTGCACAGCTACTACTGCGACCCCGATCCATCGGTTGAGGTAATCGCGACCGCTGACCACGGACACGCGTTCTGTGTTGGTGTCCGCAAGGACAATTTGGTGGCGCTGCAATGCCACCCCGAAAAGAGCGGACCGGTCGGCATGTCGATCCTGTCGTCGTTCCTGGAGGCGAACTAGCAATGGCTCTCTTGAAGCGAGTGATCGTGTGCCTCGACGTCCGACGAGGACAGGTGACAAAGGGCGTCAAGTTCCAAGGCAACGTCGACCTCGGAGATCCTGTCGAATACGCAATCCGCTACGACGAACAAGGCGTCGACGAGTTGGTGTTTTACGACATCACCGCGTCTGCTGAGGATCGCAATCTCTTTCTCGATGTCGTCGAGAACGTGGCGGCTTCCATTCGCATCCCCTTTTCGGTCGGGGGCGGAATCGACTCACTCGACTCGATGCGCTCGGTGTTACTCGCTGGTGCCGAGAAAGTGAGCCTCAACTCCCCCGCCGTTCGCAACCCCGACCTTTTGGGTAAGGGCGCTGCGGCATTCGGCGCCCAGTGCATTGTCCTCGGGGTCGATGCCAAGAAGGTTGACAAGACCGATGCAATCCCGTCTGGCTATGAGGTGGTTATCCAAGGCGGGCGCACACCGACCGGACTCGATGTTTTGCAATGGGTGACCGAGGCCGAGGAACGCGGAGCTGGGGAGATCTGCCTCAACGCAATCGACACCGATGGCGTGCGCGATGGCTACGAACTGACGCTCACCCGCATGGTCGCCGATGCGGTCGGCATTCCCGTCATCGCATCCGGAGGCGGCGGCGAACCGTCTCACCTAACCGACGCTGTCACCACGGGTGGGGCTGATGCCGCGCTCGTGGCGTCGATGGTCCACTACGGCGACTACACGGTCGAGCAAATCAAGGCAGAGATGGCCGCCGACGGCATAGCAGTCCGCGTATCGGCTCAGCCCTGACGGGCTTCGCCCCAGCGCTCTCAGGGAGCGAAGCTCGCGTAGCGACCATGTCGACTTCCGCGGATGTCGGGCGCCAGTCTCAACGCTGTCAGAGAGCGGAGCTCGCGTAGCGAACAGAGCAGCTACCGCGGATCTCGGCGGAAGTCCGAGCGAATTAGAGCGTTCCCTTGGTTGAGGGGAGTCCGCCGCCGGTTACGGCTACGGCGTCGCGAAGGGCGCGGGCAACACCTTTGAACGTTGCTTCGATGATGTGGTGGGTGTTCTTGCCGCGTACCGAAACGATGTGCAGGGTGAGCCCGGCCGACATGACAAAGGCGCGCCAGAATTCTTCGCAGAGCTGCGGATCGAAGGGCGGGGTGCCGAGGATCTTCTCGCCTGGGAACTCAACTTCGTAGTGCAGGTACGGCCGGCCAGACAGGTCGAGCGCAGTGTCGATGAGCGCTTCGTCGAGCGGCACGCTGTTCGATGCGAAGCGGCGAACGCCGACCTTGTCCCCGAGAGCGTCCTTAAACGCCGACCCCAACAAGATGCCGGTGTCTTCGACGGTGTGGTGCGAGTCGATCTCGAGGTCACCGCTGGCCTTCACTGACAAGTTGAAACCGCCGTGTCGGCCGAGCTGGTCGAGCATGTGATCGAAGAACGGCAAGCCGGTCTCGCAATCGGTTGTTCCGTCGCCGTCGAGCTCGATGGAAATGGCGATCTGAGTTTCCTTGGTGTCACGGGTAGCCGTTGCGGTACGCATGGCCATCAGTGTACGAGGATCTCCCGGAGCGCAGCTACGAGAGCGTCGTTCTCGGCTGGGGTGCCAATGGTGACCCGGAGGCAATCGTCGAGGCGGGGCCACGATGCACAATTTCGGACCAGCACCGACTTGTCGACCAGCGCTTGCCAGAGTTCATCGCCGCCCATCGCGTCAGCGCGAAACAGGAAATAGTTTGCGCCGCTGTCCCACGTGGTGACTGGCAAATCGCCTAGGGCTTCGATCAGCCGACCGCGCTCTTCGACAATGCTTGCCACTCGCTCGTCCATCGCCTCGCCAAAATCGAGGGCCGCCAACCCGGCTGCCTGCTTGAAGGCATCGAGGTGATACGGCAAGACGACCTTGTCGAGTTCGGCGACGAGCCAAGCTGGCCCCAGGAGATACCCGAGACGAGCAGCGGCCATTGACCACGTCTTCGAGAACGTACGGCTGACCACCAGCGGCACATCCTCGCCAATCAGGGGAACTGCCGAGCTGTGCGCGAACTGACCGTAGGCCTCGTCGACGACCAGCAGGCCGTTAGTGCCCTCCATGATTTTCAGAACAGCTTCAACAGTGTTGGGCGGGTCGACCAGGCCGGTCGGATTGTTCGGCGAGCACAGAAACAGCACGTCAGGGGCGTGCTCGTCGACGACTCGTCGTACCTCGTCGAGGTCGAGCGTAAAGTCGTCCCGGCGGTCCCCTTCGACAACGGAGGTGCCCGTCGTCTTTGAGATATGGCTATGGAGCGCGTACGTCGGCTCGAACGTGGCGGCGGTCCGGCCAGCCCCACCAAAGGTCAACATGATGGTTTGGAGGACTTCGTTCGAACCGTTCGCGACGAAAACCTCGGCGGGCGTGCGCTCGTACCGTTCGGCCAGCTTGGAACGCAGTGCGCTGGCTGCCCGATCGGGATAGCGGTGCCAGTTGATGTTGTCGAGCACTGAATGCAATGCTTCGGTGAAGCCCGGTGGCGGGGCGACCGGAGCCTCGTTCGTGTTCAGGCGAACGTCGACGACAACTTGAGGTGAGTGATAGCCCTTGCGCAGCGCAATGTCCGCGCGCACCGAGGGCCGGCTCATCCGAACACCCGAAGCGCACTTTGCAGGTTGCGCCCGGCCCCTTGGAGCGACCGCTCGACCTCGAACAATCGAGTGGCGATATCGCCTCGATCTCCACCGTGGTACTTCTCGGCAATATCGACGACCCGTCCGAGCAGTTCATCGATCTGGGTGGCGACCGTCGAAAGTTCGGCGAGGTCAGATGACGTGTTGTCAGATTCCATCAAGCGAACCTACACGCGAAAAGAGCGGACGCTTAGCGCCCGCTCTTTCGCTACACAGAGGGCGGCGGATCCCTCGACGTGTTGCACAGCACCCCGTATGCGGCGGAGCTCCGGGGTGCTAATCAAAAGCTAACCATCGGCGTCGTGGCGTGGGAATCCCAACGGAGGTTATTGTGCCTATTTGGGCAGTGATCCCAGCGCAACAACCCCAAAGTTGGGGCGGCGCGTGTGGGACTCAATCCAGTCCTAGCCTGTGGCCATGGAGTTTCTGGTCGAACCACGTGAAGGCATGGCCCCTGTTGTGCACCTGACGTTTGAGGATGACGAGAGCCCGTCAACCGCTCCAGACACGCTCATCGACGCGCTTGCTCTTGCCGACAACGCTGGCCCCGATGCTCCGATCTGGGTCCATGGAACCTCCGAAGCTCACCGTAGCTATCTCGAGTCGAACGGCTTTGTGTCCAACCGCACCCTCCTTCAGATGCGCTGCCCCCTGCCAACCACACCGTCGACGCTCGATACGCGCGCATTCACGACCGACGACATCGACGACTTCGTCCGGGTGAACAATCGTGCATTTGATTGGCACCCCGAACAATCTGGCAAGACACCTGAGTGGGTGAATGCCGAACTTGCGACCGACTGGTTCAACGCTGATGGATTCCGCCTCCATCACATCGACGGAGAGCTCGCTGGTTTCTGCTGGACGAAGATCCACACCGAACCCGAGGCCCTGGGCGAGATCTATGTCATTGCGGTCGACCCTGCGTTTCACGGCCGTGGGCTCGGAACCCAGATGACGCTCGCGGGACTTGATTGGCTGCACGGTGCTGGCCTTACTACCGGAATGTTGTACGTCGAGAGCGACAACGAGCCAGCAGTTGCGACCTACAACAAGATCGGGTTCACCACCCATCGCATCGACACGCTTTGGCGCAGGCAACCGTGATCTCCACCGACACCCGCTACCAGTTCACGCGGGACGAGCTTGCGTCGCTCCTCGATGATCAACCCAAGTACCGCGTCGACCAACTGTGGAAGGGCCTCTATGACGAGGGTCTCGACATCGAAGAGATCTCGACCCTTCCGAAGAACCTCCGTGAGCAGCTCGAATCGCTCCTGCCGGTTGCACTACACCACCGAATTGTGAAGGTGAGCGAGGGCGGCGAAACGCACAAGTGGCTTTGGGGGCTCGCCGATGGCGACGCAGTCGAAACCGTGCTGATGCACTACACCGATCGGTCGACGGTATGTGTGAGCAGCCAAGCGGGTTGCGCTATGGCATGTGGTTTCTGCGCTACCGGCCAGGAGGGCTTCCGCCGTCACCTCACCACCGGCGAAATCGTCGAGCAGGTCATCCGGGCTCGCGAAGCCGCCAAGCCGCGTCGGTTGTCGAACGTTGTGTTCATGGGCATGGGCGAACCGCTAGCGAACTACGACGCAGTCTGGGGTGCGATTCGCAGGATCCACGGCGACCTTGGCCTGTCCGCCCGACACATCACGATGAGCACTGTCGGTTTGGTACCGGGTATTCGTCGGATGGCCGAAGAGCAATTGCCGGTGAGTCTGGCGGTGTCGCTTCACGCTGCAACCGACGAGCTACGAACCGAACTGGTACCGATCAACTCGCGCTACCCCATCGACGACCTCGCAGACGCCTGTGCAGGCTATGTCGCGGCCTCGGGCCGTCGCCTGAGTTTCGAATGGGCGCTCATCGCTGGAGTGAACGACACCGAGGAGCAAGCGATTGCACTCGCTGAGCTGTGCAAAGAACTGCGAGCCCACGTGAACCTCATCCCACTGAACCCCACGCCCGGCTATCTCACGGTCGGAACCGACATGCCGGGAGTCAAGCAATTTCAGAAGTGGCTTCTCGACCGCAACACCAATGCAACCATTCGCCGGAACCGTGGAACTGACATCGATGCGGCGTGCGGACAGTTACGGGCCAACCAATCAGGCGCCACCGAGGTCTCGATCAGCCAAAAACGTCCTGTACTCTAGGTACCCGATGGCTGATCGTTACTCATTCCAAAGCCCGTTCTCGCGAGGCGCCTCCTCCAACCCCTGGTTCATGGCTGGACCAGTGGCGGTGACGACCACCGCGTTCGTCGTCGGTCTCAGCCTTCTCGGGTTGCTCTTGTTCGTAGTCGAAGGTGGCATCGGCGCACTCGGGGGCGCGTTGCTCCTCGACGAGCGGGCGCTCACCCGAGGTCAGCTGTGGCGGCTTGCCACCCACATCATTCCCCTGCCGGGCGTCTTTGGTGGCCTTCTGAGCATGATCTTCTTCTACATGATTGGTTCGCAGTTCGAAGGCCAGCTCGGCCGGCGGGCATACACCGCACTCATCGTCGTGCTCACCATCGTGCCGGCGCTCTTCGGTGCCATCACGGCCCTCGCAACCAACCAGGTCGTTATCGCAGCTGGCCTCGGAATGATGTTCTTCGGAATGGCAGCCGCCTTCGCAGCCGCCAACGTGCAGGCCAGGTCGTTCTTCGGCATCCCGTTCTGGGGTCTCATCGCCTTCTTCTTCGTGCTCCAAGTGCTGAGCATGCTGGCGCAACGAGACATCGTCGGACTCGTGATGCTTCTCACGACCTCTGCGATCGGCCTTATCGTCACCCGTTCCCTCGGGTTCTCCAACGTCGAGTGGATCCCTAGTGTCCGGTTGCCATCGTTCTTCACCGAGGGCCCTCAAGATCGCCCAGTGAGCACAGGCCGGACGAAGACCAAGTCAAAGAAGAAAAAGAAGTCGGCTAGCCACCTCCAAGCGGTGCCGACGGCAACAGCCAGCGAAGCCGAGATCGACGCCCTGCTCGACCAGGTCAGCGACCGTGGAATCGACAGCCTCACCAAGCAGCAGAAGCAGACGCTCGAACGGCACTCCAAGGAGATGCGCAAGCGTCGCGACGGCTAGTCGTCTTCGAGAAGCAGCCTTGCTGCAACAGCTGCGATATCGGAGCGATGGTCGGCAATTGCCTTCCACGCATCGGCCACCTTCGCTGGCCGTCCCTCGATCGCTACGACAAAGAGGTCGTCGTCGAACCTGTTTACGATCACCGCACCGCGCGAGGTCGAGGTAACCGAGTCAACAAATGCGCCGAGTACATCGCGTTCCATCAGGTCGAGCTCCATCCGAACCGACGATGCAACGTGCAGCAAGGCTCGTCGCATTGCTTCACGCTCGCCCGATGTGATGTGGCTCACGAGCGGTTGGGCTTGCTCACCACGAAACAACATCGCTCCGGCAAACCCCGGTGTCCACGCCGCTACGTTCTCGAGCAACCGATTGAGTTCGGCGAGCATGTCCTGGTCGACGTCTTCAGCGCTGATGTTGCTGCCAGTTCCACTGCGCATTTGCTTGCGGCGTTCTGAGGCGGCGAACGCAGCTCGTTTGGCCATATCGGCAACGTCGCTCTCACGCGGATCTGCTTCAGCTTCCTTGGTCACGCCCAAACGCTAGCGGGACAAACCCGGCGAACCATCCGGGTTCGCTCTGCGTGAGCTTCTACGCTGAGAAGGTGAACGCACAGCTCCCATCACTCGATGAGCCACTTCCCCAAGGCGAAGCCAAGGGAGAGGCGGTGCAGGCAATGTTCGACACGATTGCTCCGCGCTACGACCTGGTCAATCGAATCATGACCTTCCGTCTCGATGTTCGGTGGCGCCGGATTGCGATCGAATCGCTCGACCTGCCCAAAGGCGCCGTCTTGTTGGACCTCGCCACCGGCACTGGAGACTTCTGCCGAGAGCTCGCCGAACATGGCTATCGATCGATCGGTGCCGACTTCAGCTTTGGAATGTTGGCGGCTGCACGAACGACCGAACCACTCGTCCAGGGCGACGGCATGGGCCTACCGATCGCTTCATCGTCGGTTGACGGTGCGACGTGCGGGTTCGCGTTGCGAAACTTCATCGACCTCGACGAGGTCTTCGCCGAGCTCGCCCGCATCGTTCGACCAGGCGGACGGATTGCGCTGCTCGATGCCAGCGAGCCCGACAACAAGCTGATGCGGTTGGGGCACGGCCTGTATTTCGGCAAGGTGGTCCCGTTCATCGGTGGGCTTCTGTCCAACAAGGAGGCCTACGGCTATCTCCCCCGGTCCCTCGCCTATCTCCCGCCCCGAGACGAACTCCTCGCCAGCCTCCGCAGCGTCGGCTTCGAAAACGTCGAGCACAAACAACTCACCGTCGGCGCAGCCCAACTCATCACCGCAACCCGCAGCTAACTCAGTTTCGGCGGGTATAGGCCGATTGGACTAGGTGAGTTTCGTTTCATCATTGGCGCGCCGTCTCGGGCCTATCGATCCGCGGCAAAGCTGGCCTCAGCGACGCTTGGAACGTCTCGGCGTCCCGATGACCGGCATGCTTGCGGTCATTGGCTTGTCGGCTGTGGCAGTTGGTGCAATCGAGGCGACGATCTTGGTCATCGTGGCCAGCATTGCTACGTCGCTCGCCGACGTTGGTGGCGGTGCGCTGCTCGAACCGTTAGGGCTCGCAGAATTGCGGCCCGAGGTCTTGCTCGGCATCGGCTTTGGCCTCGTCGGGGTCTATGCCCTGCTCGAAGGCCTCTCCGCTGCTACTTCTGCCCGCCTGATCTCTCGTACGACCTTGGCAATGCGACGACGGGTGCTCGGTGCCCACGCAACGGCAACATGGGCCGACAAGGAGGAGCTCGAAGGAACCGCCTTGGTTCAGCTGGCGACAACAAACGCGATGCTGAGCTCGAACATGGCGCTCCAGATGGCCCGCTTCACAACCTCGGGTCTCAACTTTGCAGCCCTCATCGGTGCTGCCCTGCTCATCGACCCCGTCGCAGCCTTTGTTGTGGTCGTCGGTGTCGGTGGGTTGATCCTCGCATCGCTGCCACTGACAGCCGTTGCCAGGTCGCAACAACAGGCGTCCTCGGTGGTCAACCGTGGCTTTGCTGCGAATGTTCAAGAACACAGCGCTCTTAGCCGTGAGATCGAGGTGTTCGATGTGCATTCTGAGAGTCTTCGTCCCCTCGATGAACTCAGCGAACGGCACAGCACGCTTCTGTTCCGCACCACGCTGCTGACCAGGCTTAACACCACCGTGTACAAGGCAAGCGCGCTCATTCTCATTCTGGGGCTGCTCTTGCTCGCCGTGTCGGTCGGCACCAACGACGTTGCCGCGTTTGCTGGGGTTGCGTCGGTACTTCTGCGGTCAGTGTCCTATGGCCAGGGCGCTCAGCAAAGTTGGCACACCCTTGGCGAGAGCACCGCATGGCTCGATCAGCTCGAGGCCGACATCGGGCGCCTTGAGCGCCAACCTCACGAGATCGACCTCACCGCTGGCGATCGGCTTGCGAAGCGCTCTCCCATTGCGCTGGAGTTCACCGACGTCTCGTTCTCCTACGAGCAGGGTGCTCCCGTGCTCGAGGACGCATCGTGTTCGGTGGCAGCTGGGTCATTTGTTGGTCTGGTCGGCCCATCGGGTTCGGGTAAGTCCACACTCGCCGACCTAATCCTCGGTTTGCGGGAGCCCGACGCCGGAAGGATTGCCGCGCTCGTTGACGGCGAGCCGATCTCGACTGCCACATGGCGGACTTCGGTCGCCTACGTCCGTCAGGAACCCGAGCTCATCGCTGGCACGATCATCGACAACGTCCGCTTCTTCCGGCCGTGGATCACCGAAGAACAAGTGCTCGACGCACTACACGCAGCCCACGTGCTCTCCGATGTGTGCACCTGGCCCGATGGCTTGGAGACCGACCCAGGAACCCTCGGCCATCGCCTCAGCGGCGGCCAGAAGCAGCGAATTGCTATCGCCCGAGCCCTTGCGGGCAACCCGCGCTTGCTCGTGTTAGACGAACCAACCTCGGCGCTCGACCCCAACTCTGAGCAGCACATCACCGACACGATTGGCGAGCTTGCTGGCAAGACGACGGTGGTGGTTATTGCGCATCGGCTCTCGACCATCGAACGCGCCGATGCGGTTCTGCGCATTGACCAAGGCCAGATCGTGTCAACAGCGTTAGCTCGTGAGCGCCAGCCCGATCGTCATAGCGAGGCCAGCGAGTAGTTGTGTCTTGCCCGTAGCTTCGAGCACGGGAATGAGCGCTTGCTCCTTGGCGCCTGATGCAACGGTTCGCAGGGCCGGAATTGCGGGCAACAAGCCGAGCAGCCCGAGCAGTAGCCACGAACGTCGGGTCCCGATTGCCACGACCGCGATCAGCCCGAAGGCCCCAATCATCGAAAGTAAGTACAGCGATCGTGTGCGGGTGTCGCCAAGACGAACCGCCAACGTCCGCTTGCCGGACTCTTCGTCGCCAACCAGGTCTCGCAAGTTGTTGATGATGAGCAGCGCTGTGGCGAACACCCCGACAGGTATCGACAACACGACCGCCAGCGCCGAGACCGATTCGGTTTGCACGTACGCCGAACCCACCGTTGCTACGACGCCGAAGAAGACAAATACGAACACCTCGCCTAGGCCGAGGTAGCCATAGGGTTTGCTGCCGCCGGTGTAGAACCAACCAGCTGCGATTGATGCTGCCCCTACGGCGAGCAACCACGGGTTGACCACAACGCTGAGACCAAGGCCCACTACGCCGGCTACACCAAATGCGGCCAGCATGGCTTTCTTTACCGCGCTCGCCGATGCCGCACCCGAGCCAACAAGGCGCATCGGGCCAACCCGGTCATCGTCGGTTCCGCGAATGCCGTCGCTGTAATCGTTGGCGAAGTTGGTCGCCACTTGCAACGCAAGCGCGACAACCATGGCAGCCGCTGCGCGCCATACGGTGAAGTTCTGGTCGGCTACCGCTGCTGTGCCAACCGCTACCGGCACAACGGCTGCGGGTAGCGTCTTGGGCCGGGCGCCAGCGACCCACAACGCAACACCGGTTGGAGCTTGTCCCGTCACAGGATCAACGTACCGGGGTTTTGTGCAGGACCTTGAACCCCGCAGGTGCAAAATCGTTCACGACGGCTGCCAATATCCATTGTGTGTTGAGTGCGAGCTCGGGCGCTTTGGTCGAGCGGCCGACTTGCTAGGCCGGTCGGTGCTGGGGTCGGGGTGGCCAACAGCGATGGTTCCCACAGCCCGGCGGTTGTCGGGCACGCCAAAGCGAGCACGAACAGCAGCTTCGTGTTCGAACTGACCGAAGAAGCAGGCTCCAAGTTGGAGGCTTGCCGCGGTGAGCAGCATGTTTTCGACCGCTGCTCCTCCGTCTACCCACCAGTAGGGCACCGTCCACGCCTCGATTGCCTCGCCCAGGCCGGTACCGGCCTTGTCGGGTTCGCTATAGCGAGCCACGTATGCGTCGGGGTCGACGTACGGCACGATGAGTACCGGGGCCTCGAGCAGGCCCGGCCACGGAAACGACTCTCGTGCCTCGGTAGTGAGCGTGGTGTCCCAGTAGGCCACGACGTCATCGCTGGTGAGCACGAGCAACTCGAGTGAACGGGTGTTGCCGGCGCTTGGGCCGGCATGGCCCGCGCGAACGATCTGTTCAAGGCTGTGCTGGGCAATTGGCGAGCGCGTAAAGCTACGCACCATCCGACGGCTGGTTATCAGCTGTACGAGCTCGGCAGATTCGGTTGTCGAACCAACCTGCGACTCGTCAGGCGAACTTGGCAAGGTCCTCCGACATTGCCCAGCCGAAGCCGATGAGTACGTCGCCGTTTGCCACGTCGAGGTCAGCAAAGAACGCTGCGACCTCAGGGTCGATCGACTCAGGCTTCGAGGATTCGAAGTCGAATGCGCAAGGCAGTTCGCCCTTGCCCTTTGCGGTGAACGTACGGTCGGCGTAGCGCAGCGGTGAAATGCCGAAGCGCTTTGCGAAGCGTCGGCCCCATGCACGCTCTTCGCCCGTTGCCTTGTGGTCGGGGCGGGGCACGATGTCGTTGAAGGTTTTGAGCATTTCGAAGCCATCGGGGGTCTGCATACGAAGGCCGACAACGACGTCTTCGTCAGGGAAGGCCATCACTGCACGGTGCATAAGGTCGGTGACCATGCCCTTCATGACGCTGTCACGGCGCGAGCTTCGGGTGATTGAACCGAGGCCGATGATGATGGCGGGCGTGCCACCGATGCGCTCGAGGGTGTAGTACGCAAAGCCCCGCAAACGGCCATTGTCGAGTGCTTCGCAGCAAAGAACCCACTCTTCGGCCTGCTTGGACAGATCGCCAGCCTCGTATGGAAGCGGGTGATCGGCGCACAGGTCGGCCATATCCGAGATTTCTGCATCGCTCAGTGCGTTGCAGTCCTTTGTTTCCACTTCAAGTGCCATGTATTCGCCTTGCTAAATCGCTTGTTACGCCCTCCTAGTCCAGTCGTGAACGGCGAAAAACGCAAATTGCGGACCACGGCTTAGCCCGATCCGGCTCCGCCGGTCGGCGGGACACGGCCTCCGGCCCACAGCCGAGCATCGAGAGCCGCAGGCTCGGATTGCGACAGCTGCGAGAGAGAGGTCTCAGACGACGACGGCGTCGGGCCCAAGCAGGACGCGAATCTCTGCGACCAAACCACTGCCAGTTTCAACTCGATATGTTTCGGGCAGCCGAATCACTTGCTCGCTGTCGAGGTGCAGAAACACCTCGGATTGCCCCTGATGGTCTTGGAGCAGGGTTTTGAGATTGTCGAGGGTTGTTGGATCTTGGGCGTGCGTTGGCAGCCGGAGGCGCAATGGCTGGGTGGCTGACATCGATGACGAGTCAAAGATCTCGAGGTCTTGGGCAATGAACTTCGGGATGTCGTCCTTGCCGTCGAGGCGCCCGCGAACCACCACGATCGAGTCATCGATCAGCTTGTGGCCGTGTTCGGTCATCGTTCGGGGGAAGACCATGACCTCGATAGAGCCTTCGAGATCCTCGAGCTCGAAGATCGCCATGAGGTCACCCTTGCGGGTCCACTTTTTCTGCAGGTTGGTGATGACGCCTCCGACCCGCAGGAACGCGCCATCAGCTTCGTCTTCGAGGGCGCCCACCGTCTTGTCGCAGCGGCGTTGAAGCGCCGCTTCGTAGCCGAGGATCGGATGGTCGGAAATGTAGAGCCCGAGCATTTCCTTTTCATTGGCGAGCTTGGGCATCTTGTCGAACTCGATGTCGGGAATGTCCGGGCGATCATCGAACGTGGGCTCATCGCCAAGCGAACCAAACAGCGTCGCCACGCCAATGTCATGGTCTTTGCGAGATGCGACGGTTCGATCGATGATGATCTCGTACACGTTGAGCAGGCCCTTGCGAGGATGCCCCAGCGAATCGAAGGACCCAGCTTTGATAAGCGACTCGATGGTTCGCTTGTTGAGCACTTGGTAGTCGACGCGCTCGACGAAGTTCAGGAAGCTCTCGTACGGGCCGTTGGCGTCGCGTTCGCTGAGAATGAGCTCGACGAGCCCCTCGCCAACGTTGCGCACTGCGGACATACCAAAGACAATCTCGCCCTTTTCGTTGTTGTCCTCGAGGTTCGGGATTGGGTGGAAGTCCATGCGCGCCCGGTTGATGTCGGGCACGACCACGTTGATGCCCATGACTCGGCATTCGTTGAGGTAGATCGCCGCCTTATCGAGGCTGGACTTCACCGAGGTCAGCAGCGCTGCCAGGTACTCGACCGGGTAGTGCGCTTTCAGGTAGGCGATTTGGTACGCCACAAAGCCGTAGCCGTAGCTGTGGCTCTTGTTGAAGGCATAGTCAGCGAACGGCTCAATGATCTTCCACCACTCCTCGCCCAGCGGAATTCCATATCCGGTGGCCTCGCAGCCGTCAATGAACTTGGCCTTCTCCTTCTGCATAACTTCGCGGATCTTCTTACCGCACGCCTTACGCAGCGAGTCGGCGTCAGCGAGTGAGTAGCCCGCAAACTTCTGCGCCACTCGCATCATCGACTCTTGGTAGATCATCAGGCCGTAGGTGTCGCCAAGAATTTCCGATGCGTCCTCGTGGAGCAGCGTGACTTCTTGGCGACCGTTCTTGCGATCGGCGTAGTCGTTGTGCATGTTCGCTTCCATCGGACCCGGCCGATAGAGCGCCACAAGCGCTGCAACATCGTCGAACGATGTTGGGCCGAGCGACTTCATCAATGCACGCATTGGGGTCGACTCGAGCTGGAACACGCCAATGGTTTCGCCGCGTTGCAGCAATGCGTAGGTCTCGTCGTCGTCGAGGTCGACGTTGTCGATATCGACATCAAAGCCGCGGGTGATTTTGATGCTCTTGAGCGTGTCGTCGATGACGTCGAGGTTTCGTAGGCCGAGGAAGTCCATTTTGAGAAGGCCCAGCGACTCGACGCCGTTCATCTCGTACTGGGTGACAACCGGTGCGTCTTCGGGGTCTTGACCAGCTTCGGGCTTGCGTTGGATTGGGACGTAGTCGGTGATCGGGTCTCTCGTAATCACCACTGCGGCGGCGTGGATGCCGTCTGAACGGCGCAGGCCCTCAAGACCCTTCGCAACGTCGACCACCTCGGCGACGACTGGGTCGGTAGCGACCATGTCGCGGAGATCGCCCGCCTGGGCGTAGCCACCTTCGTACTTTGGGTGCTTCTCAAAGCAATACTGCAGTGGGGTATCGCGGCCCATGATGAGCGGCGGCATGGCCTTGGCCACCTTGTCGCCAACCGCATAGGGGTAACCGAGCACGCGTGCGGCGTCTCGCACCGCAGCACGAGCCTTGATCTGGGAGAACGTCACGATCTGGGCCACGTGGTCGCGTCCGTAACGGTCGGCGCAGTACCGGATCATTTGGTCGCGGTACCGGGTATCGAAGTCCATGTCGATATCGGGCATCGACATACGCGACGGGTTCAGGAATCGCTCGAAGAGCAGGTCGTATTTGATGGGGTCGAGGTCGGTAATCCAGAGGCAATAGGCCACGGCACAACCAGCAGCGGAGCCACGGCCAGGGCCCACTCGAATGCCCTCGTCGCGGGCGTACTTGATCATGTCCCAGGTGATGATGAAGTACGACGAGAAACCCATGTTCTTGATGACATCGAGCTCGAAGAGCAAACGCTCTTTGGCCTCTTCGGGGATGTTCTCGCCCCAACGCTTCTTGGCGCCCTCCATGGTGAGATGGAGTAAGTACTCATCGTCGTCGGAAAAGCCAGGTGGCAGTGGGAAGCTCGGCAGCAACGGTTCGCCGAACTCGATCTCGACGTTGCAACGCTCGGCAATCCAGAGGCTGTTGTCGCAGGCGACCTCGACCTCTTTCCACATGTGCCGCATCTCGGCTGCCGACTTCAGGTAGTGCTGGTCGCCGTGAAACTTGAACCGGTCGGGGTCTGAGCGCAACGAGCCAGTCTGCACACACAGCAGAGCGTCGTGGGCGGAGTGGTCGACCTGATGGGTGTAGTGGCTGTCGTTCGTGGCGAGGATCGGGGCGCCGATCTTCTTGGCAATTTCGAGCAGTTGCGGGTTGGTGCGGATCTGTTCGGGAATGCCGTGGTCCTGCAGCTCAATGAAGAGGTTTTCGCGGCCAAAGATGTCCTGCAGCCGACCAGCCCGGTTCACCGCCTCATCAAAGTTGCCTGCGAGGAGCGCTTGCAGAACCTGGCCACCAAGACAGCCGGTCGTAGCAATGATGCCCTCGGAGTACTTGTCGAGCAGTTCCCAGTCGCAGTTGTGAATAGCAAAGTCGGAGACGTACGAGTGATCGTCGGCGACTTCGATGTTGTAGACCCAGCCGTCGTAGTGCTTCACCTCGACATCGGATATGGGTTTGTACACGTAGTGCGGGTCGGCCCAAGTTCGACGGTATGCGAGGTCTCGGTGATCTGGTGAGTAGTGCGATCGAAACTGATCGTGATGGTTCGGGTTGTCGAGCTCCATTCGACGCACGGACGCGAAGTCGTCGGCAAGGCTGGCACGAAGCGTTCGCACCTGCCATGCGAGGTTTTCGCTGGTCTGGGTGAAGATGGTCCCGGAATCGTGGCGAGCGCCATCGCCATCGAACAATCCCTCGATAAGCCCTCGCTGGAACGACTCGGGGGCATCCCAGACGAACGCGGGCATCTGCTTGTTTGCTGCACCGGTGTTGCAAAGCGAAGTGAGAAACTGACTCAAGACGGTGCTCGATAAACGAATGTCGACGCCCTGGTAGTTGGGACGATCTGCACGGCCCGAGATGGTTGGCAGTTTCCCAGTCAGCTGGCGGAGGAACTCGCCACAGCGTTCCTGCAGGTCGACCTCGTCTTTGTGGACTGTGAAGCTCACTTCGCCCTTACGGGTGTACCCCTCGGCGAGATACAGACCTAAGAACCAGCCAAAGTTCTCATCAAGCTTGATGGTTTCAGCGAACCTCGCCTCGGAGCGGGTGGGAGCCATGTTCGCGCGCGGTACACGACGCTCGAACGTGTTGGGCTTACCTGACACCGGCGTCCACTCGACGTAGTCGGCGGTGTCGATCTCCGAGACGTACTGGAAGGTCTCGACCTTGGGCAAGCACGCCCATGAGTACCAGTTGTCGGCGCGCTCGGTGGCGAGCGGGCGACCGGCCTTCAGGTCTTGAACCTCGACCCAGCGCTTGTGTCCCTCTACATCATTGACGAGCACCGGATGTTCACCGGTCATCCATGTTGTGCGTCCGTAGCGGCCCGACAGATTGACGCCATAGACGTCGCCATCGTGGCGCCGCTTCATGGTTTGGACCACCGGGCGGAACCTGCCGTTATGGGTCAGGACGAGATCCCCCTCGCGAAGTTCTTCGATCGGAGTCATGCCCGTTGGAGTGACGATTTCCTGGCCGGCGGTGAGACAGCGGGGCTTGTAGTGAAAACCTGTCATGAACGCCTCGGACGCGAGGTGGATCATGTTCTGGTAGCCGACGTTGTTCTCGGCCAGGAGAATCAGGTGGTAGTAGAGCTTCTTGCCACCGTCGGAGCTGCCGCCGGAATCGTCCATACGGCCACGGCGTGACAGACGCTCGGACCGATGGTCGTGAGCCATGTAGGCCTCGGTGCCGATGATCGGCTTGATGCCAGCCTTGTTGCACGACTTATAGAAGTCGAGCACGCCATACATGTTGCCGTGATCGGTTATCCCAAGCGCCGGTTGCCCATCAGCTGCGGCTGCGGCAACCAAGTCGTCGAGGCGCGACGCTCCATCGAGCATCGAAAACTCGGTATGGACGTGCAGATGGGTAAACGACCCTGCCAAGGAGTACTCCAAGCTTCCGGGGAAGCACACCATAGTCAACGGGTCTGACGCGAACTACATCGAAGGAATTCGGGTGCTCACTCAGCCCATGGAGCGGCGAGGTCGGCGGTGCATTCGGGCAGCTCGGTCCGATGCGTGCCATCGTGCATCACGACGATCTCCGCCGCTGGGCGTTGATTGTCAGCGGACACAAAGACCGACAGCGTCGTCACATCTCTCATTTGCGCTCCCTCGACGAATCCCACAGGACGGTCGGAAGGACTTTCGGTCTCGATCTCGAACGTCTCGGGATCCATGTCGCCAAATACGGTCCATTCGATGTCGGTCAACCCGACCTCGCCGGCGCGAGCCTCCAGCACCTCCGTCGTGAGCGGGCGATCCTCAAATGCGCAGTGCAGACCAGCGAGCTGTTGGCCCGGGCTAAAGACCGACGGCGCCGCTTGGTAGCGCTCCCCTTGTGCATCGGAGTAGATCAGAACTTCAATTGTCCCCGCCACCTTCGCAGCGTCAATCGAGAATCGGCCGTCTTCAGTTCTGCTCATCGCTCCAGAGTTCTGATCTAGGTGACTGGTCACCTCGACAACCCCGACGACCGATGGATGAGCTCGCAAGTTGATGATCGTTGCCTCAAGACCGACCTCGGCAAGCGCTCGTTCCAGGTCTGCGACGTCGTCGAGCTCGGGGAAGACCTCCACCTCGACAACGCCGTTCGGCGCCTTCGTTATGGCGTAGGCGGGCTCGGGTGAGTCGAGCGCTGCAAGTCCCAAGAAGCCAAGCACTCCACAGGCTGCGACTCCGGCCATGCGTCGACGGCGACGGCGCTTGTTGAATTGCATAACCCCAGACACCAGGTCGCTTCGGAGCGTGTTGGGCGTGTCATTGGCGGCTGCGACATCGATAATCGTCATGGGAACTCCCGTGGTGGTTGAGACGTAATTTGCACTTCGAGATGACTGAGCGCTCGGCTCACACGCACCCGTGCGGCTTGTGGTGTGCACCCAAGGTGGAGAGCGAGCTGCTGATAGGTCCAGCAGTGTCCAATCCGCAGAACAACCGCTTCGGCAGACCCTTCACTGAGCGAGCCCAATGCCATCGATAACGCCGACATCCAGTTCGACGCATCAACAATCTCCTCGACCCGGTCAAAGGAGTCCGACGATGCGTAGGACTCGACCCCGAGCCGGCTTCGATACTTCTTCGACACCCGTTCCTGTCGCCAGAACTCATGAAGCTGGCGCGTGGCAATCGTGAACAGCCACCCTGTCGCCGGAGCTGAGCCCTGGCGATAGCGACGTCGGCTCGCAAAGGCCTCGGCGAACGTCTCAGCAGTCAGGTCGAGCGCAAGAAGCTGGTCTGCTGTGCGACGGAGGAAGAACCGTCGCACCGATTCTTGGTGACGGTCGTAGAACAGGCCAAACGCCTCCGCGTCGCGGGATGAGGCCTTCAAGAGTTCTGCGTCGCTCCGGTCGTTCGTCATACACCTACTAGATGGACTATCCCCAGAAAGTGTTACATCAGAGAGCGTTCTGTCAGACGAGTGTGTGCAGCACCGGAACCAGCATCTCTGCCTCGGTGAGAGAGCCGTGACGGCCTACGAGCCGGTCGGCGTGGGGTTCTCCCGGGTCATCGAAGCCGAACGGCTCGAAGGGCACCAGGGCGACGTCACCAAGCCTGCTGCGGGCGTCGGCGCTCACGGTTGGCCCAAACCATCCTTCGTCGATGACTTGCTCTTGGGTCCGG
>CALHTB010000030.1 GCA_938038785.1 uncultured Acidimicrobiales bacterium
CACTGGCTCCAAGGCGACCACAGGACGCCCTACTCGGCGACCCAAGAAACAACCCTGGCCGAACTCGACATGCTCTGCCGCCCAGACAACCTCGCCAAAAGCGACGGCCCACCCCTCGCCGAGCGGCAAGCACCAAAGAGCGCAGCAGACCGTTCCCTCTGGGAGCTCTAACCGGCGTACCGCCCGCGGTAGAATCGTTGCATGGCCGTTGACCAAGTCTTACTCGCCGCTCCTCGAGGGTTTTGCGCCGGGGTGGAGATGGCCATCAAGGCACTGGCAGCCATGGTCCGTGCGTTCCCGCCGCCCGTGTACTGCTATCACGAGATCGTGCACAACCGCCTGGTGGTGCAGCGCTTCGAAGACATGGGGGTGATTTTCGTCGATGACATCGCCGAGGTGCCCGAGGGTGCCCCCATCATGTTGTCGGCCCACGGTTCAGCACCGGAGGTGGTTCTGGCTGCAACGAACACCGGCGGCTACATCGTCGATGCGGTCTGCCCGTTGGTGACCAAGGTTCACCACGAGGTCAAAGTGCGCGCTGGCAAGGGCTACCAGATCGTGTACGTCGGCCATGAGGGCCACGAGGAAGCCGTGGGCACCATGGCCGTTGCCCCCGAAGCGATCCATCGGGTCGAATCGGTAGCAGAGGTCGAAGCCCTGCCTGCAATCGACGGCCCAACCGCCCTGCTCGCCCAAACAACGCTCAGCCATCGTGACTGGTCGAGCGTGCAGGATGCCGCTCTCGAACGTTGGCCCGACATGTGGACGCCCGGACGGTCCGACCTGTGCTTTGCCACCACCAACCGCCAAGGCGCGCTCACCAAGATCGCTCCCGACTGTGATGCGATGGTGGTCATCGGGTCTTCCAACTCATCGAACACCATGGCGCTAGCACGGCTGGCTGCCGAAAGCGGCTGCGAGCAGGTACTTCGTGTCAACACCGCCGACGAGCTCCCGTCCGACCTCTCGGGCGTCGTCGGCGTCACCGCTGGCGCGTCAGCTAGCGAGGAACTGGTCGAGTCGGTCATCAACCGCCTCGACCCAGTCAACGGCGTCAGCGAAGTTCGAATCACCGAGGAGGACGAGTACTTTCCTCCCCCACGGGCGCTTCGTGAACTGCTCACCGCAATCGATGCGGCCGCCCGCCTCACGCTCGGCGCCTCACCCGATGTGCAACCGTCGACCGGCGACCGACACCTCGGTGCTAGCGAAGTATTGCGTCTGTTGGGCTAGCCGTAGACACTGACGACGTTTCGACTAGCGCAGCGACTTGGCTTCGTCGAACAGCTCTTGGAGGCGTTGACGCAACAGTTCGGTGTGTTCCTTCACCAGGCGACGTGGCACACGCCCGTTGTCGTTTTGCTGTGGTGGCGGAATCGGTTCGCCGATGACAAACACCAGCTTCTTGGGATAGACGAACTTCTTGCCAACCGGCATTGCGGCCTCGGTGTCGGCAATGCCGACGGGAACGATCGGCACTTGCTGGCGGCCGGACACGAAACTCGGGCCGTCGAACATGTTCTCGGGCTGGACTACTGGCCCGGAGCGACGGGTTCCTTCGGGGAACATCACGAGCGTGTCGCCGCGAGCCAGTATCTCCTCAGCCGCGGCCATCGCTGCACGGTCAGCCGCGTCGCGATCGACGGGAAACCCGCCAAGGGTAGTGAGGAACCATGACGAGAACCGATTGACCTTCCACAGCGAATCCTTGCCCATAAACCGAATTGGCTCTTTGCGAATAACCGGCAACAAAGGCGTGTCGAGGTTCGACCGATGCACCGGACTCAAAATGAAGGCGCCTTCGGCGGGGAGGTTCTCACGGCCGTGCACTTCATAGCGGAACCAGGCCTTCGCCACTCCGGCCACGACAAACCAGGCAACCCGCCAGACGCCGCGTTGAAGAAGGGTGAGGTCGCTTCCACCAAGGTCGGTACCAACCCGCTCGACCGCCATGACTATGCACCCGCCCGAGACGACCACGACCTAGCAATGGCATCGACCACGCCATCGATGGTCAGCAATGTGGTGTCGATGACCTCGGCTCCCTCCGCGATGGTGAGTGGGTCGGTTTCGCGCGACATATCGAGCCGATCACGTTCGGCGATCGCTGCCTTCATAGCTTCGAGGTCGTCATCGCCAGTTTCGCCAGCGCGGCGACGAGCTCGCTCGTCGACCGACGCATCGAGATAGATCTTCAACGTTGCATCAGGGAAAACAGCGGTTCCAATATCGCGGCCCTCGAGCACAGCTGCTCCACGAGCTCGGGCCCAATTGCGTTGCGATTCGGCCAGCACAACCCGCACGCCTGCAATGGCTGCCACCGTTGACACCGCTGCAGTCACGTCGGGTTCACGGATTGCGGTGGTGACGTCGACATCATCGATAACCACCGAGCTCGGCCCAACGACGATGGTCGCTTGTTCAGCTGCTGCCGAGACAGCGCCATGGTCGTCGAGCGACACGCCAGCCTGGAGCACCGCATAGGTGACGGCTCGGTACATGGCGCCGGTGTCGAGGTGCGGCAAGCGAAGCTTCGTTGAGATGAGTTTGGCCACTGTGGACTTGCCGCTGCCAGCAGGGCCGTCGATCGCCAACACCAACGGTGTGCTTCGGGCTTCGGCTCGGAGTGTTTCGAGGAAGTCCCAGTATCCGGGAAAGGTCTTGGCAACGCAGCCGGGGTCGTTGACCTCGACCGGGCCACCGGTAAGCCCAACGAGAGCCATGCCCATGGCCATGCGGTGGTCTTCGTAGGTATCAACCGCTGCGAGCTGATGTTGCCCACCGTGCACGGTGAAGCCATCTGCGTCGACCGATGACTTGATGCCGAGCCGGCTGAGTTCGTCGACCGACGCCTGCACCCGGTCGGATTCCTTCGTGGTGCGAATGAAACCAATGCCCGTGACCGAGCTTTCACCACGGGCTTTGGCCGCCAGGGCCGCGAAAGTGGGTGCCGTATCGCTCATGTCGCCGAGGTCGACCGTGAGCGGGTCGAGGAGGCCGCTGCCGCGCACCTCGATCGAGTCGTCGTCGACGAAGACCGCAGTTCCCATTGGTTCGAGCACACGGGTTACGAACTCGGCATCGCCCTGCAGCGAGGCCGAACCCAACCCGGTGACCGTGACGCGACCGCCGACGATGGCTGCGGCGGCGAGTGGGTAGGTGGCTGTCGATGCGTCTGGTTCGATGGCGTAGGCCTGTGGGTCATAGCCGGTGCCGTCGACCTGGATATGCCCGGGAGCCACGGTCACGGCTGCTCCGAACGCTTCCATCACCGACACGGTCATGTCGATGTAGGGCTGGGAGACAGGAGTACCAACAAGCGTCAGATGGAGACCCTCGGGCATCGCCGGAGCGCTGAGCAGAAGCGCCGATATGAACTGGCTGGACACTTCGGCGCCGATTGACACCGCTCCCCCGGTGATACCCGAAGCCACGGTGATCGGTAGCGTGTCCGACTCGATCACGGCACCGAGGCCACGAAGGGCCGTGGTGAGGTCGCCCATTGGCCGAGCTCGCATTTGTTCGTGCCCGGTCAGCGTGCCCGAGCCTGCGAGTGCGAGGAGCGGCAGCAGGAACCTGGCGCTTGTTCCCGATTGGTTGGCATCAAGTTCGTCGGCGGGAACGTCGAGCGCGCCGCCACGTCCGTGAACAACCACCGTGGTGCCATCAACCTCGGACGTGATACCGAGTGCACGAAGAGCCCCCATCATTGCTTCGGTGTCATCGGACAGGCCGACGCCCGTCAGCGTTGACGTGCCGCTAGCCAGAGCAGCAGTGATGAGCGCTCGGTTGGTCAGGCTCTTCGAGCCCGGCAGCCTCACGGTCGAGTCGAGCGTGCCGATGATCGGTTCTACGCGCAGCGGGTCTGGCAAACCCGTCACGACAACGGCCTGACCGAAGGTCGATATCCTCGGGCGAGCAATCCGCCGCGCAGAACATCGGAGACGTCTGAATCGACCAACAGCACAATGACGCCGGTTGGACCCTCGGCGCTATGGGCGATCTCGAGGTCGAAGATGTTGACGTCGAGCTCGGCGGCCAGGCCGGTAATGGCGGCGAGCTCGCCACGTTGGTCCTTGATGCGCACCCGGACCTCGGAAAGTCCGGGCGGAAGAACTGTCTTTGTCGGCAGATTGACTCGGGCTGCTCGAGCCGAGGTGAGCGCCTCGCGAATCGAGTCAGGGTCTTCAGAATCAACAGCAGCACGGAGGTCGGTGAGGCCGGCGATGACCTCGTCGAGGGCGCTGGTGATGGCCTCACTGTTTTGCAGGCAAATCGGCGGCCAAATGTCGGGCGATCCGGATGCGATGCGGGTCATGTCGCGGAAGCCTCCAGCAGCGAGGCGCAGCATTGCAAGGTGTTCATCGGATCGCTGCGATGCCACGTTCATCAAGGTGGCTGCGGTGAGATGCGGTACGTGCGAGATGGTGGCGACCATACGGTCGTGGGCCTTTGGCTCGAGCGTCAGCGGGTCGGCGCCGAGGGCCACGACAAGCTCGTGCATGGCTGCGAATGTCTGATCACTGGTTTCGATCCCCGGCGTGATGACCCAAGCGGCGCCGCGAAACAGGTCGTGGCGAGCACCGTCGAGGCCGCTCTGCTCGGATCCTGCCATCGGGTGCGATGGCACAAATCGGTCACTGCTCACGGCGTCGGCGATGGGGCCCTTCACACTGCCCGTGTCGGTCACCCAGCCGGTGGTTTCCGACAGTGCCTGCTTCACTCCGTCGGGAATGGAGTCAACCGGTGTAGCCACAACGGTGAGACGAGCATTTGCCGGCAGCCCTGCGTGGTCGATGATGCCGTCGGCTAGCGCTCGATCAACCGTGTCCTGCTCACTGTCAACAGCGCCGATGGTGTAGCCAAGGTCGCGAAGTGCCAAAGCGACACTTCCGCCAATGAGGCCAAGGCCGACGATGCCGGCAAATTTCTGTTCGGGCTGCGGGTCAGGCATAGCCGTGAAGCCTATCCCTGAGGGTCCTCACCTGACGATGCTGCCTGTGCAATTGCGGCCTCGAGCTCGCGCAGCTCTTCGGGTTCGACGTCGCGCCACTCCCCCGGCTTCAGCGAGTTGTCGAAAATGGTGCCGATTCGCACGCGAACCAAGCGGGTCACGGGGTGTCCCACGGCATCGCACATGCGACGCACCTGCCGATTCTTGCCCTCGTGGATAATGATCTTCAGCAGCCCGGGCTGCACCTCGGATACTCGGGCGGGTGCGGTCTTGCCGTCTTCGAGCTCGACGCCTTCGCGCAGGTGGCGAAGATCGCCCCGGCTGATCGAACCACCGTCGACGCTGACGAGGTACTCCTTGTCGACGCCAAACGATGGATGCGTTAGGCGCTGCGTGAGGCCGCCGTCGTTGGTGAGCAGAATCAAGCCTTCACTGTCAGCGTCGAGTCGGCCAACCGGAAAGAGCCGCTCGTCAGCTTCGACCAAGTCGACCACCGTTTGGCGACCGTGGGTGTCCTCGACGGTCGAGATGACCGAAATCGGCTTGTTCAGCAGCACGGTTCGACGCGTTGGGTCGATCGACACCACCGCACCATCGACACGGATCTCGTCAACCGCCGGGTCGGCCTTATCGCCCAACGTTGCGACCACTCCGTTGAGAAGCACTCGTTCGTCTTCGATCATGTCTTCGCAGACACGCCGCGACGCAACTCCTGCAGCGGCGAGGATCTTCTGGAGCCGCTCGAGCTTGACCGGTTCCCCAGCCTCGCTCATTCGCCCTCTGAAGCGGCGGTGCCAGCAACGGGATCGACGTAGCCGGTGGCCGAGTCGCGAAGGTCGATGACCTCTTCGTCGGCGCTTTGCTCGGTGAGCGGCGCTTCTTCGTCAGCCTCGACCGATGTTGCAGGTACTTCCTCGACGACCACCTCGGTGTCGACATCGCTGTCAAAGCGAAGACCGTGCTCCAAGGCTTCGACCACATCGGCGCTTGGGACGAAGTCGCCGAGCTCGGGCAGGTCGACTATCGAGTTGATATTGAGCCGTTCGAGGAAGAGTGCGGTGGTTCCGTACATGACCGCTTGGCCGGGCCCTGGGTCTCGCGATACCTCGGCGATGTAGCCGCGCTGGGTCAGCGTGCGCATAACCGCATCAACCGAGACGCCACGGATCGCTGCCACCTGCGCCCGAGAGATCGGCTGCTTGTAGGCCACGATGGCCAGTGTTTCGAGCGCAGCAGCCGACAGACGGCTCGACTGGCCCTCAACGACAAACCGCTCGACGTAGGCAGCTTGCTCGGGGTGGCTCTGGAATCGGTAGCCGCCCGCGACACGAGCCAGTA
Source organism: uncultured Acidimicrobiales bacterium (assembly GCA_938038785.1). Classification (GTDB taxonomy): domain Bacteria; phylum Actinomycetota; class Acidimicrobiia; order Acidimicrobiales; family SHLQ01; genus SHLQ01. The sequence continues at coordinate 6,293 of CALHTB010000030.1, forward strand.
CGAAGCCTCGCCCTTGTTCGCGGTAGGTCGAATCGAGCTCGGCGCAAGTGGCCTCGACCGACTCGACGCTGGTCTCGACCAACTGGGCGAGCAGGCGAGGTTCGATCGGGCGTTCTGCCACCATGAGCACCGCCTCGATCGCAGCGGTGAGCTCGTCGGGAAGAACGCTGCTATCAACAAGCACCGAACCTTCCGAGGTGGGCTGGGCGTCTTCGATCGGACTGTCTTCCACGGGGGTGTCTTCGTTGGTCATTTATCCCTCGTACGCATCGATTGCGAGTGCTGAGAGTGCCTCGGCGGGGTCGCCGCCGATCCACTCGAGTTGAATGTTGCCAAATGCCTCTGCCTGGCGAATGTCGACCATGCCTTGCTTGAACAGCTCGAGGATGGCCAGGAAGCGGACGACGACCTCGATGCGGTCGACAAGTCCGGACGTGAGGTCTCGGAAATTGACTCGACCAGCGCCGGGAAGCTCGTCGACGAACTCGCGCACAGCATCGGAGACCGATGCCGTCACTGCGCTCACGTGATAGAGGTCGAGAATGGGTTCGGGCTTCGGGGTCATGGCCCGAATGAAGGCGTCGCGAATGTCGTCGCCGTCGATGCCTTCGAGCATGTCGGGAGCAACGCCAAGGAAACGCTCTTCCACCCCAGCGACGCGAGGGTAGGTTCGGCCGCCGGCATCGTGCAGCTGACGCAAGATCGACGCCGCATCTTTGAATGTCTTGCACTCGACGAGGCGGGAAAGCAGCAGGTCGCGTTCTTCGAAGAGGGCCAGCTCGTCGTCGAGGTCGAACGAGTCGTCGTCTGGGAGCAGGCGACGGGCCTTGAGCTCGACCAATGTGGCCGCGATCAGAAGAAATTCGGTGGCGACCTCGAGGTCGAGGTTCTCCATCTTTTCGATCTCGCGGAGGTACGCGTCAACGATCGTTGCGAGCGAGATGTCGTATAACTCGACCTCTTCGGAGAGGATCAGGTG
>CALHTB010000031.1 GCA_938038785.1 uncultured Acidimicrobiales bacterium
AGCCGCCGCGAATTCCGCGCCTTCAGCGCCGCTGGCTTCCTCGAGGATCCACTTCGCTTCCATACGCGGGTTATCGCTCATGCCCGAACGCTCGAGCAACACCTCGGTCTCCGTAAGCAACGCTCCCCACGGCACGGTCCCATCCAGATCGGAACCGGGGCTTTGCTCAGACATCTTCTCCGGCGAGACGGCGCTGCTGTTCCTCTTGAACAAGCGCGTCGCTCACGTTGTCGAGCTCGCCCGACAACACCTTGTCGAGGTTGTGCACCGTCAGGTTGATTCGGTGATCGGATACCCGGTTTTCTTTGAAGTTGTAGGTGCGGATCTTCTCGGAACGCCCGCCGCTGCCGGTTTGGCTCTTACGAGCCTCACTAGCTTCGGCCATCTGACGATCTTGTTCGGCCTGCAGAATGCGACTACGAAGCACGCGTAATGCCTTGGCCTTGTTCTGGATCTGGCTCTTCTCGTCCTGCATTGCCACAACAACACCGGTGGGCAGGTGGGTGATACGACATGCCGAGTCGGTGGTGTTGACCGACTGGCCACCGGGGCCCGAAGACCGGTAGTAATCGATCTTCAGGTCGTTCTCGTCGATCTTGACTTCGACCTCTTCGGCCTCCGGTAGAACAGCAACCGTGGCCGACGACGTGTGTACGCGGCCTTGGCTTTCCGTCTTGGGCACTCGCTGCACTCGATGCACGCCGGCCTCAAACTTCATGCGGCTCCACACACCATCGCCCGAAAGGCCAAAGGTCACCGTCGTGAACCCGCCCATGTCGGACTCGGTTCCATCCATCATTTCGAACTTCCAACCCATGCGACTGGAGAACGACTTGAACATGTCGAACAGGTCGCGGGCGAACAGGTTTGCTTCCTCGCCACCTTCGGCTCCACGAATCTCGACGATGGCGTTGCGGTCGTCGTTCGGGTCCTTGGGGAGCAGGGCTAGCCGAAACTCAGCCGTCGTGGCTTCGATGGTCGCTTCGAGCTCTGCGACCTCTTCTCGCCACACTTCCCGGTCTTCACCCTCGGATTCGTTGAACATCTCTTGGGCGACCTGGTGGTCTTCGGTGGCGCTGCGAAGTTTGCGTCCAAGGGTGACGATGCCGTCGAGCTCTTTGTGGCGACGGGCTTCGGCTTGAAACTTTGGCTGGTCTGCGATGAGTTGAGGGTCGCCGAGACGAGCTTCCACATCGGCAAATTCCCGTTCGAGTGATTCGAGGCGACTGAGCACCGAACCAACCTAACGTTTCGCGCTAGTCGACCCACTCACCCTCGACCGTCTCCACTCGGGAAGAAATCGAGAGCGAAGCCACAGCGTCGATAATTCGCTGATGACGATCACGGGGTGGCAGAACGACGACGAGAGAATCGGGTTGGTGCAGAGCAACCAGACCAGCGGCGGTTTCGGCAATGCCGAGGTCGAGGCCCACGGTGCAGCACACCAGGACGGCGTCGCTCCCAGAGGTTCCAAGTGCAGCGGCTGGTTGGGTTTCATTTAGCCCTGGACGCTCGTGAAGAAGTGGGATTGGGTTGAGCGAGTCGAGCCCGATCAGCTCGGGTTGCCGAACGAGCTGTGCCCGCAACCAGCGTGACCGTACGATTCGCCCGAGCGCATGGGGGGTAGAGCTTGCGTCGCGGTGTGGTGCCACCATCGACACGACGTTCTCTAGGGACTCGGCGATGTTTCTGTCTGGGCTAAGCGCCGCTGAAGCGAACTGGTCGTAGGCGCCGACACCGATGTCGATCGAACATTCGCCGTCGCGCATGCCGACACGGGCCACCTCGAGGCCGTTGATCTCCCCAAGCCACACACCGTGGTCTGCCACTACATCGAGACCAGCCGATGACAACTCCGCGGTTAGGGCAGCGCAAGCCGGCGGGGCTTCGATCGACGGAACGACCGGATCCGCTGGCGACATCGTGCGCCCCGATACCAGCCAGACCATTGGTGTTGGTTCAGCAAAGGCTGATGCAGCATGGGCCAACTCACCCGCACCATCGTCGGTGATCAGGTTTAGTGCAGCGCAGCCGTTTGCTGCAGCCCACACGACCGCAGTGCCAAGCACGCCCGGTGCCAGCGTCGGGAAGTACACCCATCCGGCACCTTCAAGCACCGCAGACGCGCCACCGCCGAGGCGTGATGCCTCGGCGATGTCAGTATCGAAGTGTTCGTTGAGCAGGCCGCGCAGCTTGGCTGCGGCAAGCTCGGCGAGACGCTCGTTGTTCAGCTTTCGTCAGCCTCAGGAGCTGCGTCTTCAGCAGGAGCCGCGGCAGCTTCCTCTGCAGGTGCTGCTTCCTCGGCGGGGGCAGCTGCCTCCGCTGGTACTGCCTCTTCCTCAGCTGGCGCTTCGGTCGGCGTCGCTGGGGCTTCCTTCAGCTTCGCACGATCGTCAGCCTTCTCAGTGTTGGCTGCTTCGACAGGTGCTTCCTCAGCTGGTGCCGCTGCTTCTTCAGCAGGTGCGGCAGCGGCCTTCTTCTTGCGCGAGCCGTAGCGACGCTCGAAGCGCTCGACACGGCCAGCCGTATCGACGATCTTCATCTGACCGGTGAAGAACGGATGGCTGCGAGACGAGAGCTCGACCTTGGCGAGTGGGTATTCGACACCGTCGACGGTGATGGTCTCGGTGGTCTTCATCGTCGAGCCGACGATGATGTTGTCGCCCGAGGACTGGTCTTGGAAAACGACCGGGCGGTACTCAGGATGGATATCAGGCTTCATAGTGCTTCCAGTCTGGATTGAGATGCCGGGAGATCAAACTCCACGGGAGGCTTATTTCGCGACTTCTTTGAGGAAGGCGTCGTTGGTCTTGAACGTGGCCAAGCGGTCGATGAGTAGCTCGAGCCCGGCTGCAGACCCGTTCTCCGACTCGGTCGACAGGTTTGCAAGGACCCGACGAAGCTTGGCGACCTGCTCGGCTTGCTTGGGCTCGAACAGCAATTGTTCTTGTCGGGTCGACGATGCTTCGACGTCGATCGCTGGGTACAGGCGGCGTTCGGCGGCTCGGCGATCGAGACGCAACTCCATGTTTCCGGTGCCCTTGAACTCTTCGAAGATCACTTCGTCCATCTTCGAGCCGGTGTCGACAAGCGCCGTCGCGAGGATCGTGAGCGACCCACCCTCTTCGAGGTTGCGGGCTGCACCGAAGAACTTCTTTGGCGGGTAGATCGCACCAGAGTCGAGACCACCGCTCATGATGCGGCCGTTCGCTGGGGCGGTCTGGTTGTATGCCCGGGCGAGACGGGTGATGCCGTCGACGATGATGACCACGTCGCGACCAACCTCGACGAGACGCTTGGCGCGTTCGATGGTGATCTCGGCTAGCGCGGTGTGCTCGTCGGCGGGACGGTCGAAGGTCGACGCGACAACTTCGCCTTCGTTGAGCGACCGCTTCATGTCGGTCACTTCCTCGGGACGCTCATCGATGAGCAACACGATGAGGGTGACCTCGGGGTTGTTGCGTTCGATCGCCTGAGCGATGTTCTTCATGATGGTTGTCTTGCCGGCCTTGGGAGGCGAGACGATCATGCCGCGCTGGCCCTTGCCGATCGGTGCGATCAGATCGATGATCCGAGCTGTCATGTCCTCGGGGTAGCCCTTGCGTTCCTGAACGAGTTTCTCGTCGGGGAACAGCGGGGTGAGCTCGTCGAAGTTCGGTCGGTTCTTGGCCTGCTCGGGCTTTTCGCCGTTGACCGTGTCGACGCTGAGCATCGCTGGGTTCTTTTCGTTGCGGTTCGCGGGACGGCTCGTACCCACAAGGTGATCGCCCTTGCGCAGCCCGAATTGGCGGACCTGCTTGACCGAAACGTAGGCGTCTTCCTTAGACGAACGCATCGTTCCGACCCGGAGGAATCCGTACCCGTCGTCACGGAGATCGAGATAACCCTCGACTGCAACCGGTTCGAGTTCGGCTTGCTCGCCTCCGTCGCCACCGCGGCCTCGCCTGCGGCGACGTCGGTTGCCCCGCTCGGTCGGCTCGCCATCGTCGTTCTTGTCATTGCCGCCGTTGTTGCGGTTGCGGCCGCCGCGCTTGGTCGTCACGCCGCCAAAGTCGAATTCGTCATCGCCCGCGTGGTAGGTGGCGTCGCCATCTTCAGCGCCGGACTCGGCATCGCCGGAGGCGTCACCTTTGCCGGACTTACCCGACGCGCCCCGACCCTTCGCCGACTCCTTGGCGGGCTTCTTTGCCTCGACACCATCGTCGGCATTGTTCCCGCCGTCGTCGGCATCGTCCTGGGCGCCATCGGTCGTTGCCGTCTTGATGATTAGATCAACAATCTCGGCCTTGCGGGCCTTCGATGGTGGTTTGGCACCCATTGCCGTAGCGATAGTGACCAGCTCATCGCGGTCTTTGCGTTCCAGCGTTGAGCGCCGAAGTTCCGTGGCTTCCACGAGATACCTCTTCAGGGTAGGGATGGTGGTGAGAAAGTCGAATCTCTCTCACAGGAAACGTGCCCGGAGTCGATCAACCGAACGGTGATCACATCCAACAGGTCGAACCTAGCGTAGCCGCGGGGATTACTTCTTCGCACTTTCACTACTCGACACTTCCGGTCGAGATCCGCGGAAACCTACATGGTCGTCCGCTTCGCTCCCTGTTTCGCTGGGACTCCCGCCCAGATCCGCGGAAACCAACATGGTCGTCCGCTCTGGCCGGAGGCGCCTCGTTTGTGCGTCTCTAGGGCTGAGTCGACTCTTCTACGAATTCCTGGATCGTGGCGAGGTCGTTGGGGAGCACGGTGTAGTGCTCGTCCCGCTCATACAGATTGTCGAGGTGCGGTGGCAACGGTGGACGCAGTCCGGTTGCTTGCTCGACGGCATCGGGGAACTTCGCCGGATGCGCGGTGGCCATCACCATGCGTTGCATCGTGTCGGGTCGACGCCGAGCAGCCGCAACACCAACCGCCGTGTGCGGGTCGAGGACCATTCCGCTCTCCTCGAAGACCGCTTTGGTCACCTCAATTGTCTCGGGGTCCGTCACCATTTCCCCCAGCCACCCCTCCTGCATCCGAGGGATGAGCTCGTTTGGAAGGGACACGTGCTGGTCAGTACGGAACGTCGACATCAGTTCGGCCACTGCAGCGCCATCGTTGCCCAGAATTTCGAACAGGAGACGCTCGAGGTTGCTGCTGACTTGAATGTCCATAGACGGCGACAGTGATGGTTCGACGTCGCCGATTGTCATGGATCCGGTCTGAAAGAACTGCGTGAGGATGGCATTGCGGTTTGAAGCAACGACGAATTCGCCGATGGGCGCGCCCATCCGTTTGGCCACTCGCCCCGCAAAAACGTTGCCGAAGTTGCCGGTAGGCACCGTGACCGACACCGGACGATCCGACGACTTCGCTGCAGCCCAGTGGTAGTAGACGACCTGGGCCATGACCCGAGCCCAGTTGATCGAGTTAACCGCAGCCAGGCCAACGCGATCACGGAATGCGGCGTCGGCAAACATGGCTTTCACCACATCCTGACAGTCGTCGAAGGTCCCTTCGACCGCCACGTTGTACACGTTGGCCGCGTCGACGGTGGTCATCTGACGGCGCTGCACCTCGCTCGTACGCTCGTGCGGGTGAAGGATCACAATGTCGACGTTGTCGCGATCTCGGAACGCTTCGATTGCCGCTGAGCCGGTGTCACCCGAGGTGGCGCCGACGATCGTGACCCGCGTTCCGCGCTGGCCAAGCTCGTAGTCAAAGAGGCGTCCGAGCAACTGCATCGCCACATCTTTGAACGCAAGCGTCGGGCCGTGAAATAGTTCGACGAGTTCGATGTCGTCGGCCAGGGTCGTGACCGGGATGACGTCGTCGGCGACGAACGTGCCGTAGGCATCGACGCAGATCTCGCCAAACGTGTCGCTATCGATAGCGCCCTCGACGAACGGCCACATAACTTGGGCTGCGAACTCGGCGTAGGGCAACGAGGGGTCGGCGGCTGTCTTGTCCGGCCAGTTGGTCGGCACATAGAGGCCGCCATCGGGAGCGAGACCGGTCAGCAGTACATCGCCGAACGACAGCTCGGGAGCGCGGCCCCTGGTGCTGGTGTAGGTGATCACGTCAGTCGCAGACGACGCGGAGAACCTGGCCGACGTTCTTGACCGCTTCAAGCTCGGACACCGCTTCGAGTGTCGCTCGGAAGTCGCTCTCGACCGCCTCATGGGTGATGAACACCAAGCGGGCCACGTCTTCGGTGCTGTTCTCTTGCTCCATCGACCGGATCGACACGCCGTGCGAACCGAAGGCTCCAGAAATGTCGGCGAGAACACCGGGTTGGTCGAGCGCATCGATGCTCACATAGAACGCCGAGACACTGTCGTCGATGGGGACGATCGTTGCGGCGTCGAGTTCGCCGACGCTGCGATGCACACCGGCCAGTTTGTTCAGCGCAACATCGATGGTGTCGCCCACCATCATTGCTGCGGTTGGATGGCCCCCGGCGCCGCGGCCGTAGAACATGATCTGGTCGATTCCGGTGCCCTCGACGTAGACAGCGTTGAAGCTGTCACGAACCGAAGCCAGTGGGTGGCTGTCGGGAAGCATCGTTGGGTGAACGCGGGCCGCTATAGCTCCGGAGTCGGTTTGTTCAACAACGGCGAGCAGCTTAATGACGTGACCCATTCGGGTGGCGTTCGCAATATCTTCAGCGGTAATTGTCTCGATGCCTTCGATGTGCACGTCGCCAGCCCGAACTGCCTCACCGAACGCAAGGGTGGCGATGATGGCGGCCTTCGAGCCGGCATCGAACCCGCCGACGTCGGCGGTGGGGTCGGCTTCGGCGAAACCCAAGCGCTGAGCTTCGGCGAGCGCATCGTGGTAGCTGGCACCGTGCTCGGTCATCTGCGACAGGATGTAGTTGGTCGTTCCGTTGACAATGCCCATAGCTCGGCTGATGTCTTCACCGACGAGTGACTCGCGTAGCGCCCGGATAAACGGAAGGCCAGCTGCGACCGAGGCTTCGAGTGCGAGGTCGACACCGGCTGCGTTCGCAGCAAGGAACAGCTCGGGGCCGTGCAGTGCCATCAGTTCCTTGTTGGCAGTGACCACGGGCTTGCCTGCAGCGAATGCCGAGGTCATCAACTCCATGGTGTGCTCGACCCCACCCATGGTCTCGACGATCACGTCGATATCGGGGTTAGACACGACGCCGTGAGAGTCGGTTGTCAGCAACGCCGAGTCAATGCCCGGGCGAGCCTTGGCGGCGTCGCGTACCGAAATGGCCGAAACCTCAAGCCGGATGCCGGTGCGACGTTCGATCTCGTCGGACTGTTCGGAAATGAGGTGGCAGAACGACGACCCCACGGTGCCGCAACCCAACACGCCCAACCGAACCGTTTGCGATGTGTTCATAGCCGATCACGCTATCGGCGTTCGGTTCGCTCGCTAACCAGCTTTCGTATTCAGGCCTCGTTTGACTCTTTCACTACATTTCGATATGTTTCCGTATATGCAAGCTTCTTCTAGTGCACTTCCTGGCTGCACCAGCTCAGCGCCGATTGACCCCACCCAGATTGAGTTGGCAAGCCTCCGTCTTGGCGAGCTGATTGGAGCGGGACGCCATGGCGTAGTGCTCCGCGCCGAACGCCGAACGCCGGACGCAGCGATATCCCCAAACGCAGCGATATCTCCAAACGCAGCGAGCAACGTGGCGGTGAAGGTGCCTGCTGGTGGCCAAACGCTCGACGACGAGGCCGCGTGTCTGAAACGATTCACCCACCCCCACATCGTTACGTTGCTCGATGGCCCTCTCGACAACGGCGCTCTCGTTCTCGAGTTCTGCAGCCGCGGCTCCCTCGCAGAACGCGATGCGGTCCTCACCGCAGCCGAAGCCCGGACGGTCCTTCGCCAGATTGGCGCAGCGTTGACGTCGATGCATGCCGAGGGCTGGATCCACGGCGACGTCTCGCTTAACAACATTGCGATTCGAGATGATGGGACCCTGGCGCTCATCGACTTCGCCACGGCCCGCACCGCGAACGGCGACGCGCTGAACGAAGGCACCGCCGAACTCGCTGGGCCTCGCCGCACCGCGCGCCCCGAACTCGATCTCCGTTGTCTTGCAGCATCGGTGCTGTCCGCTCTCCCAAACCCAACCCACGACGCAACGGTGCCCGCCGACATTCGCAAGCAGCGCGACGCCCTGACATCGGTGATCGAGCGCAGCGATGCTGGCGACGCTGTCGCCCTCGCCGACCTCATCATCGACCCGCTCAAGTCCGACGTCGAGATCACCTGCCAGCGACGTCGAATTACCGGAGGTCCCAACGGCCCCCAAACTCGCGAGTTCGGGCCCCGCCCCGGTGGCTCTGGCCCCGATGAACCAGCCGAGGAGGCCCGAGCGATAAACAAGGCAGGCATCGCGGGCATCGTTGCGGTTCTCGGTTTGCTCGCGGTCTCGTCAGTCCTGTTTGAGAGGCCGGAACAACCCACCACGTCCGATGCCGTTGCCTCGATCAGCGACTCGGTCCTTAACCAAGTCGCCGCCGCCACCTCACTCACCGAAGCCGAAGTGAGTTGGCAAGCTGGCGTGGCGGTTCGATCAACCGACGCAGGCCCGGTGACCTACGCGGTTGGCCAACCCGGCGACCTCGCAGCGGTCGGAGACTGGGATTGCAACGGAACCAACACGCTCGGTGTCTATCGGCCCTCGACCGGGTCGTGGTTTACCTTCGACGGTTGGGAGTCAAACAGCACCTCAACGGTGCATCAGCTCGATTCCGGCCACAGCGCCGTCGCGGTCGAACGCACCGCAGCGGGATGCGACAGGATCGTGTTTCCGAGCAGCTAGCGCCGACGAAGGATGTCCTTTACCCGAGCCACCGGGTCGGACCCGTCAGGCAGACCAACCGCCAGTGCGTAGGCCGGGCGATCGCTCATCGGCAAGGCCTTGAGGGTCGATGGCGCAAGCGCCGCGAACCGTCCACGCGGATCCTCATCGAGGTATGGAGCGATCATCTCAAGCTCAGCGGCAGGCACCGGGCGGTGGGCATAGTCGGAAAGAAACTGTGGCAGCGTGGCGTCGAGGCGGGCTTGGGTAAGTCGCACAGCGCGTTTGACCACCGCTCCCCCACGCCAGCGCTTGATCGTCTCTTCGAAACGCTCTTCATCGGCCGGATCTGTCGGCGAGCTGGCAAGCATTGCGATGTCTCGCAGGTTCGACAGCACGGGCGTCACTTGCCCGAGAGCGACGTGGTAGCAGGCATGGACCAGATGATCGGTTGGGTCGAGCGTCGGCAACCCATGGCCACCAACCTCGATGGTTCGCTTGAGCAGGAACAGTTCCTTTGGCTTCATCCACACGCCGAACGGCCCCGGACTGAGCACGCGATGCATATCGATCTCGATGCCGTTGTGCCGCAGCGTGACGGACTTACCAAATCGGGCGTCATACCCCGGCCGCAACTCGGCAATGGCACGGGTGGCCCCGTTGCGAACGAGCAGCGCTACAGCCGCATCGATGTCGGACCCGTCGACCAACACGTCGACGTCTCGGAACGATCGGTCTGCAGGACGCACAGATGCGGTGTGCGCAAGCGCTGCACCTTTAAGCACGCGATGATCAATGCCAGCGTCGTCAAGCATTCGCGAGGTCTCGATCGCCGCGATTTCAATGCGCATGGTTTGGGCCATGACTGCATCGTGGGCATCAATGATGCTGGCCAGCGTCGCGTCGTCGCCGAGCACCGACCCTTGGTCGATTCCACGCACGGCAACCCCGAGCACTCGTTCATCCGAGAGTGCAGAAACAATCGTGTCGCTAACGTCGTCGATCTCGATGAGCTCAGTCGATGCGCCGATGAGACCGATGGAAGCAATGCGCTCGGCGGCGCGGGATGCGGCGCTCATGACGTCGCCTCACTCGCCGTTACGAGCGAGCTGTTAATGAACATCGACAGAGCGGCCCGAATACCATTGGCGATCACCTCTGGCGAGTCGGTGAACCGTGACTGCAGCTCTGGAACAAGGTCGTCCACCGATGGCGCGATATCGAGCAAGTCCCAGATCAACGGTGCGGACCCGGCGAGCTGGGTAGGAGTCTCGGCATCGAGCGGCTGGACCAAGCGTCGACCGCGGGCCAAGCTGCGCTCGATCGCCGGGACTCGTTCGAACCGTTGACTATTGAGGAAAGCGTCGCTCATGGTTATACGTCGCGAGCGAGCAAATCGTCGAGCGTTTCACGGCGAACGACTACGCGAGCTTCACCGCCGGCACAGAACACGACCGGGGGCCGAGTGACTGCGTTGTAGTTGGATCCCATGGAATGACCGTACGCACCCGTGACCGGGGTTGCCAATAGGTCGCCGACCTGGGCGTCTGCTGGTATCTGCGCTTCGCGGACAAGCACATCACCGGATTCGCAGTGTTTTCCAACGATCCGAACCCGCAGATCGCGGGCTGCCTCGGGTCGCCCTGGGAGGAACGCCTCATAGCCGCTTCCATAGAGAACGGGCCGAGGGTTGTCCGACATGCCGCCGTCGACCGCGACATAGGTCCGGATGCCGTCGAGAGGCTTGATCGTGCCGATCTCGTACACCGTAATGGCCGCTGACGCGGCGATTGACCGGCCGGGCTCCGCCGTGACGTGGGCCGTAACGCCAGCAGCGTCGAGTGCGTCGTGCACCACGTTGGCCCACTGGGTAATGGTCGACCCTTCTTCTCCAATGACATAGGGAACACCAAGGCCTCCGCCCACCGAGACTTCGGGCAGGCCGTAGGGCTCGCCAACGGCTGCGATCACTTCGGCAGATTTTGCGAACGAGTCCACTCGGAAGACCTGCGAGCCGATGTGGGCATGGATGCCTTTGAGGTTCATCGACGCGGACCCTTGGGCTCGTTCGATCGCCTTGGCCGCCAGCCCCGTCGAGACGGTGAAGCCGAACTTCGAATCGTCTCGGCCAGTGGCGATGAACTCGTGCGTATGGGCCTCAACCCCTGGGGTGATGCGCAGTAGCACGTTCGGAACGGGGAGCCCCTCAGCGTGAAGCGCGTCGAGCCGGTCGAGCTCGTCGAAGCTGTCGACGATGATGCGATTCACTCCGGCGGTGATGACCTGACGAAGTTCCTCCATCGACTTGTTGTTGCCATGGAAGATCAGGTTCTGGGGCGGCACACCAGCCGCGGTGGCGATATGGAACTCTCCCGCAGTCGACACATCGATATCCATACCTTCTTCATGCACGAGCTTTGCCATTGCGGTGCACAGGAACGCCTTGCTCGCATACGCGACTCCAGGGCCAAAGGCCTCTACGGCTTCGCGGGCGCGGGCGCGGAGATGATCTTCGTCGTAAATAAACAGCGGGGTGCCGTGCTCGGCTGCAAGCTCAGCTACCGAGCAACCACCAATCTCCAGGCCGGTGTTACCGACGGTTGCGTTGTCGGGAAGCAGAGAGAAGGGAATCGGCAGCTCCGACGGGACGAACTCGTCGCCGTTGTCGTCACTCACTGTCGTCACCCATGGCGGCTTCCGCCTCGTCACTCCACATCGAATCGGGGGCGGAGACACCGAGACGACCAAGTGTGGAGGCCAAGCCGATTCGTGCGGCTTCGGCCAGCCAGAGGCGCGCCTGCGCGAGCTCGGGCGAAACATGATCGCCGATTACTCGGGTCTCCTTGTTTGGCGCTTGGTACCAGGTATGCACTGCCGAGGCGAGGTCTCGCACCCAACCGACAACCCGATGCGGGGCCCGTTCACGCGCCGCCACTTCGATGACGTCAGGGCCACGGAAGAGCGTGCGGAGTAGTTCGATTTCAGTCGGATGGGTGAGCAGTGTTAGGTCGGCGTCGGCGAGCGGTGCCCGTTCGATTCCCGCTTCGGCTGCCTTGGTGCGGATCCGTTGCAGCCGGGCATGGGCGTACTGGGTAAAGAAGACGGGGTTGTCCTTGGCCTGGGACACGGCCAAGGCAAGGTCGAACGTTTGCTGCGAATCGATCGACTGCAGCAAGTAGGTGAACCGCGTCGCATCGGCACCAACCTCGGCAACGAGGTCGCTGAGCAGTTCGATCTCGCCCGTTCGCTTGGACAGTTTGACCTCTTCGCCGTTGCGCATCATCTTCACCATCTGGGTGATGCGCACGTCGAGCTTGTCCCGGTCGTTACCCAACATCTCCATGGCGGCCTTCATCCGCGGCACGTAGCCGTGATGGTCTGCGCCCCAAATGTTGACCAATTCCTCGGCACGACTGAACTTGTCATGGTGGTAAGCAATGTCGGGCGTGAGATAGGTGAACGAGCCATCGCTCTTCACCAACACTCGGTCTTTGTCGTCGCCAAAGTCGGTGCTCCGCAACCAGGTGGCACCGTCGTCTTCGTAGACCATTTCTCGTTCTTTGAGGCGTTCGAGAGATGCGTCGAGCTTTCCGTCGCTAACGAGACTGCGCTCGCTGAACCACACGTCAAACTCGATGCCAAGAGACGCCAGAGCCTGCTTTTGATCTTCGAGAGCCCGGGCATATCCCCATTCGAGAGGGTCAACATCGCCGGGCATCTCTTCGGCCCAATCGATGATGTACTGACCCATGTAGCCACCCTCGGCCGGCTCGTCGCCGGCCTTGCGGGCAGCAAGTGAGTCGGCGAACGTCTGCATCTGAACGCCGCGGTCGTTGAGATAGCACTCGCGGGTGACCTCATACCCCGACCACTCGAGTAGCGCCGCGAGCGCATCACCGAACACCGCACCCCGGCCATGGCCGGCATGGAGCGGCCCAGTTGGGTTCGCCGACACGAACTCGACGTTGATTGTCTTACCTGCGTTTGTATCGGACGCGCCGAAGTTCTCGACACCAACCTCGACGACCTCGCGCAACACATCGAACAGCCACGAGTTCGACAGCGTGAAATTGATAAAACCAGGACCTGCGATCTCGATGGCTTCGACGTGCGCGAGATTCTGGGACTCCAGCTGTGCGACCAGGCGGCCCGCAAGTTCGCGCGGGTTCGTACCGGCCTGCTTCGAGGTAGCGAGGGCAAGATTCGAGGACCAGTCGCCATGGTCTCGCTTGGCAGGTTGCTCGAGCCCAATTTCGCCAGGCGCGGTCAACCCTTCTGCTGTTGCCGCCGCGGTAAGCGCATCGCGCAACTGTTGCTGGATCATCCGCTCAGCTTACGAGCGCGCCGACCAAGGTTGGGGCGATCCGACGCCCTACTTTCTGGCGACAGAAAATTGCATGCACCAAGAGCCAAAGCACAGCGCTAGAGTCGACTCCGCAAGGCCCTCGTAGCTCAGGGGATAGAGCATCGCCCTCCGGAGGCGTGAGCGCAGGTTCGAATCCTGCCGAGGGCGCGATTTTGTTCTTCGCACTTCCGGCGAAGATCCGTGGAAGTCGACTTGGTCGCTCTGTTTCGCTCGGACTTCCGCCGAGATCCGCGGGAGCCGACATGGTCGTCCGCTTCGCTCCCTCCCCTCTCGCCGGAGGCGCCTCGTTTGTGCGTATACAGGCTGCAACTTCTCGACGCTGCCGGTCGAGATCCGCGGAAGTCGACGTGGTCACTACGCGAGCTTCGCTCTCCTCTCGCCTGAGGCGCCTCGTTCGTGCGTATAGCAACACGGTTTGTCTGGCCCGAGCAGAGAAACTTTTTCGGGCCGCTTCCCCGCTAGTTCTCGACGATTCCGGTCGAGATCTACTTACTTCTCGACGCTTCTTCGGCGTCTTGGGGTTGGGGTTTTGGTGGGGGGAGCGAATCTAGGACTAGGTCGTTTAGGGCCTGGATGTGCGAGCGCAGGGCCGCTGACCCGGCGCTCGTTGCCCGAAACCACGTCCGACGCTGCGCTCCTCTCCCCCGCTTCTTCACCGTCACATAGCCCACCTCTGTCAGCGCACGCATCTGCTTCGACAAGTCACTGTCGGAAAGCTCAAGATGCTCACGAAGAAACGAGAACTCGACGTCGCGGGCATTGGCCAAGACGCCCATCGCTGCGAGCTTCTTGGACGTTGACAGCACCGGGTCTAAGTCACGAAGGCTCATGGCTGACGCATTGCCTCGGCGTGGCGACGCCAGGCATACATCGGCACGTAGGCCAACACGAGAAACGCCCCAACAGCCAGGACCAACTGGGTCGTTCGAGAAGGACTGTGCAATGTCATGGCGTTCAGCAGAACGATCGTGGCGAACGAATACGGCAAACTGAAGAGCAACATCCAGCCACTGGTTTTGCCTCCGAATATCGGTGCCCGACCCCGCACCCGCGCCTTTCGCTGAGCTCGGAGTTCATGGACTATCGCGACCACAGCGACCGCTCCCGCAGCAACAGCCACGACCCGCAATGCGTTGGCGATTTGCGAGCTATACGGCTCGACATCAGAGCTTGCGGCAAAGAACGCAACGATTGCCGGGCCGTACAAGGCAACGGCGGGAAACCACCACTGCGGCGGATCGATCAACTGTCCATCGACCGAGGCACGCATTGCTCCATCGACTTCCGCCAGATGCCTACGAGCCACCTTCTCGTCAATTTCCATGTTGGAAACTGTACGGTTCACTTTCCAATCCGTCAAGTGCTTCGGGTATACGCTGCTGCACGTTTTGGAGTTCAGAGCGAGGATGCGTACTCTCGGGGAAGGACGGGGTATCTCCCCGGACTATGACCGGAGCAGTAATGACGACAGACGACAAGTCGCACGACAATGTGGATGCGACTCGTGATTCTGACAACACTCCGAGGGCCACTTCAGGCGGTGCGGATCGCTGGCAAGCCCTCGGCGTAGACGAGCGCCGCACTCAACTCGCGGCCGAACGCGAAACCCTCGCCGAATTCGATGGCGAACTCCGCGCGTTTCGTTCCGAACTCGAGCGCCAGCGCCACGAGCTCGATCAAGCGGCTCGAGCCCACAACGTCCGCCGCACCAGCCTGAGCATCGAGCTCGAAGAAATCGATGCGCTCGAACGCGACCTCCGGGCCCGCGAAGAGGCCTACGCGGCCACCGTCGCCGCGCTCGAAGAAAAGCATGACTCGCTGGCAACGTCACGGACAGCCACAGCAAGCGAGCTCGAATCACTCCAAGCCGACAGAATTCGCATCACCCAGGCCCGAGCCGAATTACACGAACAAGAAGAAGCGCTCGTCGAACTGAGAGAACGCCTCGACAAAGACGGCGACGACATTGAATTCCGAGAGGCAACCCTCGCCGAGGAAGAGCGCGAGCTCGAACGTCGACTTGTCGAGCTCCAGAACCGCGCCACCGAACTCGAAGAGGCCCATGCCGAGCTCGCACAGCAGGAGAACTCGCTGGCGTTGCGCACCACCGAACTCAACGAACGATCCTCCCGCCTGGCTCAAGCTGCCGACTCGATTCAGCTAACCGAAACCGAGCTGGCAACGACTCAAGCCAGTCAGGCGCAGCGGGCCGTCGAGCTCGACCTCAGCGCCACTGAGATTCGCAAGAGCGAGGCAGCGGTTGCGGCACAACGCTCTGAACTACGCCAAGAGGAAGAGGAACTCGCGGCCGAACGCCTGCGTCTCGCCGACGAGTCCGCCGAGATCGCCTCGCTCCAGATCGCACTCGACGACAAGCGCGCCGCCGTCGAAGTCGAGCGGGCCGAGCGCGAAGCCCTCATCGCCGAAATCGAAGAAACGAGCTCCGCAGAGCTTGCTGCCGCCCGCGACAATGCTGAATTTCGCACCCGATCGATCGAAGAAGAGCAGCAGCAACTCGACGCCCAGGCGGAGGCACTCGAGAAGCGTCGTCTTGGACTTGCCGCCGAAGCAGACCAACTCGCCGGTGCCCGCGCCGAACTCGACCAAGAGCGCGACGACATCGAAGCCGAACGTAAGGTGCTCGCAGAGCAATCCGAGAGCATCGACCGCCTCGAAGAGGAACTGCAGGGCCGTCAGCGTTCTGTCAACGAGGCGAACGAGCGAGAAGCCGACCTAGCAGCGCGCAGCTCCGAGCTCGACGAACTCGAACGCGAGATCTACGACCGGATGACCAAGGCGGAAGACGCCCAACGTGACCTCGCTGACCTCGAGGCCACCACTGAAGCCTTGGTCGCCCGAGATGCCGAGTTGGCTCGTGCAGCTGAGGAGCTCGATCTTCGCGAGGCCGAACTGCTGAAGGCAATGGCTGCTCATGGTGAGTGGCAGAACCGCATCGAGCTCGAACAAACGCGACTGGAGGACGCCGAGAACTCCGCCAACCTCCGTGGTGAGCAACTCGACGAACTACTAGCTCAGCTCAACGAACGAGCCGACGGCCTCGAGACCCGCGCCGACGCGCTCGACACTCGTGAGGTAGAGCTCGAGCGCATGGCGATGGCACTCGACGAGCAGCAAGTGATGCTCAGCGAACGTGTCATTGAACTCGAACGGGCTCACGACGAAATCGAGGCACGCGCCGCCGCCCTCGATGCCGAGTCCGCCCGCCTCGACGAGCGAGATGCAGCCCTTAGCGAACGCCGACAGGTTCAAGACGCCTCACACCGCGAGCTTGACGCCCTCGACCAGGAGATTCTCGAAACGGCTGCGGGACTCGATCAGCAAGTAAACGACCTGCACCGCCGAGAAGAAGAGCTCGAAGAGCGCGAGCGCGGCTACCAGGCTCGACGAAGCAGCATCGCTGAACGAATGGAAAGCCTCGAGGCCGACCGCGATCGGCTCGAAGCGGCCGAGCGGCTTCTTCAGCGTCTCGAAGACGAACGCGAAGACGTCGAAAACGAGCTCTTGGTTTTGGCCAAGCGCCGCGAGGACATCGCGCTCGAACGTGCTCGAGTCGCGGCTATCAACGACGAGATCGGCATCACGACACGCGAGCTCGAATCTGAGCATCGTCTGCTCAACGACGAGCGAACCGACGTCCAGGTGCAGCGGTCGTCGGTCTCAAGTCAACGCGACCGGCTCACCGAAGCTGAAGCGATCATGAAGCAACGGCGCGCTCAGCTCGACGAAGAACACGAACTTCTCGAGGCTGACGCAGCTCGACTGCGCGAACGTCGCCAACTTCTGGTCCGCGAGCGAGACGGCCTCGACGCCGACACCAGCAAGCTGAACGAGCACCGGTCGTTAGTCGAGGTCGATCGAGCCAACGTCAACGCCGAAGCTGAGGCCGTCAACGACGACCAAGCCGAGACCCGTCGACAGCGCGAGCTCATCGCGAAGACTATCGACGAGGTCCAGAGTCGGGCCGAGATGCTCCGAGCCCGCAATCAAGACCTCGACGTCCAAGAGCGCCATTCCGAAGAAAAGCGACAGCAGCTTGAGGACGAGGGTCAAGCGCTAGCCGAGCGTCGCCGACAGCAAGAGGCCGAAAGCCGTGAGCTTGTCGAATACCACGAGCAGCTCAACTCTGAGCGCAGCGAGCTTCTTGAGCGGCGCACGGCGGTTTCGAAAGAGCGCGAACGCCTAGAACAACTGTGGTCACTCGTCGACGAGCACCGCACCACCGCAGCAAAATTGGCAGAGACGCTCGTCGAGCACAAAGACGACGCTGACGATGGCATTCTCGACCTGACGACGGTGATCGACCTCACCAATCCGGCACACGCTAGCGACGTAGGGCGCGCAACCTCAGACGATTCCTCGCTATAGGCGGTTGACGCCGGGCCAGAATGACCCCCTGGGCATTGTCGCGAAAAGCACGGCGCCCAGATGCGTTTCTTTGGTCGCTCTTCACCTATGCTCAACGGCGACACCCATCACGAGAAATTTATGGCTGACGAGACATTCGATGACACCGAGGGCGGAGAGGCGAACGATCCTGCCGTCGACCTCCGGCGACTACGCATCGATCGTTCTGCCGCGTCTCTAGACGCCGAGGAAGAACTGCTCTTCACCAGGCAGCAACAACTCGCCAAACTTCGTGACCAAATTGAGCGCACCCAGTCTGACCAGCGCGCCGAGCTTTCACGCATCGAAGAAGCTCGCACCCAGCTGAACCAACTCGCAGTCGACATCGAAACGCGTCGTAACGAGGTCGATGAGTACCGTTCAAAGCTCGCCGAGGCAGAGGCCGAGGTCAACGAGCGCCGACGCGCCATCGAACGCGAGAGCGCATCGATTGGCCAGCAGACCGTCGATGCCGAAGCTGAAGCCCGTCGAAACGCAATCGCTGAGGCCGTCAAGATCGAGCAGGACGAAATCGATGCGGCTCGCTCGGAACTCGAAGCCCAACGAGCCGCAGTTGCAAGCGAGAACGAAGAACTCTCCGAAATGCGGGCAGCTCTCGAGGTTGATCGAGCAACGCTGGTCACCCGTGCCGAGCAGATCGCAGAGGACTCCCAAGACATCGAAGCACTCGAGTCTGAGGTCACAGACCGACGTACCGCCATCGAAGCCGAGCACGCACGCCTTCTCGCCGAGGTCGAAGAGCAACGCATCACCCTCGAGACCGAGATTCAAACACAAAAGGACGAGCTTGCTGCGCGACGCGCTGAGCTCGATGTTGAACAAGAAAAGCTCGCTGACCTCGACCAAGCGCTTAGCTCGGAGAACGAGGGTCTCGCCGAACTTCGAGCCGCCCGGGCTGAAGCCGAGTCTGCTCGCGCTGCCCTAGAGGCCGAAGAGCAAGAGCTCAACGCCACCCGCAAGCGTGTGGCCGACGCCGCCGAAGAACTCGCCGCCACCCGCACGAAGATGCAGGACGAGGCCAACGCGCTCGAACGCTCCGATGGCGAATCTGACGAAGCAAAAAGTTACACGAAGCTCGTTCTGGCCGAGACCGAACTGACTGAGCGTGCAAAGCGGCTCGACGAACAGAGCTCCGAGTTCGACGCCCGAGAAGCCGATCTTGTGCAACGCTCAAGCGAGCTCGAGTCGAAAGAGTCCGAGATCGCTTCGGCTCACCGGAAGGCCATTGCTGCCCTCGAGGCTGATTTCGAGGCCGAGCGTGAGCGTCTCACTGACGAGAACAAAGATCGTCTCGACGAACTCGGTGTTATCGAGGCCCAAAACGCCGACCTCGGTGCCCGTCAGTCCGAGCTCGACGAGAAGCAACAGCTGCTTGAATCGGTCGACGCCGATCTGACAGCAGTCGCCGAGGCACTCGACGAACGGGCCTCACAGATCGAGACCCGCGAGAACGAAATCGCCGAGCTCGAGAAAGCCGCAGAAATCCGCAAGTCGCAGCTCGACACCGAGACTGCCAGCCTCGACTCAAGCCAAAGCGACCTCGACGCCCGTCGCACCGAGCTGCAGACGCAGCAGTCACTCGTCGAAGAAGGCAAGGCCGAGATCGCCCAAGTCCAGGAGCGCATGGCGCTGCTGGACGGTGAACGCGAACAGCTCGACATCGATGCTGCTCTCCTGTCTCGCCAGCGAGCTCAGATTGAACACGAACGAGCCCAGCTCGCCGGTTCGTCGGCCGAGCTCGACGATCAGCGAAACATGGTGGCCGAGCAGCGAGAGCACCTCGACGCCGAGCACGACCTACTCGATCAGCAGCGTGAAGCGCTTGCCGAGCAACGCCGCCAACTCAACGAACAGAACGAGTTCATCAGCAGACAGCAGAGCCAGCTCATCGAGCGCCGCCGTCAGCTCGACGAAGAGGACGACATCCTCGACGAACGAGCCAAGCAGTACGAACGTGATCGCACGGTTCTCGACGACAAGCTCGAGTCGTTCGCTCAGCAGATGACCGACTTCGAACAGGCCGAAAGCCGAGCCGAGGCCGAGGCTGCCCAGCTCAACGAATTCCGAGCCGAAACCAACATGCGCCGAGAAGCCCTGAAGGGCGAAGAAGCCGAGCTCCGCAAGCTGGCAGCAATCGTTGGCGAGCGCCGCGAAACCATCAACCAGCAGCAGCTCGAGTTTGACCGCAAGGAAACCGAGATCGCCGCTGACACTGGTCGCCTTGACTCGCTTCGCGCTGATAACGCTGAAGAGAAGAAGCGAATCGAAGCCGAACGCATCCACCTCGACGAGGTACGGAAGCGTCTTGCCGCCGAAGAGCGTTCGCTCGATGACGAGCGTGCACGTATCGCAGAAATGTGGGCGCTCGTGGGCCGCCATCGTGAGCAAGCCCGTCAGATCATCACCGCACTCGGCCCAGAATCGCTCAGCGAAGCACCAAACTTCGACGCCGGCTGACTTTTCCAGCTGTCGCAATCCGTCGCCTGCGGCTCCTCGATGCTCGGCTGCTAGCCGGAGGCCGCGCCCGTTCGAACCGGCTTCGCAGCTTCGAACTCACATGTATCCAGCTGTCGCAATCCGTCGCCTAGCGCCGTTCGCTGCGCTCTCTAGCCGATATCCTCAGCGCTGAACGCGCACGGAAGCGAGACGCCTTCGATCAGCTGACGCTGCTCCTGGGAAAGCGACTCGGGGTTGTCCTTCAAATCGTTGTCGAGTTCAAGGAACTCTTCAAACGTGAGCTGGGCGGCGAAGGTGTAGAACGCGCACTGGCAGAACCCATCTTCTTGCTCGCCCTCGAGCGCTCCTTCGCACGCTGCGACGAACTGCTTCTCTGCCCGTCGGTCCTGATCTGCGAAAGACGATGGAACCCCCTCGCTCGTGCATGCAGCAGCGAACAGAGCAAGGCCGGTCAGGAGAAGAAGAAAACGTCGAAACATAACGCCTTTACGCTAGCGGCGCGGCGGCCAGACGCTGCGCACGCTCGAATATCTCGTCGAGCATCGGTTCGGTGAGCCGGCCGGTAAACGTGTTCTGTTGGGACACGTGGTAGCTACACAAGAGAGTGACCGTGTCGTTGATAGGCACCTCCACACCGTGCCCGAACTTAGGGCGAGGGCGAATATCGAAGTGACGGGCGACAGCGCTGGCCCCGATTCCGCCGAGAGCGACCACAACACGAAGGTTCTTTAGTGCGGAAAGCTCGTCGGCCAGGAACGTGCTTCGGCAGCGATTCTGCTCATCAGCGGTGGGCTTGTTGTCTGGCGGAGCGCACTTCACCGCCGAGGTAACCCACACGTTGTTGAGCGTCAGCCCATCGTCGAGCGCAGTCGATTCGGCCTGGTTGGCCATCCCCGCGCTGTGAAGGCCCCGATACAACCAGTCGCCCGATCGGTCACCTGTGAACATTCGTCCGGTGCGGTTTGCGCCGTGGGCAGCTGGAGCCAAACCCATCACCGCGATCTGCGCCTCGGGGTCACCGAACCCGGGCACTGGTTTGCCCCAGTACGTGTCGTCGGCGTATGCGGCACGCTTTTCGACGGCCACCTGTTCGCACCAGGCGATTAAGCGAGGGCACGCACGGCATGACTCGACTTGTTGGTTGAGCGTCATCAGGTCCATCCGTCGCAACGTAGTGGCGATAGCGTGATTTC
Source organism: uncultured Acidimicrobiales bacterium (assembly GCA_938038785.1). Lineage (GTDB taxonomy): Bacteria > Actinomycetota > Acidimicrobiia > Acidimicrobiales > SHLQ01 > SHLQ01. The sequence continues at coordinate 21,203 of CALHTB010000031.1, forward strand.
CAATGGCAAAGAAGAACCCTCCCGCTCCGACCGTGGTGTTGTTTGTGCGCCACGGTCAGACCCCCACCACCGGCAAGAAGCTGCCTGGGCGAGCGCCCGGCCTGCATCTGGCAGCGAAAGGCATCGCTCAGGCCGAACGCGCGGGCGAACGCATTGCTGCGCTCAATAAGGCTGCGGCGATCTATGCGTCACCTATGGAACGCACGCAGGAGACCGCGGCGCCTATAGCCAAGGCCTGCAAGCTTCGAGTGCGCACACACAAAGGGCTCATCGAAGCCGACTTCGGACAGTGGACCGGCAAGAACCTCTCTGCGCTCCGCAAGCTCCCCGAGTGGACCACTGTGCAGCGTTACCCGAGCGGTTTTCGCTTTCCGGGTGGCGAGTCCTTTCCCGAAATGCAGACTCGTATGACCGGCGCCGTTGGAGAACTGGTCGCTAAACACCCTGGTGAGACAATTGTGGCCGTGTCCCATGCCGACACGATCAAGGCCGCTATCGCTGATGCGGCCGGCACCCCCCTCGATTTGTTTCAACGAATCGTCGTCTCACCGTGTTCAATTAGTGCCGTGATGTACACGGCCAGCGGACCAATCGTGCTCAGCGTCAACTCGACGGGCGACGACCTTTCAACCTTGGTGCCCAGCTGACTATGGATTTCGATATTGGACACGTGGATTCGTTCACTACGGGAACGGTCGGCCCGAAGGGCCAGCGGACCTTTTTCCTGCAGGCCACTTCAGGTGGCACCACGGTGTCGCTCAAACTTGAGAAACAGCAGGTCATGGCAATGGCCGAGCATTTGGCAAACCTGCTCGAAGACCTTCCCGAGATCGGCGCACACGAGTGGACCTCAGCTCCAGCCCTGGTCGAGCCTGTCGAGGCCGATTGGGTGATCGGCGCTATGGGGGCGATGTACGACTCCACTGCAGACAACGTGGTGGTCATGGCCGAGGAGATCGTCGAGGACCCCGATGTGGAGGATGCCGCAACCGCAACCTTCCGGATCGGACGTGGCCAGACACTGGCGTTCATCGAACGGGCACACGAAGTTGTCGAGGCTGGCCGCCCGCCATGCAATTGGTGTTCCCGCCCACTCAACCACGGCGAAGACGGGTTCTGCCCTTGCTGGAACTGATTGTCGATGTCTGACCATCAGCAGCCCGAGAGTGAGGAAGCCGGGGACGACTACGACAGCCCGTTCCGCGACCGCGCCCCCTTGCCTACCGATGAGGCGCTGATGATCCTCGCTGAGGCCGAGATCGAAGTGCTCGGACGCATGCCGTACAGCTCGAACGCAACGTTCCTTGTCGACTTGAAGCTCGAGGAGGATTACCCCGCTCAGGCCATCTACAAGCCCGAGCGCGGCGAGCAGCCTTTGTGGGATTTCCCAGGCTCACTCTTCATGCGCGAGATCGCGGCGTATGTCTTGTCCGAGCAGCTCGGTTGGGGCCACGTGCCTCCAACGATCGAAGTCGATGGCCCCGCCGGAATCGGTTCACTCCAGCTCTTCGTACCCGCCAACTTCGAGGAGCACTACTTCACACTCCTCGACGATGACCGCTTTCATCCGGCCTTTCGTGAGATCTGCGCGTTCGATTTTGTGGCCAACAACACCGACCGAAAGGCCGGCCACATACTTCTGGCCGAGGCCGACGACGAACTCTGGTGCATCGACAACTCCCTCTGTTTCCATCAGGAGTTCAAGCTACGCACCGTCGTATGGGACTTCGCCGGCGAACAGCTCCCCCCACACGTCTCGGAAGGCCTCGAGAAGTTCCTCGACGACGGCCTCTCTCCTCAACTCGCCGAGCTTCTCACGCCGTTTGAGCGCGATGCGACACTGACGCGGGCACGAGCCCTCCTCCAAAACGGCGAATTCCCAGCCGACCCCACCGGCCGCCGCTACCCCTGGCCCATGGTCTAACCAACAAATTTGAACCGTTAGGTACGCCTGGCGTACCTAACGGTTCAAATTTGTGAGCATGGAGCGGACAGTTTGGACAAGTTGGCGCGGTGTGTCGACGTAGTCAGACCAGGTGAAGGTGAGCACTGTCCACCCTTGGAGTTGTAAGGCGTTCTTTCGGCGTGGGTCACCAACGAACGAATCATGATTGAGGTGGTAACGCACGCTGTCAAGCTCGATAGCCAGGCACACCTCTGGATATGCGAGATCGACCCTTCCAATGAGGTGACCATCGGGTCCGCGCACCTCGTGCTCGTAGACCAGCCCCGCAAGGCCGGCATCTTCCAGCAGCGTTCCGACCATTCGATTCCACCGGCTATCAGGAACTCGTAGCTCGCCGTACCGCTCGTCGAGGAACACGCGAAGCTTGCCAGTCCCGTTCCGGCCTTTCGCTGCGTGGCGAATGTACACGTCGTAGAGATCAGGCCAATCGAGAACCTTTGACCGGATGACCGCATCAACGAGATGGCCAAACTCCTTTCGAGAATAGACAGCAGCGCAATCCAAGACAGTCCGCGCTGGACCAGTCACTGCAACTTCATCTATTTCATGTTCATTGATCAGGTCGAATTGCTTCGACCGATGAACCACCGCCTTCGAAACTCTCGTTCGACGGCGATAAGCAATCGTCGCCTCGATCGTCTCGGGTTGCCGCTCATCGAACCCCCATAGGTATGCGGCGGCGCGATGACTAATCACCCCCTTTACAGAAAGCGCTAACGCTCGCGCATCACCAATCCACACTTCGGGCACGGCCGTCAGTCGATACACCCGAGGGTAAGGGCGGTCTAGAAGCCCCGCGGCGTACCTTCGTTTCACCTGCGCGTCCGATAATCCAACGCCATTGAGTTCCTCGAGCGAAAGCACACCATGATGTGCGGCAAACATCGAGAATTGTTCGGAAGAAAACACAAAACTTCCCCTGCCAGTCTGTCGGTCAGGGGAAGTTTGTTTGACAATTTTGAACCGCTAGGTACGCCAGACGCACCTAGCGGTTCAAATTTGTGAGTTAGTTAGGCGCGTGCCTTTAGGGCTTCGATCAGCTTTGGGACGACGCTGTGCACGTCACCGACAATGCCGAGGTCGGCTACACCGAAGATTGGTGCTTCCTCATCCTTGTTGATAGCGATGATGTGCTTCGAGCCCTTCATGCCTACGAGGTGCTGCGTTGCGCCGGAGATGCCGAGGGCGAGGTAGACGTCAGGCTTGACGACCTTGCCGGTCTGGCCAACCTGGGAGCTGTAGGGCACCCAGCCAGCGTCGACGATTGCACGTGAAGCGCCAGCAGCGCCGCCCATGAGCTGTGCGACCTCTTCGACCATGGCGAACTTTTCGGAATCGCCGAGGCCACGGCCACCAGAAGCAACGAAGTTGGCTTCGTCAAGCTTTGGACCGTCCGACTGCTCTTCGAAGGTGTCAGTGACCTTCGCAGCGCCAGCAGCGCCGGTGTCGGGAACAGCGAGAGCCGCAACCGCAGCTGCACCTCCACCGCTCTCTTCGGCCACGAAGGACTTCGGACGAACGAGCGCGATCTGTGCCTTGCCGCCGGTGAAGCGCGTCTTGACGTTGGTGGTACCGCCGAAGACGGGCTCGGTGCCGACGAGTGCATCGCCGTCGACCTCGAGGTCGACCACGTTGGTGATGACCGGTGCGTCGAGTGCTACCGACAAACGAGCAGCCACATCGCGACCGTCGTAGGTGGTGCCAGCGAGAACCGCAGCAGGACCGCTGCCAGCCTCGATGGCGCCTGCGATGGCCGCAGCGACATTAACGCCCTGTAGGCCTCCAGCCAGATCGCCCGTGGCGTGGACCGTGCTTGCACCGTGTGCGCCAGCCTCGGCTGCTACAGCGTCAGAAGCGTCGCCACCGATGACGACAGACACGTCGTCAGCGAGCGTGCGGGCCTTGGCCAGCATCTCGGTGGTCATGGTCGACAGCGAACCGTCGACAACTTCTCCGTATACCCAGAGTGATGAAATTCCCATTGTTAGAGCACCTTCAGATCTTCAAGGAACGAAATGATTCGCTCGTGGGCATCGCCCTCGTCCACTACCTTCTCGCCAGCCTCACGAGCTTCAGCTTCTTCAATATCAACGATTTCCTGGCCACCGCCGGCCCAGCCGACAGCACCAGCGTCGATGCCAAGGTCGGCGAGGGTGACCTCGTCGACTGGCTTTGACTTTGCGGCCATGATGCCTTTGAACGATGGGTAGCGAGGCTCGACAACGCCAGCGGTTACCGACACAACGCATGGCGTTGGGCAGGTGACCGAGTCGTAACCGGTCTCGGTCTGACGCTGCACCGAAACGGATCCGTCGCCAACTTCGATCGACTTTGCGAACGTGACCGACGGAAGGCCCATGACGGCAGCGATCTGCTCGGGCACGGTGCCGGTGTATCCGTCGCTCGACTCGGTGGCAGCCAAGATGAGGTCGGGCTCGGTGCGGCCAATGGCGGCAGCGAGGACCTTCGCGGTTGATAGGGCATCGGAGCCGGCGAGGGCATCGTCGGAGACGAGCACTGCGCTTTCGGCACCCATTGCCAGGGCGGTACGGAGTCCGGAAACCTCATTGTTCGGTGCCATCGACACCAACGAGACGGTTCCCCCACCAGCGGCTTCAGCAAGCTGCAACGCCATCTCGACTCCGTAGGAGTCGGACTCGTCAAGAATCAGCTTGGAGCTGCGGTCGAGGGTCTTGGTTTCAGGATTCAGCTTCCCGGTCTCAGCCGGGTCGGGAATCTGCTTTACGCATACAACAACGTTCATTGGCCTAGTGTGCCCCTTACTACTGCGGTAAGAACGATCTTCCCGGACCTAAATCTGGGAGGATTTTCGGAGCCCCAAAAGGTCGTGGGGCATCAAACAGCCTACCGAGCAGTAGCTAAGTCCAGTTCCGGGAAACGGTTCGTATGAAAATCGTTCTTATTGCTAATGCTTCGGCTTCGTCGGTCACCGCACGTACCCGCGTGGTGATCCAGAAAGCACTATCGGCCGATCACGACGTGACGTTGAAGGAAACGGCCCGACGCGGACACGCAACGCGCCTGGCCAAAGGGGCTGCAGCTGAAGGGGCCGACGTCGTGGTCGTTCTCGGGGGCGACGGAACGCTGAATGAAGCAGCCAACGGCGTGGTCGGCACGAACACTGCGCTGGCGCCGCTTCCTGGCGGCTCGACAAATGTCTTTGCCCGAACACTGGGCCTGCCCGACGACCCAATTCACGCCACGGCGGTCACACTCGAAGCGCTCGACTCCGGCTCGATTCGCAGCATTGGTCTCGGTGTTGCGAACTCCCGATACTTCCTCTTCCACATCGGCGTTGGGTACGACGCTGCCGTTGTGCGAGAAGTCGAGAAGCGGGGCCAACTAAAGCGCTGGGCCGGGCACTCATTGTTTGCGTTCTCCGCGGTGGACACCTGGCTCCGCCACTACGACCGGAAATCCCCGCACTTCTCTGTCGACTTCGGCAACGGCGAGGTCGTTGACGATGGATATTTCGCCATTGGCCTCAACACCGACCCGTACACGTACCTCGGGACACGGCCGTTCAGCGTCGCCCCCGAAGCCACGCTCGACCGACCGATGAGCGTCGTCACCGTACGGTCGCTCGGCGCTTACCGAATCAGCCGTCTTATCGCATCCACGCTGCGGTCGTCAGATGGAGTTACCACCGGCCGAGGCATCGACGTGCGCTCCGACGTTCGCGACGTGACGCTGTCGAGCGAGACGCCGTTCCCCTACCAACTCGACGGCGACTACCTCGGCGACGTAACGTCCATGCATCTCACCTGGGAGCCCGATGTCCTACAGCTGGTCGTACCCGACGGCCGCCACGTACCAAGACCGGTAAATATCTTGTAATCCCCGGAGCTGCGCTCCTCCAGGGCTCGGATCCGTACGCCGGGACTCGCTGCGCTCGTAGCGGCTCCCTCGACCTCGCGCCTGCTGCGCCCGAGGCGGAGCCTGGTCGTTCGTCCCTGCCGCTCACTGCGTTCGCTAACCGAGTTTTGTCTCTGACGATCCAAAACATCGCACCCGTTCGTGTTTCCTCTATGCGTATGAGCGATGAACCAGGGGAGCCGCGTTCTGCGCCGAACTCTCAACGTCGTAGCCGGCTAGTCCCGGTTTGTGCCCTGACCCCTTTTCGCGAAAGGGGGTCAGAGTGGTTTTGAAGCACATCGCTGTCAATACCAGCAAAACCCGTGCAGATCTGCACGCTTTCCGCTGGTATTCGTGATCGCCAATCGAAACGGAGCGTGGTACCTACCTTGCGACAGCGGAGCGGAGTCCAGTCAACGCGAGAATCTGTATACCCATAATGGACTCGCCAGCACCGGAAGGAATCTCGAAGAGTTCCCAGCATCCAAAGCGAAGCGACGATGCGAGCCCTGGAGGGCGAAGCCCGGGAGACTAGGGCTACGCGTCGATTTTTACGAGGAGGTCGCCGGAGCCGACGCTGGCGCCTTCTTCGACCGCTACTTCAGCAATGGTGCCGTCGATGTCTGCGGTGATGGCGTTCTCCATTTTCATGGCTTCGAGTACAACCAGGTCGTCGCCGGCCGACACGGTGTCGCCAACCGCGACCTTTACGCCCACGATCGTTCCTTGCATCGGCGCTTCGATAACGCCGTTGCCGCCGCCTCCACCGCCGCTGCCCGACGATGCCGCGGAACGCTTCTTCCGGCTTGGGGCTGCTGAGCCGACAGTCTCGGGGACCCACATCTTCACGTCGTACTTGCGGCCGTTGACCTCGACGGGGACGTGCTTCTCGACCAGCTCCTCGCCGTCCTCGCCTGATGTCGCCGGAGAGCCCGATGAGGTCACTCCGGTGAGGTCAAGTCCGTTCTCGACCCAGTTAGTCGAGTGGGTGTTCGCCTGGAACTCCTCGGCCTCGAGGATGGCGATGTCGGCGGGGATGGTGGTGGCGACCCCTTCGATCACAAGCTCGTCGAGAGCGCGAAGCGCACGACGAATAGCCGTTGGTCGGTCGTGGCCCCACACGCAGAGCTTCCCAATCAGGTTGTCGTAGAACTGGCTGATCTCGTCACCTGAGGAGTAGCCCGTATCAAATCGAGTGCCGAACCCATCGGGTGCCGACAGGGCGGTGATTGGTCCGGGGGAGGGGAGAAACGCACCCTCGGCCGGGTCCTCAGCGTTGATCCGGATCTCGATCGCGTGGCCGCGGATCTCGATGTCGTCTTGACCAAAGGACAGCTCTTCACCCGACGCCACCCGCAGCTGCTGCTCGACAAGGTCGACACCGGTGACAAGTTCGGAAACCGGGTGTTCGACCTGGAGTCGGGTGTTCATCTCGAGGTAATAGAACTCGCCGTCCTCATACAGGAACTCGACCGTGCCAGCGTTCGTGTAGTCGCAACCCACGGCAACGTCGATGGCGGCTTGGCTCATTTTGTCGAGGATTTCCTGGGGAATACCCGGCGCCGGTGCTTCCTCGATGAGCTTTTGATGTCGACGTTGCGCCGAGCAATCTCGCGTGCCGAGCGAGACGCATGTCCCGTGCGAGTCGGCGAGGACCTGCACCTCGACGTGGCGCGGGTTCGAGAGGAACCGTTCCATGTAGATCTCGTCACGCCCGAAGTAGGCGAGCGCCTCACGCTGAGCCGACTCGATTGCGGCTTCTACCTCGTCAGGGCCCTGGACAACCTTCATGCCTCGACCGCCGCCTCCGTACGCGGCCTTGATGGCCACAGGCCAACCGTGGCTGCTTCCAAAGTCGAGTACCTGCTTTGGGTCGGTGATGAGCTCGGTCGTGCCAGGAACGCCGAACACTCCAACTTTCTCTGCAGCTTCACGAGCCGAGATCTTGTCGCCCATTACTTCGATGGCTTCAGGCGGCGGACCAATAAACGTCACGCCCATCTCGGTGATCGCACGGGCGAAGTCGGCGTTCTCAGAGAAGAATCCGTAGCCCGGATGAACACCGTCGGCGCCGCTCTCGGTGATGATCTCAAGCATCCGCTCGGTGTTGAGGTAGCTCTCGGCTGCAGTTTGTCCGCCGAGGGCATAGGCCTGGTCGGCGAGGCGGACATGAAGCGAGTTGCGGTCGAGCTCGGAGTACACCGCTGTGGTGGTGATTCCTAGCTCTTTGCATGCACGAATGACGCGGACGGCAATCTCTCCACGGTTCGCTACGAGAACGTTCGAAAGCATCCCCCTTAGCTAGTCGACCGGGAGTGCTTCGGGCCAGTTGGATGATGTCGAATCGGCCACACCGGGCGTTGGCACAATCACTGAGTGAGTGCTCCATAGACTCACGTCCATGGGACCCACCTCTCGCTTCGCGGTAGTCGGCGCAGGCCGATTCTCTCGCATCGATCACGTTCCTCAGACCGGCTCGACGAACGACGATCTCGTAGCGGCAGCACCGAGTGCGCCCGATGTGGCCAGGGTGCTGATAGCCGACGAACAGCTCACCGGCAGAGGCCGAAGGGACCGCACGTGGGAGATGCCGCCCGGCGGCGGACTCCTCATCTCGTTCTATGTGCCCTGGACGGCTTCGGATGATGCGCATCTCGTCCCAACATGCCTAGGTGTAGCTGCGGTCGAGGCTGCGGCGACGTTTGATCGTGGCGTGTTGTTGAAGTGGCCCAACGATCTCGTGGACGTCCGCGACCACAAGCTCGGTGGCATGTTGAGCTCGGCGGTTCTCGATGAAGGTTCGTTCCTCGGGGTTGTCGCAGGCCTTGGCTGCAACGTCTCGTGGCCGCCGTCGGACATGACCGAGTTGCCGAACGCAACGTGCCTTGACCGCCTCGGAACCGATCCGGTTGATCGCGCCGAGCTCGCCACGAAGCTGGTAGCGGCCTTCGATGAGGCGCTAACCGACCTGCAACAACAGGGCGCCTCGCAACTGCACGACCGGTACCGCGCAGCGTGTCGCACAATTGGCCAACAGGTGCGGGTGGAGCGCAGCGGCGACGACCTTGTAGGACGAGCCACCGACATCGACCCAAGCGGGGCGCTGCTGCTCGACGTAAACGGGGTGCAGCATCGCGTCGACGTGGGCGACGTGGTGCACCTTCGTCCAAGCTCCTAAACACCTTGAGAAGGCGGCACAGCCGCGTCGGGCGGGACGACTACCGTTGCAGGCGATGAACGCGTCAGACACGAGTAAGCCAGCCGAGCCTCGCGCTACCCGTGTCCGTGGACGGCGGACGTGGCCGCAGCGCCTGCTGCTGCTCGCAGGCTTGGTGACGTCGGTTGGTCTGTTTCTCACAGCGCAGTTTTTCTGGGAGGCCCGCGCGGTGCTTGCCGACTTGCCGCGAATCGCCGTTGGCCCCGACATTCTCGCCCAACCAGGGGAGCCGGGTGATCCGGTGAACCTGCTCCTCGTCGGCGTTGATAGTTCCGAGGGGCTCGACGAGGACGACCCCGTTCGACAAGGCCGAGATATCGAGGACGAAGCACGTGGCATTGTCCGACCCGACACCATTTTGATCGCCAGGCTCGACCCCGCAACCGGCTCGGCATCGGTGCTCTCCTTGCCGCGAGATTTGCTCGTCGAAGCACCTGGAGGTGCTGAGACCCGCATCAACGCCACCCAGACCGTGGGCGGGGTCGGGTCGCTCATCGAAACGATCGACTCGAACTTTGCCATCCCAATCAACCACTTTGTGGTCGCCGATTTCGCCGGCTTTGCCGAAGTGGTCGACATCGTGGGCGGGGTGCCGGTCTACTTTCCCTTCCCAACCCGCGACCTTGGGTCGGGTCTGTCGATTGCAGCGCAAGGGTGTTGGTCGCTCGACGGGGGAGAGTCGCTGGGCTACGTGCGGGCTCGAAAGCTCGAAGAGCTCATCGACGACGAATGGACCGCACTCGCAGCCGCCTCTCCTGACCTTGCCCGCATCGAACGTCAGCAAGAATTCATGGTGCTCGCCCTCGAGCAGATCCTGAGCGTGGGTCGCTCCGACATCAGCCGGATCAACGACTTCATCGAAGCTGGCACCCAGGCGGTACAGCTCGACGAACAGCTGACCCCTGGCGACATGCTCGACCTTGCCGCAGCGTTCGCCGACTTCGACACAACCGAGCTTGAGATCTCAACGGTCCCGGTACGCCCTGCGTTCTCCGACGACGATCGCTATCTGGGGGAGAGTTTGGTCGAGGACGAGTCTCGGCAGTTGCTCGCTCGATTCCAAGGGCAAGCCGATGGCATACGCCCGTCACAGATAGCCGTCGAGGTTCACTCGTCTAACGGCCGTCAAACCGACCAGCTCATTGAACGGGGTTTTGCTGCGCAGCGCATCGAATCTGCTGAGCAAGCCCCTCGAACCCGGGTCATCTTCGACCCTGCTGATCGAGACGCCACGTTGCTCCTCACGCGGTATCTCGAAGGTGTCCCCCCACAATTGGTGGCCGAGGTTGGCGCTGATCTGCGCGTTGAAATCGGCAACGACTTCGCTGGGGTACGACTTTTCCCTCGCCCGGTTGCCGACATCGCGCCCGGGCTCGATTTGTTGATTCGACAGGCTGGAACGGCGGTCGAACCGGCCAATTCGACGACCTCGAGCACCGAAATCCCCCAAACTTCGACTCCAGATCCGTCCTCTGAAGCCTCAGAAACCACAGCAGCCCCATCGGAGACATCCGCCACTTCTTTTGCACCAACCACCACGCACGATTTACCCTCAACTTTGGCACCGGAAAATACCGATGCGCCAAAGGACCCAACGACCGCCGACGGACCAACTCCTACGATTGTTCTTCGAGGGAGGCCGCCGGCGGGCGAAGTATGTGGTCCCACGGGCGGCTGATATGAGGAGTACACCCAGATGGCAGTTACCGAGATCCAATCCACGTCGCGTATTGCGGTGGTTGGAACGGGTTACGTAGGACTTACGACTGGCGCTTGTTTTGCCCAGTTGGGTCATGACGTTCTTTGCGCAGACATTGTGCAGGAGAAGGTCGACAAGTTGAAGCGGGGCGAGATCCCGATTCATGAAGATGGTCTTGAGTCGATTGTTCAGGAGAACATGAAGGCTGGACGCCTCGATTTTGTTCTTGGCGCTGAGCATGCGGTGAAGGGTCGTGAGTTCATCTACTTGTGCGTGCCAACGCCTCAGGGTGCTGATGGCCGCGCGGATTTGTCGTATGTTGAGGCTGCGGCTCGTGAGATCGCACCGTTCTTGGATCGCGGCGCTGTTGTCGTGAACAAGTCGACGGTTCCAGTTGGGTCGACGTTGCTCGTCGAGCGTGCGATGCAACGCCCCGACGTGCATGTGGTGTCGAACCCCGAGTTCTTGCGTGAGGGTTCTGCGGTTGGCGACTTCCTTAACCCCGATCGTGTTGTTATTGGCGCTGAAGACCGTGGTGCAGCGTCACGTGTTGCTGCCCTGTATTTGGGTGTGCGAGCCCCGATCCTGATCACCGACCCTGCGTCTGCGGAGACGTGCAAGTACGCAGCTAACGCGTTCCTCGCCACCAAGATCAGCTTTGCGAACGCTGTAGCGGCAGTGTGCGAAGCAGCTGGCGCCGATGTTGCCGACGTACTCATGGGTATTGGTTATGACAGTCGTATTGGTCATCACTTCTTGAAGCCTGGTCCGGGTTGGGGTGGCTCGTGCTTCCCGAAGGACACCAAGGCCATGATCGGTATTGCCGAGGACGCTGGCTACGACTTCGCGTTCTTGAAGGGTGTTATTGAGGTCAACGACCAGCAGTTCGATCGCGTGGTTGACAAGATCACCCTTGCAGCTGGCGACAACCTGAAGGGCGTCACCATTGGTGTGCTCGGTTTGACGTTCAAGGCTGGCACCGATGACATGCGTGACTCGCCATCGATCGAGATCGTCGGCCGCCTCGTCGCAGCTGGCGCAACCGTCAAGGCGTACGACCCTGTTGCTGATGGCTGCCCGATCCCTGAGGTCGAGGTGTGCGGCGACGCATACGCGGCGGCTGAAGGCGCCGAGGTCCTTGCGATTCTCACCGAGTGGGAAGAGTTCAAGTTTGTCGATCTGGACAAGCTCGCTGAGGTTATGGGCAACAAGCACATCGTGGATGCTCGCAACCTGCTCGATCGCGGTGCGGTTCGCCGTCGCGGCTTTACCTACCAAGGAATCGGACGTTCGTAATGGCTCGTGTTGTAATCACCGGCGGTGCCGGCTTTCTTGGATCACACCTCGGTGATGCACTGCTCGATCGCGGCGACGAGGTCGTGGCTGTCGACAACCTTGTTACGGGCGAAACCCGCAACATCGAACACAACTTTGGCCGTGAGGGCTTCTCGTTCGTCAACGCCGACGTGTCGAACTACATGTGGGTCCCGGGCGATGTCGACGTCGTGATGCACTTCGCGTCACCGGCTTCGCCTATCGATTACCTCGAGATGCCAATCCAAACGCTCAAAGTTGGGTCGTTGGGCACGCACAACAGTTTGGGGTTGGCCAAGGCCAAGGGCGCCAAGTTCTTTATGGCGTCCACCTCAGAGGTGTACGGAGACCCGCTCGTTCACCCGCAAACCGAGGACTACTGGGGCAACGTAAACCCGGTTGGGCCGCGCGGGGTGTACGACGAAGCCAAGCGGTTCTCCGAAGCGATGACGATGGCGTACCACACCCATCACGGGCTCGATACTCGCATCGTTCGAATCTTCAACACCTATGGGCCGCGGATGCGTCCCAACGACGGCCGCGTCGTTTCGAACTTCATTGTTCAGGCGCTGCAAGGACAGGACCTCACCATCTACGGCGACGGTTCCCAAACCCGTAGCTTCACCTACGTAGCTGACGAGATTCGCGGTTTCCTTGCGCTGCTCGACAGCGATGTGAACACGCCAACGAACATTGGCAACACCAACGAGTTCACCGTAAGCGAGCTCGCTGAAATGGTCACGGAGATGGTCGGGTCTGGCAGCAAGGTCACGTACCACGACCTGCCGGTTGATGACCCAATGCAACGCAAGCCCGACATCACCAAAGCACGCGAGCTGCTTGGCTGGGAACCAGAAATTCAACTGCGCGAAGGACTCACCCACACGATCAAGTACTTCAAGGAACTCCTCGCACAGTAGTAACTAGAAGGCTCCTCATCGAGTAGCTATCGGGTAAGTAGTGTCTCTGGCGTGAGTCGGATCGCCATGCTGCTCGAGCAGAACTGGAACGCCGTGCCCGGCGGGACGGCGCGTGCAACCAATCGTCTCGTCGACGCTCTCATCGAGCACACCGACGTCGACATCGTTGGCGTCCACGGCGTGCATCGTTCCGCCCCAATCTTGGCGCTGCCAGAACACTTGGCGGTGGAGCAGGTCTCGTTGCCCGGCCGTGCGGTGGCTGAATCGTGGAGCAGGTTCGACCGTTTCAACCTCGACCGTTGGGTGCGCGCCGACGTTGTGCATTGCCCGGCCTATGTGATGCCAAAGACGCAAGCAGCTCGGGTGGTCACCATTCACGATTTGGCGTTTGTGCGCCATCCCGAGTGGTTCACTCCCAACGGCGTCCGATACTTCACGCGCTTTCTCGACCGGGTGAAAGACAGCGACACCGTCGTCATTGCCCCGTCACAAACGACCGCTGACGACTGTGCAGCGCGAGGGATCGACGAATCGCGTATCCACGTCATTGGTTGGGGCGTCGATATCGCTGTCGCTTCCCAAAGAGAGGTTTCCGACGTAGCGGCCCGATACGACCTTCCCGAACGTTTCGTGCTTTTTGTCGGCACGATCGAGCCACGCAAGAATCTGGCCACGCTCATCACCGCAATGGAAACGGTGCCCGAGGTTCCCCTTGTGATTGTTGGCCCGGCCGGTTGGGGTGACGTCAGAGTTGGCGACGCAATGGTTCTTGGCAACATTCCAGACGCCGACATCGCTCCGGTGATGTCGGCGGCTACCGTGCTGGCCTATCCGAGTCATTTCGAGGGCTTCGGGCTACCGGTCCTCGAAGCAATGTCGCAGGGAACGCCCGTGTTGGTCACCGAGAAGACCGCGCCCGCTGACCTTGCCGGAGAGGCAGGTGTCGCAGTGTCGAGTCATTCAGCAAAGGCGATGTCGGCCGCACTCAACGCAATCCTCGACAGCGAGGTCGAACAAGCCAAACTTGGGGCTGCTGGAACCGAGCGAGCCGCGATGTTTAGCTGGAGTGCAACCGCCCATGCGCACGCAACGGTCTACGGTCAGACGTCATGAGCGAGCGCCACGTAGGTGTCAACCTCCTCTGGCTGCGCCCCGGCGAGGTCGGTGGCTCAGAGTCCTACATTCGACGAATACTTCGCGCATTGGCGAACCACAACACCGACACGTGGCTGCACCTGTATGGAACTGCGGCTGCCATCAGCGCGGTTCGACCCCAAGACGCATGGGTCGAGGAGTACATCACCGCCGCGGCGTCCCTGCCTCCACGCCGTCGAATCGTCGTCGAGCGCACGTGGCTTCGCTCGGTCGTGGCTGACCCGGTCGAAATGCTCCACCACCCGGGCGGCACGGTTCCTTTCGTGAAGGACTTGCCAGCGCTCGTTACGATGCACGATCTGCAGCCGTTGCACGACCCAGGGAACTTCTCGGCGACGAAGCGTCGATATCTGGCCAAGGCAATTCCCGCGTCCCTCGACCGAGCCGAGGTCATCACGACGCCCAGCGACTGGGTTCGCCAAGACGTCATCGACAAGTTCGGGGTTTCTCCCGATCGTGTGCATACAGTTTCGGCATTCGCCGAGGTCCGCGACCTTGCCGAACCTACAACTCCGTCGCCGCGGCTCGAACAGATTCTGTCTCGCGGGCCGGTGTTTTTCTTTCCGGCGATGACCCTGCGCCACAAGAACCACACGATGTTGTTCGAGGCCTTTCGGCGTGCCACCCAGCACGATGCTGACCTGCAACTCGTGTGTGTCGGTGCGGTTGGACGAGATCACGACGAGCTCGTGGCTCTCGCCGAGCAAACCTCACCAGCCATCCACATGCTCGGACACGTCTCACGTGACGACCTCGACGCCCTGTATGTGCGGTCAGAAGCGCTCGTGTTCCCCTCGACCTATGAGGGGTTCGGCCTGCCGATCATCGAGGCCCAACATGGCGAGCTACCCGTGATTTCGAGTAACGCCACTGCGCTGAGTGAAGTCGCTGGCGACTCGGCCATACTGCTCGACCCCGACGACATCGACGGCTGGGCCGAGGCAATGGTCAACAGGTTGAGTCCGACAGATCGGGCAAAGCACGTCGCGGCGGGCCGTCAGAACGCGGCCCGCTACTCTCCCGAAGAAACCGCCAAGCAACAGCGCCGCGCATACGACGCTGCCATTGGTTAGCCCTAGTGGGCTCCCTCTCGTAACCGAGTTTCTCGCCCAAACCCGCTCTTTGGGTTTGCAGGAGCCTAGAAACATCGCGATTTTCTCGGACTGACCGAGTAGCTTCAACTGCGGTGAAAATTCAGGTCCTCTGCCCCCACTTCGAACCCGACAGCGCCCCGACGGGCGAGTTCATGAGCGCGATCGTCAACCACCTTGGCGAGCTTGGTCACGAGCTACACGTTGTGACAGCGCTGCCCTGGTATCGAGAGCACGCTGTCGAAGCGGGGTGGGGTGGCAAGATCACACGAACCGAGAATCGCCCGTGGGGAAAGATCACCCGCGTGCACCCTTTCCCAACCGACAAGACCAATATCGCGGCCCGTGCGGCCGCCTTCGCGGGGTTCACCGCAATCGGGCTCATCACTGCGATCGTCGACCGTTTCAAGCCCGATGTGGTCTTTGCGATGTCCCCGCCAATCTCGCTCGGCCTCGCGGGGTGGATGGCGGCCAAGCGCCGCGGAGTTCCGTTCGTGTTCAACATCCAAGATGTTTTCCCCGACGTGGCCATTGAAACCGGGACGATTACGAGCCCACGGGTCATCAAGACCGCCAAGGCAATGGAAAAGTTCGTCTACGACAACGCTGACGTCGTGACGGTGCTCAGCGAGGAGATGCAGCGCAACGTCGAAAGCAAGACCAACTCGACGACATCGATCATCCCCAACTTCGTAGACATCTCAACATTCGAGCCAACGCCGCTCGAGAACAGCTACCGCGAAGAATTTGGTCTGGTTGGCAAGAGGGTTGTCATGTACTGCGGCAACGTCGGCTTCTCTCAGTCGATCGAACTGCTCGCAGACGCCGCGCGCGAGATGGTCGACATCGAAGACCTCGTGTTTGTCGTTAACGGCGGTGGTTCGGCCATTGGGGAGGTCCGCCGTCGGGCTGAAGGCCTCGACAACTTTCGGGTCATTCCCTACCAACCCGTCGAGCGGGTGCCCGAAGTGCTCGCCGCCGCCGACCTGCACGTCATTCCGCTCCGGCAAGGGCTCGCCTGGTCGAGCGTGCCCTCGAAGCTCTACAAGATCCTTGCGGTGGAGCGCCCGGTAATTGCCAGCGTTGACGAGGGAACCGAAGTGGGTCGCGTCGTGGTCGAGGCTGGCGCAGGGCATGCGGTTCCTCCTGACGATCCCGCGCCGCTGATTGCGTCTCTTCGCGAGCTCCTCGATACACCCGAGCAACGTGCAGAAATGGGCAAGTCTGGACGAGCCTGGGTGGAAGAATGGACCACACCGGCTCGTGCAGCGGCCCAATATGAAGCCGTTTTCAATGAGCTGATCTGATTCGCCGAATTCGGGCGGCGTCGATTCCTTGAGAATACTTACCCTGCCGCGATTCTAAAGATCATGAAAACCGGTAGCGTTGTTCCGTGGCTCGTTCAGATTCGTCCAAAGATTCCTCAACCGACTCCTCGAAGAAGGTTGCAAAGGCAGCGAAAGCTGGCGCAACCCCGGCAGCATCGGCTGGCCGCGAGCAACGCTCGCTCGGCTTCCCGCTTGCTATGGCCGGCATCGTGGTGCTCGGCACCGCACTGGTGGCCTTTGCGTGGGGTGCCCGCGATGTCGAGGCGCTCTCGCCATCGTTCGGCGATCACTGGCACTTGCCGTACGGCTTGTACGACTGCCGGGACGAAGCGTTCCTTCCGAACCTCGAAGACCCAGGACGTCCAAACTCAGGCATCCACAGCCATGGCGACGGCGTCATCCACCTGCATCCCGCAAGCTCGACCGCCACTGGAAATAACGCCCAACTCGAGCGCTTCTTTGAAGCGGTTGACGCACAGTTCGACGGTGACGACGCCGTGACCTTTGCTAACCGACCAGCGCTCACCGAAGAGGGTGCAACGTGCAATGGCGAGCCCGCAATCTTGCACGTAGCTCGCTTCGAGCCCGGAGCAACCGAGCCGGTCGAGGTCATCACCGAGGACCTCGAGAACTTCCGGTTCCGCGACGATCAGGAAGGCGTCGTCATCGCCCTTGTGCCCGAAGGCGCCGAAATTCCGCCGCCACCAGCTGCGGCGATTGAAACTGCGTCAGCAGCTTCGCCCAGCATCCTCCGTACCGACGGCCTTCAGAACCTCCCCGGCACCCTCCAAGACCAGGGCATCAGCGGCTTCGACGACGACGGCGTTCTCGTCGACGCTGAGGGCAACCCAATCCTCGATGCCGATGGCAACGAAATCACTCAGGCCAGCATCCAGGCCGAGGCAGAAGCCCAAGCTGAATCTGGCGGCGACCCAGATGCTGACGACGCAGAGGCTGACGACGAAGCTGATGCCGATGCTGAGGCTGACGGCGAGTAATCGTGTCGGTCACTGGGGTCATCGTTAGCGGCTACTTCAGTCCGCTTCACGTTGGCCACCTCGACATGATCGAGGGCGCAGCGGCTCTCGGTGACGAAGTCATCGTCATCGTCAACAACAACGCCCAGCAAGAGATGAAAAAGGGCAAGGTCATCATCGACGAGGCGGACCGTCTCCGCGTGGTGCATGCGCTGCGCGACGTTGATCACGCGCTCATTGCAGTCGACGATGATCGCACCGTCAGTGCGTCTCTGGCCGCAGTGGCCGAGCGCTTTCCCGACCACACGCTCATCTTCGCCAACGGCGGCGACCGTGTGCCCGGCTTTGTTCCCGAAGCGGCGACCTGTGAAGCCCACGGCATCGAACTCCGCTTCGGTGTGGGCGGCGACGAAAAGGCCGACTCGTCAAGCCGCATTAACGTCGCGATGGGCCTAGAAGACGAGATGTCTGCCCCGCCCAGCGAAACTACCTAGCGACAAACACACCGCGACAACTACACCGCTTAGGGAACACCGAGGCAGTGCGCTCATCGAAAAAGGTCGTCTTGGGGATCTCTGACGATTTCGTCGACGACGCTTCCCTTTCGAAACCAGGAAGCTTCGGCCCCGCGAACAATTGCAGCTGGGTAGCCGGTGCTCTTGCCCATAACGAGGTCGGCGGCTGCTGCGATCTCGTCGACGACGCACACCTCGGTTACTTGCAGCTCGCGGCCAAGCGCATCGTTGGTGCCTCGAAGGTCGAGTATCGGGCCGATCCCGGCGCTGCCGATTGCGACGTCGGTGACTCCTCGTCGCCATGGGCGCCCGAAGGTGTCGGAAATGATGACACCAACTTCTACCGACTGCCGTGCTCGCACCACGTCACGAATGCGGCGTGCGGACCTGTCGGAGTCGACTGGAAGAAGCGCAGCGTGGCCAGCCTCGATGTTCGAGAGGTCGACGCCCGCGTTCGCACACACGAAGCCGTGCGTCGTCTGGCTGATGATCAGGTCGCCGCGCCGACGCAAGATGCGAACCGACTCGTCTTCGACAATTGCCTTGTGGCCTCGTGGGTCATCCACGTCGATCGGAACCACCCGACCTTCGGCCTTCGACACGACCTTTTGGGTAACGACCAGGACGTCGTGGTCCAACATGTCGATTGAGTCCGCAAGCATTCCGGCGAGGTCGTCGCCCGGTGCGATCTCGCCAATGCCAGTGATGGGGAAGATTTGCAAAGACGTCATGAGGAGGATCCGATCCGGAGTTGGGCGGCTGAGAGGGTAGAGGCGGCCAGCCGTGCGCCGCGCTCGGGCGTGGCCATGATGGTGTCGGTGACGTAGGGGGTGACGCCTGTGGCTGCTACATCCAGGCTCAGAGAGGCGTCGTCGTCATCGACGAGCAGAACGTCGATAAGGTCGCTCCACAATTCGGCGACGCCTACGGCCGTGGGGGAGTGCCCGAGCTCAGCGAGCATGTTCGCTGCAGGCCCCTTGAGGGCCTGTCCGCCGATGATGGGAGAGATCGCAACGCACGGAGCCGACGACGCTGCGAGGGCGTTCTGTACGCCCGGCACGGCGAGAACGGGCCCGATCGACACGATGGGGTTGGACGGAGCGACGATAACGGTGTCCGCAGTTCTGATCGCCCGGTCGGCCTCCTCGGTAATCGAGGCGTTCTCGATGCCGTCGAATCGAACCGACGAGATCGGCACCCCATGGCGTTCGCCAACGAAGTACTCCTGAAAGCTGATCTCTTCACCGCTGTCTGCGCGGGTGACGTGAGTGGAGATGGAGTCGTTGCTCACTGGCAGCAGCGTCACGCCGATGTCCCACGAGTTGGCGATTTCGCGAGTGACCTCGGTCAGGGTTGCACCGTCGGCAAGGCGTCCACTTCGGTGCAAGTGGGTGGCCAGGTCTTGGTCCCCGAGGCTGAACCAGTCTCCGTCGCCGTAGCGGCGGATTGCTTCCATGGCCCGCCACGTCTCCTCGCGAAGCCCCCAACCGCGCTCGGGGTCGATCGCATCGGCGAGCGTGTAGGTGACCGTGTCGATGTCGGGGCTGATCGACAGGCCATGGAGCACCATGTCGTCGGCGACGTTGATGATCGCCGTGACCAATGCCGGGTCCACTACGCGTATGAGTGATCGAAGGAATCGGGCTGCGCCGACACCACCGCAGATGACGGTGATTGTTGAAGAGCTGCTCGTTCCGGACGCGGTCATCACCGTGTCGCTCGTGCATCGGCGAGGACATCGGCCAAGGTCGTGCTCAAGGAAATCTGCGGTTGCCAGCCCGTGTCGGCTGCGATCCTCGAGTTGTCGCCGCGAACCACTGGCGTGTCGACCTCTCGCACGAGGTCGGGGTGGGGGACCAGCTTGAGATCAGCATCAGAGAGCGCAAGCAAGCCGTTTGCGACATCTCCGATCGACCGGTCGTTTCCGCTACACACGTTGTACACCTGCCCGCTCTGTCCCGATTCGGCTACGAGACGATACGCGGCGACGATGTCGCGTACGTCGGAAAAGTCTCTCCGAACATTGAGGTTCCCAACGTCGATCTGACGGGTTCCAGCCCGTTCGGCTGATGCGATGCGATGGGCGATCCCCGAGCACACAAAATTCGAGCTCTGTCCCGGTCCAAGGTGGTTAAAGGCCCGTAGTCGGATGACGTCTTGGCCTCGGCCTAACCACGCCTGCTGGGCAACCGCATCGGCGGCGACCTTGCTGGCCGCATATGGGTTGTTCGGCCGCAGAGGAGCGTCTTCGTGAATCGGCAGCTCGTCGGGAGTGACCGAGCCGTAGACCTCGGCACTGGTTACTACAAGCACTCGGGGTTTGCCCGGGGCGTCAGCTGCAGCGTCGAGCACGTTTTGCGTGCCCTCGACATTGATCCGAAGAGTGTCGATCGGATTACTCCAGGCGGTTGGAACGTGCGACTGTGCGGCGAGGTGGTAGATCACGTCGACCTCGCAGCCAGTGATTGCAGCGTGAACTGCACCACGGTCGGTTATCTCGGGGCCGCCCGTTGCACGGGATAGTCCAGTCACAACATCGCCCTCGGTGGCGAGATGATCGAGCAACGTACGCCCCACAAAGCCGGACGCACCGGTGACGAGTGCTCTCATGTCGCAGAATAGGCGTTGGGGTGATGGGCGTTGTGGGTCACGAAACGGTAGCGTAGCGGCGCTGTGCAATCGGCCTCCGACACCCCCTCCGCGGATCAGCCCGCCCCACCGGCAGTACGTGTCGTCATCCCGACCCACGACCCCGGTCCTTGGTTCGACGACGCCATTGCGAGCTTGGCTGAGCAGGACTATCCAGACATTGCCGTGTCGATCGTTCACGATGCTGGCGAAGGCTCACTTCTCGAACGCCATCGCGAGTCGTTGCCCTCTCTTGAACTGGTAGCGATGGACGCTGGCGCTGGGTTCGGGGCAAAGGTGAATGCCGTCGCCGAGTCAGCTACCGAGCCATTGCTACTGATCCACCATGATGATGTCGCAATGTCACCGGGCACGGTGTCGGCGCTGGTGCGCGAGTGGCTTCGTCGCAACGAACCCCGATCACTCATTGCCGCGAAGTTGGTCGACTGGAACGACCCAGGACGTCTGATGCCCGCAGGCTTCGACGCCGACAGATTTGGCGCGACCGCTCCCATTGTGAAGCCCGGAGACCTCGATCAGGGTCAGCAAGATCGTGTTACTGACATGTTCGGTACGTCCACTGCGTGTTTGCTCGTTGACCGGGAGTTCTTCGGCTCCCTCGGCGGGTTCGACCCAGAGATCGACTGGCACGGAGAAGCGTTCGACTTAGCGTTTCGAGCGCGAGCGGTTGGTGGGCAAGTCGTCATCCCCGCCAGTGCCCCGGCGCGTCACCGCGGCGCGTTCGATAGCCGAGGCGGGGCAACCACCGCCTTCCGCTTGCGACGCCACCAAATGCGAGGTGCTTTAAGCGCCGCACCGGTGACATCTCTGCCCGGGCTGTTCTTGGCCTTTGCACTCCTGCACCTTGCCGAGCTGGTCGTGGCGCTGGCTCGATTCGACCTTGCCGATGCCTTCTCCATCCCGGCTGCATGGGCGTGGAACCTGTTCAACGCTCCGTCGCTGCTCAGTCGCCGCCGAACCGTTACGGGCCTCGATACGTTCGGTGACGGCCATCCGAAGCTCATCCGCCGTCGAGGGTCGATCCGAATCTCCGAGAGCATCGACCGACGGATCTATCAGCGCGAGGTCGCCACCGAGAAGGGTGAGAACACGATTTCGGTGATCCGCGTTGCTGGCGGGATTGTGATCGGAACGCTTCTGATCTTCGGCGCTCGACACCTACTGACCCGTGACATCCCCGAGATTGGCGAATTCCGAGCGATTCCTGACGATCTGGGCACGTTCACCTTCGACTGGTGGAGCGGGGTACGCCTTTGGGCCATGGGGCACGAGGGCTTTGCCTCCTTTGCACTACCGCTACTCGATTTACTGGGTGTGCTGACCCTGGGCTCGGCCAAAGCCCTGCGGATGCTGTTGGTCATCGCCCCGTTGCCAATCGGTGTGGTTGGAGCGTGGAAGCTGTTCAGCCGAACACCGTCGGACTACGCACCGGTCGCCGCCGCAGCCATGTATGCCGCTTCACCCGTGCCATATAACGCCATGTCCGGTGGCTCCTTCACCGCGCTGCTTCTCTATTCGTTGTTCCCTTGGATCATCGGCAATGTCGCCGCCCTTGCAGGTGCCAGCAGCATCGGGCCTGAACGCTCACCCCGTGCCGCAACGGCTGCGCTTGCACTATTGCTTGCTGTCGCCTGCGCCTTTCTCCCCGGTGCGGTGTTGCTGTTTATGCTCGTCATTGCCGGAGTGGTCGTTGGATCTCTGCTCTCGGGCGACATGCGCGGCATCATCTCGCTGGTCGTTGGCTCGTTGATCGCCGCGACGCTCGCCGTACTTGTCAACCTGCCCGCAATCATCAGTACCCCCGAGTGGGAGCAACTCGTGAGCGCTCAAACCGCTGACCGAACGAGCACTCCGCTTGCGAACCTGCTCGTGATGTTCACCGGGCCGCTGGGTTCGGTGATCATTGGTTGGGCCGTGTTCGCACCTGCGTTTCTCCCGCTTATCTCCGGCAGCGGCCAGCGCTTCACGTGGGCGCTACGGATCTGGGGAGCCATGCTGGCCTGTTGGGCGCTGGCCTGGACAAGCGCTCGCGGCTGGTTCCCCTTGGGCCTTCCCGTCGACGAGGTGCTGCTCGTGCCGATCGCCGCCGGGTTTGCGACGCTCGGCGGGCTAGCCGCGTTGGTGCTCGATGTTGATGTCACTCTGGCGAAGGCCCGGCGAGTGTTGCCCGCCACAATTGCCGTGGTCGGCTTTGCCGCAGCGATGATCCCGTTGTTCGCTGCGACCCAGACGGGAAGCTGGGAGCTTGCTGAGAGCGACCTCGGCGCCACCTATCGGGCGCTGATCGACCCAGTCGAAGAAGGAACCTACCGAGTCTTGTGGATCGGCGATGCTCACGTGCTTGGAGCGGCCTCTATCCCCACTGAGAACGGCCTTGCCTGGACCACATCGCTCGATGGCATCGCCGACTTCCGTGCACTTTGGGGAGGGCCAAACTCGGGGGCCAACGCTGAGCTGGCCCAGACCATTTCCGGCGGGCTCGACGGCGCAACTTCGCGCCTTGGCCGTCAGCTCGCACCCTTCGGCATTCGCTACATCGTGGTCATGGATCAACAGGCTCCCGTGCCTCAGGTGTCGCGACGTCTTTTGGCATCAGAGATTCGAGCGGCAAGCCTCAACGGGCAGCTCGATCTCGTACGAGACGGCGTGGTCAACCCCGCCGTGTCGGTCTACCGAAACACCGCGTGGGCGCCGGTGCACTCGGCTCTCGCGCCACCAGATCTTGAAGCGCTCCAGTTCGCCAGCGCAGATCCCGCCGTGGTGAATCGTGAGAGCTATGCATCGTTCGGTGGACAAACGCGCCTCGAACGCGACGTGTACGCATCGTGGGGGCGATCACCCCGCTGGACACTTACCGTCGACGGCCAAGTCGCAGCTCGTGTTGATGTGGGGCAAGTAGGAATGGCCTTCGAGACATCAGGCGCCACCGAAACCACAGCAATTCTCGACTACGCAACCAGCGACTCGCACCGGCTGATTATCGTTGCCCAGGCGCTCGGCTGGCTGCTTCTTGTAGCAGTGCGCCGCTGGCTCGTCGGTGCAGAACTACGTGCGCATCGTCAAGATGTTTCGCGAACGGAGCGAGTCGGATGAACGTCTTGCGAGTCCCGGGCCTCGTCATTGTGATCTCATTGCTCGTTGGAGCCATGGTCATAGACCAAACGCGCGCCGAGCCAGAGGAACTTGTGCGAGCGCAGGGTCTTCCAGGGTCGACGGTTGGAACCGACGAGTCCAGCGCGTCTACGTGGTTCTGCGCTGCGGCGACACCACAAAGCAATGGCCTCGCCGTCTCTGAAGTAGTGCTAGCGAACACGCAACTCTCCACGGCATCTGCGTCGATTTCGGTCTACCAAGGCGCCGTCGAACCAGTGACCGGCGCCGAGCTCGAATTCGAATTGGATGTCGAAATCGAACCGCAGTCGACGACGAGCCTCCGCCTCGCTGACTTTGCCCCCGACGCCGAGATCGTGTCGATCGCCGTCGAAGTTGACCGCGGGGGCGTGATCGTTGAGAAGATTTCCTCAGGGCCAACCGGAGTTGCACGAAGTGCATGCGCGACCGAGGCCTCGACGAATTGGGTGACGACCGCAGGCTCGACCGTGCCCGGCTCCCGCCTGCAGCTCGTCGTCTTCAACCCGTTTCCCGATGAGGTCACCGCCGACATCGACTTCGTGTCCGATGTGGGTGTGAGGGCTCCCGAAGGGCTCATCGGCGTACATATCCCTGCTCGATCGTCTCGCCTTATCGAAGTACAAGACTTCGTGGCCGCCGCGGACTCGATCACCAGCTTTGTTCGGGCCCGCTCGGGACGGGTTGTTGTTGAGAGCATCCAGTCGTTCGATGGTTCGGCGGTTCCTCTTGGCCTGAGCGTGCAAAGCGGCGCGCCGGTCCCTGCTCGCTCATGGACCTTCGCTGGCGTAACCCCTGCGGCTGGTCCTGCCCGGCTCACAGTCGTGAACCCAAGCGAGTTCGAAGCACGGGTCAACGTCGAGGTGTACCCCGCTGGTGCCGAGCGATTTGTCGAGCCGTTCGAAGTGGTGCTGCAGCCTGGACAACGAGACGTCGTCGAGCTGGAGAGCGCCGGCCGGCTCGCCGAAATTTCCTCGTTCTCTATCGTGGCCCAGTCACTCGATGGCATCGACATCGTTGCCGGCGTCGAGCAGCGGCCAGCCGTGGCCGAACCCGACCCACTGGCTGATCTCATCGAAGAGATCGAAGTCGACGCCCCATCGACCGGCTTTGCGGCTTCGATCGGCCAAGCGATGGAGTCGCAGCGTCTATTCACAACCGTCGACATTCCCGAGGCAGACGAGCGGTCGGCGCTACACATCTTTAACCCAGCTGATGACACCTTCGTTCGGGTCGTTGCCCGTATCGCCACCGACGGGGCTAGCCGCGACGTCGAACTAGAGGTTGGGCCGCAACGGACCATTCGCGTGCCGCTGACCGAGCTTGCTACCGGCCGCTACTCACTTGAGCTCGAGGCGTCGAGTCCAATCGTTGCCACGCGAGAGATTACCGGTTTGAGCTCGCGGAGCTGGGCGCCATTGCTTCCCGCAGCTGAACCGGCCGGTGAGTCCGCCAACTAAGTAATCCAGCTGCGTAAGAACTGTTAGCCCTCCCGGACCTCGGCGAGCTTTGCCCACAGATCGGCCGAGGACGGTGGGCCGAGGAATGAGGCCCGAGCGACACCTTGGGCATCAGCGATAACGACCGACGGTACGGCGGTGATCTTGTACCGGTCATGCAACGCCTTGTCGGCGGTGACCTCGACGTTCTGGATGGCTACCTCGGTACTTTCGACCAATTGAGTTGAGGTCCACACCTTGGCGCACGTTTCACAAGTGGCCGAGGTAAACACCAGCACGATCCAAGGCGTTTCGGGGCTCACAAAGTCGGCCCGGTCGATCTGATCGGGCGTCGTGTGGGTGGCGGGTGTCGTGGGAGCGTCAGGGGCACGTTGTTGGACGTACCAACCAACGCCGAGCGCCACGAGCGCGACGACTACGACGATGAGTACAGGCGGCACTCGAGTGAGCCTGGGCTATTCGGCGGTTTCGAGATCCGCCGGAGGCGTGGTCTCGACAGCGTCCTGCGGAGGTGGGGGAGGGGTGTTTGCGGCTGCGTCTGCTGCGGTGAGCGAGGTGTTGCCCGGAAGCTCCAACTCGGCACCCGACAGGTTGAGTAGGCGATAGACCTCGTCGCCGCTGATGCTCTCGTGCTCGAGAAGTGCACGCGCAATGAGGTCAAGACCGTTGCGGTACGTAACCAGCAAGTTGCGGCACTGATCTTCAGCCTCGATCAGGATGCGGCGGGTCTCTTCGTCGACAAGACGAGCCGTGTCGGCAGACATGCCGCTCTTGTTCGACATCATGTCATCGCCAAGGAATACCGGACCCGAGTCGGACAGCGCCATTGGGCCAACCTTCTCGCTCATGCCCCACTCGGTCACCATGCGCTTAGCAATGTTGGTGGCCTGCTGGAGGTCGTTTGCTGCGCCTGAAGACGACTCGTTGAACACGAGCGCTTCGGCGACACGCCCGCCCATGGCCATAACCATCATGGCTTCGGCCTCGTCTTTGTCCATCGAGTGACGGTCGTTGGTTGGCAGAGTCATGGTCACACCCAACGCCATACCGGTAGGAATGATTGTGACCTTGTGTACCGGGTCGTGGTTGTCCTGGACCGCAGCACATAGGGCGTGGCCAGCCTCGTGGTACGCAGTGCGCTCGACTTCTTCTTTGGTCTGGACCATCGAGGTCCGCTCGATGCCGAGGAGAACCCGGTCACGAGCCTGGTCGAAGTGGCGCATGCTGATCTTGTCGTCGCCAGCACGAACCGCAAACAGGGCCGCCTCGTTAACAAGGTTCGCCAAGTCGGCGCCGCTCATGCCGGGAGTTCCGCGGGCGATCACGTTGACGTCGAGGTCAGACTCGTGACGCTTACCCTTCAAGTGAACGGCGAGGATCTCTTTGCGATCTTCGAGCTCGGGAAGGGGCACAACGACCTGACGGTCGAAGCGGCCCGGACGCAGAAGCGCCGGATCGAGAATGTCTGGACGGTTGGTAGCCGCCATCATGATGATGCCTTCGGAAGCTTCGAAGCCATCCATCTCAGCGAGCATCTGGTTGAGCGTCTGCTCACGTTCGTCGTGCCCACCACCCATGCCAGCCCCGCGCTTACGGCCAATGGAGTCGATCTCATCGATGAAGATGATCGCGCGGCCCATTTTGCGGGCCGACTCGAAGAGGTCACGGACACGGCTGGCGCCAACGCCCACGAACATTTCCATGAAGTCCGAGCCGGTGACCGACATAAACGGCACGCCAGCTTCACCCGCAACCGCACGGGCGATGAGGGTCTTACCAGTTCCAGGAGGGCCAACGAGCAACATGCCCTTGGGAGTGCGGGCGCCGATCTCACTGAAGCGCTCTGGGCTCTTCAAGAAGTCGACCACCTCGGTGATCTCGCGCTTGACCGCGGCATAACCAGCAACGTCATCAAACGTGGTTCCCGGGCGCTCGGTGGTGTAGGTCTTGGCTTTGGACCGGCCGACCGACATGATGCCGCCCATCTGGCCTTGGGCCCGGCGCTGCATCCAGACGAAGAAGCCAATGATGAGCATGAACGGCAACATGACAAACAGCAGCTGCACAAACGGACTTTGGGTTGGCGCAATGTAGTCGACACCGGCCTCAGGGTTCTCTTCGCTCGGAAGCGGTACCTGCTTGAGGAGCTCTTGCTCGGACTCAGGGACGTCGATTGGGCCACGGGTGACAAGTACGGTCTCGGAGTCGTCTTCGAGCTGGAAGCGGATCTCACCGTTGTTGCTATTGCGAGTGACCTTCTCAACCACGCCGTCTTCGAGACGGTTGATGTACTGGTTGTAAGTGACTTCGTCGCCTGCGTTTCGGTCGTTCGAGAACACAGCCAGCATGGTGAACACAACGAGGGCGAACAATACCCAAGTGGCAATTCGTGCGCTTTGTGATCGTTCCGGAGGTGACGACGGAGGGGTTGGTGCCATGAAAATACCCTAGTTGTTTACAGGTGCAATCGGAGGTCGTAGTGCAGGTGTTAGCTCCAACACCGTTTTCTTCGAGATTACTCCCGCGTTTTCAGTGTTTCCCGCTCGTTCCTCGCTCCCGGCAATCGTCGCTTCGCTCCTCTGCGGCTGCGCCGGAGGCGGCGCCCAGTCGTTCGTCCCTCACTCCCTGCGGAGCTGGCGAGTCCTTGATGCGTATAGAGGCTCCTGCGTTGACTGTTCTTGGATCCGCTGTCGCCGCGGGCGAGGGCGTGGCGATAGGTACCACGCTCCTTATCGCAGAAACGAACCTGGTACCTTTCGGCAAAAAGGTGCCAGGTACCTTTGCTCATGAAGCCGGGATTTCAACGACTATTGCGAGGTACCAGGTACCGAAACTCGAAATGGAACCTGGTACCTCGATAAAGGGAATGCGGGATATTCGCGCGTGGGGTGCTTCTTTACGCGCGGTCCGCGCGAGAGGGTTTGGGCTGAATTACACTTCTTTTGCATGAGTCGTACCTGCGCCCGTCCTACGTGTTCTGTTTCTGCCGCGGCCACAATGTCGTACGACTACGAGGCCCAGGTCGTCTGGATTGAAGAGCTCCACGACGAAGCGCACCCGATGATGCACGACCTCTGCGCCATGCACGCTGACCGCTCGACCCCGCCAAACGGTTGGGAACTACGCGACGAACGTCAGCCGCGCGGGATCTACGCACTTCACGCCAGCTAAGCCGTGGTCTCCAACGGAGACGGCCCGCAAGACGCGGTCCCTGGGTCTCCAGACGTCCCCGACCCGCCCCAAGACGCCGTCCCCAGCGCTCCTGACGAAGCTGCTCCACTAACTCCACGTTGGGGGCTTGCCGAAGCCATTCCCGCATGGGTTGCTTCGGCGTTCTTTAGCATCCTGATCTACGGCGGCGTGCTGGCCGCCGGTGACTACTCGCCGTTCTCGCCTCAACGCCCAGGCGGACACATTGGACGGGCGGTAGGGCAGTTCACAAGCGGTGTGCCACTTCGTAACGACGCAGTGCCGGTCATTTGGCGGATGGCAACGTTGGTTCCGGGGTGGATCGTCATGCTCGCGGTCGCGTGGTTCCTCGCCAGCATCACCGGCAAAGAGAAACGAGGCTGGGATCTGCGCGGCAAAGCCAGCGACATCCCGCTTGGCATCGGTGCTGGCGTGTTCATTCAAGTTCCGGTCCTCACCATCGTCGGCATCTTGATGACGCTGATCTTGGGCGACTTCACCCAATCGGGCCGCGCCCAAGAGCTCGTCGACAGCCTCAACTCACCGTTCGCCTACGCAGCACTCATCCTCGGCGTCGCCGTCGGTGCACCAGTG
Organism: uncultured Acidimicrobiales bacterium; assembly: GCA_938038785.1. Taxonomy (GTDB): domain Bacteria; phylum Actinomycetota; class Acidimicrobiia; order Acidimicrobiales; family SHLQ01; genus SHLQ01. Next base: position 50,282 of record CALHTB010000031.1, read on the forward strand.
GTCGAAGAGCTGTTCTATCGAGGCATCATCCAGGGGTCGCTCGTTGAGAAGCTCGGAGACATTCCAGGCCTCATTCTTGCAAGCATCATCTTCGGGGCAGTCCACCTCAGCTGGATCGAGTTCATACCGCTCACCGTCGCCGGGCTCGGATTTGGCTTGCTAGCGCTGAAAACCGGGCGCCTTCTCCCAGCGATCATTGCCCATATGGCCTTCAACGCCGTCACTCTCGTCTTCCTCTTCGCAACTGTGTAATCCCGCGGTCGCAATCCGAGCCCTGGGGGGCTCTCGATGCTCGGCGGCTGTGTAATCCCGCGGTCGCAATCCGAGCCCTGGGCCGCGGTCGCAACTCGAGCGCCAATCTGGGTGTGACGGCCCAGGCGAGTGCATCGCCCGCTAAGCCGTCGGGATCAAATCGGGTTCCCAGAAGTCCCGGTCTCCTTACACGCAACTAGTCGACGTCGATCCTTCCCCTACTACCTGGCGCACCGGCGGACAGGCATCAGCTAAGGGAGAAAAACCATGGAAGACGGACTTGTTCAGACCCGGCACTGCCCCAAGTGCACCCGTGCAATGATCAACATCACCCTCGACATCGACGAGGCAAAGCGCACGCTGCACAGCTGCTCACACTGCGATGTTCGCGAGTGGGAAGCGCCTACCGGCTCGATCAACCTGAAGGGCGTACTCGACGAGCTCGCAGATTCTGCAGGGCACTGACAACGCAAGCACCGCGGTTAATGCGATGCTAGGTGGATGACGTCGGCCACCCCCCAGCGCACCGGCGCGGACCGTCTCGAAAAGATCGTCACCACGATCGTCGTTTCCGCCAGCGCACTGTTCGTGTTCTGGCAACTACAGCCGAACCTGATCTTCACTGACACCACCCCCACCGGTGGCGACATGGGCGCACACGTGTGGGGGCCAGCGTTCTTGCGCGACGAGCTTTTGCCGCAGCTGCGCCTCACCGGATGGACCCCCGACTGGTATTCGGGCTTCCCAGCGTTCCACTTCTATATGGTGCTTCCTGCGTTGGCGATCGTCATCCTCGACATCGGTATCAGCCCGTTTCTCTCCATCCCGATCATCGTCGCCCTCCTCGCCGGTGCGATCGTTACGTACGTGCAGGGCAACCGGTCGCTCTCGCGCCGATTGCTCATCGGGTTTGCGGTGCTGGCCCCGTTTATCGTGGCGATGCCCTACAACGTTGCGTTCAAACTGGTTGCGGTCAGCGGCGTCGTGTTCTTTCCCGTTGCTGGCTGGGCCCTTGGCCATTTTGGTGGGCTTCGATTTCCCGGGCCGGCAGTGTTGTCGCTCGCCAGCCTGGCGTTTGCGTTTGACCGATCCTTCAACATCTACGGCGGCAACATTGCCTCGACGCTGGCGGGGGAATTCGCAGCCTCGATTTCGCTTAGCTTGTCGCTGGTGGCGCTCGGCCTGGTCATTCGAGGAACCAGGACTGGCGAGCACCGAGGCTGGGCTGCGGTGTTTATTGCGCTCACCGGTTTGACCCATTTGCTGCCAGCGTTCTTCCTGCTCGCAGCGGTCATCGTCACCATGATTCTGCGCGTCTTGCAACGCCGCTTCTCGTCGGTGATGTGGATGCTGCTCTCGGGAACCACCGCAGTGTTCTTGTCCGCGTTCTGGGTGCTGCCCTTCTACCTGCGCACCGACTACCTCAACGATATGGGATGGGAGCGCATCGAGATTGTGCACTCGCCGCTGGTGACGCGCAGCAACCTCAACCCGGCCGAGATCTTGAGCGATTACCCGCCGCTGCCAGTCCTACTCGTGCTTGCTGCCATCGGACTTGTGCTCTCGCTCATCCGCCGGGTGGAGCTCGGATGGATCCTCGCAATGACCGCACTTGTAATGGCAGTGGGGTTTGTGTGGTTTCCCGACGGGCGGCTGTGGAACGCTCGCATCTTGCCGTTCTACTACTTGGCGGTTGGGCTGCTGGCCGGCGTTGCCGTGTACCTGATTATCGTCGAGGTAACAAAGATGCCAACCGTGTTGCGTCTGGGTGTTGCCGCGGCGTCGGCCATCTTGTTGCTGCCAACGCAGATTCGCGGTGCTGTTGTATGGCCCGAGCCCGAATTCATGAAGCTCGACGACCGTCTCGGCGGAATCTTCGACTACCTCGGCCCCGCTGCCGGTTACTCGACTCGCGTTGTTTGTATTGCGCTACTTGCGATCATCGTTCTCACCGAGCTACCTCGACAGTTGAGCCGCCTGTTTGATCGCGCCGAGATCGTTGCCCTCATGGTTGCGCTCGGCGTGATGGTCGCTACCCCTGCTCGGGACATTCTCACCGGCGGCCAAATGGAGAACCGCAACGTCTGGTTCGCAGCCCTTGTGCTGGCATTGACCGTCGTCTTGCTCGCCGTGGTTTCGTTGGTTAGACGGTTCTCCTCGACGAGTTCCCCAGAGAAGGTCGAGCCAACCGCTTCGATCGACTCACCCGAAGAAGCGCCCGTCATACCCGAAATAGCTCCAGGGTTCCTTGCCCAGCTCGCCTTGCCCAACCCGCAGGCGGTGCTGACGGCAGCACCGATAGCGGCCATGGTGTGCGTGTTCGTGCTCTTCGGCCTCGCTTTGAACACCATTGGGGGCATCGACACCGTAACCAACGCCCCCAAGCGAACCTGGTCCCTCGGGCCGCTCGAGATCGCGTCCGACGACAACAGCTTCATCCCCGGTTGGTCGACCTGGAACTTCTCGGGTCTGCAAGCAAAGCCCGAAGCAGTGAACGGCCCCGGCGATGTAGGTCAAGGCGGTTGGGAAGAGTACGCGTTTGTCCAGCGAACGATGGCTGGCGTTGGCGAGCAGATCGGCTGTGGCCGAGCGATGTGGGAGTTCGCCCCCGAGCTCAACCGCTATGGAACGACGATGGCGATGATGCTTATGCCGATGTGGACCGACGGCTGCATCGGTTCGATGGAAGGGTTGTACTTCGAGGCCACGCCGACGGTTCCGTACCACTTCATGCTGCAGAGCGACCTCTCGGCCCCGAGTCGACAGGCCGGAGCGAACCAATCGGTTGGCGGCCCATCACGAGCAATGCGCGATCTGCCCTATGGAAACTTCGACATCGACCGCGGCGTCGAACGAATGCACGAAATGGGCGTCCGCTATTACATGGCGTTCTCCCGCGATTCGGTCGAAGCAGCCCGCAACCACGACGCGCTCACAGAGGTTGCGACAGCGACCCCATGGGTCATCTTCGAAACCCAAGCAGTACTCGTCGAACCCCTCGACATCGCCCCGGTCGTGCTCGACGGCGTTCGCAACCACCAGGACCAATGGCTCGACGTTGGCATCGAGTGGTTTGATGACCTCAGCCAAACTCGCCCGGCATCATCTGGCCCGGCCGAGTGGCGAAGCATCGACGCTGAGGAAGTGGTTGTCCGATATGAAGGCGACGACACTCGCCTAGCCGGCTCTGTTGGCGACGCTCCTCCCATGCGAGACTTACTCCCCGAGACCTTCGTCAGCACCGAGACGACGGTGTCGAGCATCGTGGCCGAGACCGATTCGATCTCGTTCAGCGTGGACCAAATCGGAACCCCGGTGCTCGTGCGGGCGTCGTATTTCCCGAGTTGGAAGGTCCGCGGCGCCGACGGTCCATTCCGTGTTGCCCCTAATTTCATGGTCGTCGTGCCGACTGAACAAAATGTGGAACTCTATTTTGCTCGCACCGGAACCGATTGGATTGCCCTCGCCATGACGTTCGCGGGCATTGCCGCGTTGCTCGTCAACGGGTTTGGCGGACGATTCCGCGCAAACACCGTCATGTTGGCCCCCGACGAAACGTTTGGTGGCGGGTCGATAGAAACAGAGGAATCGGCCGCTTCGTCGCCGCCAGCACCGTCAACCCCAAATGAGTTACCGGTGTCGGATTCGACCTCTCGATGGTCGGTGCCGTCCAACGATCCGCCAGGGCCGCCAACGGTATGACTCGGCGGCTGAGGTTCTTTGTAGCTGTCGCATTGGTGGCTACCGCTGTCGACCTCTTCAGCTACTTGCTTCTACGCGACGCCGGCTTCCGATGGTGGGCAGCAGACATCGCTGCGCTGGTATTGGCAGCCGTTGTTGGCATGTCAGCCCATCGAAAGTTCACACTGCGCAACGACCCCAACCTGCGCTGGATCCACCGACCCATCGCGTTCATTTCCTCGATCGCGTTGGCTGGGCTCGTCGACTTGTTCGTGTTGTTCAGTTCCAGCGAACGCGGCTGGCTCGCCAAGGCGATCGCTATCGCGGCGGCCGCGGTGGTGCGCGCCGTGTCGAACCGGTGGTTTCTCTTTTCGATCGTTCGAAGTGAGCAGGGGTCGCCGGCAAACCGAGCGGCACCGTCGGACTCACTTCGGCTTTCGGTGGTGGTGCCGGCGTACAAAGAAGTCGAGCGAATTGCCGACACCGTCCGCAAGCTCCACGGCCACCTCTCCACCCTGATCGACCCAAGCGACTTCGAAATCGTCGTAGTTGACGACGGCTCGGGCGATGGCACCGCGGCCGCGGCCGACGCAACCGGCCTTGCTAAGGGACTGCTCCTTCCGGAGAACTTGGGTAAGGGCGGCGCTGTCCGTCAGGGCATGCTCGCGTCGAGTGGCCGCAGCCGCGTGTTTCTCGACGCTGACCTTGCGTACGGACCCTCAGAGGTCATTCGCTTGATGACCGAACTCGAGGCAGGTTGGGACGTTGCCGTGGGCACCCGTCGAGACTCCCGACTCGTCACCCACACCAGTGCCGGACTTGTGCGTGATGTTGGCGGGCGCATGGTGAACATCGCTACCCATGTCCTACTCCTCGGCCAATATCGAGACACCCAGGCCGGATGCAAGGGCTTTCGCAGCGATGTCGCCGAGCTCATCTTCTCGAAGACCAAGCTCAACGGTTTCTCGTTCGACATCGAGATCTTTCACCTCGTTGAACGGTGGCGATTGTCTTTGACCGAAGTGCCAATGACCATCGCCGAAACCGACGCGTCAACCGTCAACCTCATCCGAGACACGGTGACGTTGCTGGCCGACTTGGGTCGAATCCGTCGCTGGTCTGCACGGGGCGAATACACCGATCCAGAACGAGTGTCGTTGCTGCCAGAAGCAACGACCGCCACGGCCACGACATCGACCTCCTAGCACGTCAACATCGTCATACTGGCTTACGACGACGGCACGTCGACCGAAGGATGGATATGGGCGATATCGATGCAATTTTCAAGGCATATGACGTTCGCGGACTCGCTCCGGAACAACTCGACGCCGAGCTAAGCGGGAACATCGGCGCGGCGTATGGCCGATTCGTAGCCGACAACGATGGCGCCACTTCGATCGTGGTCGGTCATGACATGCGCCCAACCGGGCCCGAGTTCGCGGCTGCCTTCGCCGAAGGGGCAATGAGCCAAGGGCTCGACGTCATCGACATCGGACTGGCTTCGACCGACATGATGTACTTCGCGTCCGGCTCGTTGGACATGCCAGGTGCGATCTTCACGGCATCGCACAACCCGGCCGAGTACAACGGCATCAAGATGTGCCGCGCTGGCGCCGCCCCAATGGGCGCTGATACTGGCCTAAGCGAAATCAAAGAGAACGCCCGCACCCGACTCGACACAACCGGCAACGGAAGCCTGAGTCAGAAGGAAATGCTCGACGGCTTCGCCGACCACGTCTTGTCGTTCGTTGACGTCGCGCAGATGAAGCCACTCAAGATCGTGGCCGACACCGCCAACGGCATGGGTGGGCTTGTGGTGCCTGCGGTGTTCCAACACCTGCCCTTCGAGCTCGAGATCATGTACGAGGAGCTCGATGGCACGTTTCCGAACCATCCAGCCGACCCGCTCAACGACGCCAACCTCGTCGACCTGAAGCGTCGCGTCACCGAAGTGGGGGCCGATATCGGCCTCGCATTCGACGGTGACGCCGACCGCGTGTTCTTGGTCGACGCCAACGCCGAGGGCGTCTCGGGTTCGCTGACGACCGCACTCGTCGCCGAGGGGATTCTCCAACGCGAACCTGGCGCCACCATCCTGCACAACCTCATCTGCTCGAAGGTCGTGCCCGAGATCATCGCCGAGAACGGTGGCACCGCGGTGCGTACCCAGGTGGGTCACAGCTACATCAAGGCGATCATGGCCGACACCGGCGCCGCGTTTGGTGGCGAGCACTCGGGTCATTACTACTTCCGAGACAACTGGCGGGCTGACTCTGGTTTGATCGCAGCGGTCGTGATCCTTGAAGCGATGTGCAAGGCAGACCAGCCTCTGCACGAGCTCGTACTTCCGCTGCGCCGATACGTCGCCTCGGGCGAGATCAACACAAAGGTCGACGATACGTCCGTCACCATCGACAAGGTCGCCGCTGCCTACGCCGGCGCCGACCAGGACCGCTTCGACGGCCTCACCGTCGACATGGGGGACTGGTGGTTCAACCTGCGCCCATCGAACACCGAGCCCTTGCTTCGACTTAATCTCGAAGCTGGCACCGAAGATGAAGTCGCAGCTCGAGTCGCCGAAGTAAGGGCGCTGTTTTAGCGCTGGGACTTCCGCCCAGATCTGCGGAAGTCGACATGGTCGTCCGCTCTGCTCCCTCCCCGTTGGCGCTGGGACTTCCGCCCAGATCCGCGGAAGTCGACATGGTCGCTTCGCGAGTTCCGCTCCCCGTTGGCGCTGGGACTTCCGCGATCATTTCTTGGGACTTCCGCCCAGATCCGCGGGAGTCGACATGGTCGCTTCGCGAGCTCCGCTCCCCGTTGGCGCTCCAAGGGCTGAGTCGACACCGTATGCTTGCTCTTATGGCACTTGCACAGCAGCTTCTCGAAATCCTTGCTTGTCCATCGGACAAAGGACCGCTTCTGTACTTCGAAGCCGAGAACAGCCTCTACAACCCCCGGCTGAAGATGAAATACTCGATCGTCGACGACATTCCAATCATGTTGATCGACAAGGCCGAGACCGTCGACGATGCCGAGCACGCTCGACTTGAAGCGCTCGCTGAGAGCTCGGGAATCACCCCAACTTTTGACGCCTAACGTCACGTCGCCGGTCTCACCCTTGGGCGAGTGGATCTCCTACAATGACCGGTGGCTGAACAGACGTTCTTGAGGCCAGCTGGTCCCAGCCACTTCATTATCTGCGAACGCGCAGACGTCCGAGATTCTCATCTCGGCCATCCCCAGGAGCTTTCCTATGACCACTCCCGACTTCAAAGTCGCTGACCTCGAGCTGGCCGAATTCGGCCGCAAAGAAATGCGCCTCGCCGAGCACGAGATGCCCGGCCTTATGGCACTTCGCGCCGAATACGGCGACGCACAACCACTGAAGGGCGCCCGCATTGCTGGCTCTCTCCACATGACGATCCAGACCGCCGTTCTCATCGAGACCCTCGTCGCTCTCGGTGCCGACGTTCGTTGGGTGACGTGCAACATCTTCTCCACACAGGACCACGCTGCAGCAGCGATCGCCGTTGGTCCTGAGGGGTCCGTAGCCGACCCGAAGGGCACGCCAGTGTTTGCGTGGAAGGGCGAAACGCTCGAAGAGTACTGGTGGGCAACCGAACAGCTCTTCCACTGGCCAGACGGGCAAGGCCCCAACCTCATCCTCGACGACGGCGGCGACGCCACGATGCTCGTGCACAAGGGCCTCGAATTCGAAAAGGCCGGCGCCATCCCCGAGACCCCAGAAGACGCGTCCGAAGAAGAGGGCGTCTTCATGGAACAGCTCCGCACTATCTGGGCCGAACAGGGCAACGACTTCTGGCAGAAGATTGCGCCGGGCATCCGCGGCGTCTCGGAAGAGACCACCACTGGTGTTCATCGCCTCTACCACATGCAAGAGGCAGGCGAGCTCCTGTTCCCAGCCATCAACGTCAACGACGCAGTCACCAAGAGCAAGTTCGACAACCTGTACGGCATTCGCCACAGCCTCATCGACGGCATCAACCGCGGCACCGACGTAATGCTCGGCGGTAAGACCGCCGTCGTTCTCGGATACGGCGATGTCGGCAAGGGCTGCGCAGCTTCGCTCAAGGGTCAAGGCTGCAAAGTCATGGTCACCGAGGTCGACCCAATCTGTGCCCTTCAGGCCGCAATGGAAGGGTTCGACGTCGTTCGTCTCGAAGACGTCATGGAAACCGCCGACCTCTTCATCACCACCACGGGCAACAAGGGCATCATCATGGCCGACCACATGGCCCGCATGAAGCACCAAGCAATCGTGGGCAACGTAGGTCACTTCGACAACGAGATCGACATGGCCGGCCTCGAAAAGATGAGCGACGTGCAGCGCACGAACATCAAGCCACAGGTCGACGAGTACGTCTTCCCTGACGGCCACTCGGTACTCGTGCTCTCCGAAGGACGCCTCCTCAACCTCGGTAACGCCACCGGCCACCCAAGCTTCGTGATGTCGTTCAGCTTCACCAACCAGGTACTGGCGCAAATGGAACTGCATGCCAACGCCGAGAAGTACGCTGGCCCACCGCCAGAGGTCATCGTGCTTCCCAAGCAGCTCGACGAAAAGGTCGCACGACTTCACCTCGACCACCTCGGTGTTCGCCTCACCGAGATGAGCCAAGAACAGGCCGACTACATCGGCGTCCCCGTCGAAGGCCCCTACAAGCCCGACCACTACCGGTATTAGGCGCTGATCCCGAAGGGAGCAGCGGCTCCGCCGCGATTTTGCTCCCTTCGGGCTGCAGCATGACGTCCTTCGGGGAGCGTTCATGCGGCACGCAGCCTGGGCGCCGGAGGCGGTGCTTGCGGCTTCGCAGCTTCGAACTCAGTTGGCGGCTTCGCAGATCAGCGATGACGTCCCCTCCGGGGGCCGTTCATTCGCCACAGTGACATGCTGTTGTTTCGACGTTGGTGGCGGTGTTCGCGGCTTCCAGCTTCGAACTTGGTTAGTGAGAAATCAGCAGTGTTGTGCGTGTCGGTCAACGATGGGGTCTGACCCCATTGTTGACAGGGCAGGCACGAGCCCCCGTTTCTTGCGGGCCTTTATGGGGCCTGTCCCCAAGGGTGGTGAGGGGAGCTAGCGGTGGTGTCAGGATGGGGTGATGTTCGAGCTTCCCCGTGGGGTCACTGGCTATGGCAAGGAGAACACCCGGGAGGCGGTCGGGCGGAAAGACTTCTTTACCCAATGGGTGCGGTCGTTGGCTTCAGCGAACCACAGCAAAGTTGTCGAGGTACCTGTTGCTGAACCGTGGCCTTCATTCACCACGCTCGGCATCGATCGTCTTGAGATCTGGCTGTTGCACAACAACCACGTGCCCCTCGTTGGGGTGTTGACGGTTCCGCCAGAACCAGGGTCTTCGTGGGCAGCTGCGGGCGGCTATGTCGACCTCGAAGTCCCAACCCACGCTGCAGGCTGGAGGCCGCAACTGCTGGGCGCAGCGGTACTCAACGCCCCACTTGAACCATCATCTCTCGACTTGCTTGCGTCGGCCGAGCGTGAACTTGCCGATCGGTACAAGCCCCAAACCATCGGCCACGTCATTTTCAACTATTGGGCCTAGCTGAATGCTCGCTACGGAGCGTGGTTTCGTGTGACTCGCGCCGCAACGTTTGTGCCGCCTGGCGCGCGGACCTGTGGCAAATTCATGTCCGTTGTGTTGCGGCCAAGATCTTGTCAGTGCCGCTCTCTAAGGTGGCCGGCATGTGGTTATTCCAGAACACGTGCGTCGTGTGCAACGAGCCCGCAAGCGGCGTGTGTGGGGCCTGCGTCGATCAGCTCTCGCCTCCCGACGTCCCCCCTCTGCTGGCGGTCGACAAAGCAACCGTCCTGTGTTCCTACGAGGGGGTCGGCGCCGAGCTTGTCACCGCCATCAAATACGAGAACCGCCGACAAGCTCTCTCTCCGTTGGTAGACGCTCTCGCCGCTACCTTGCACTCCAACTTCGACGCGGTGGTGGCCGTACCATCGCACCCCGAGCGGCGCCGCGAGCGTGGCTTTGATGTTCCCGAGCTCATCGCCAAGCGGCTGTCGAAACATCTCGGTGTGCCGGTCGCGAAGCCGTTGAAGCGGGTCGACAATGGGGCCCAGCAGGGCCGCGACCGGGCCGAGCGTCAAGGAGTTGAATTTCGCGCCAGCGATCGCGTACCTGAGCGCATTCTTCTCGTCGACGACGTGGTCACCACCGGCGCTACCGCTGTCGCGTGCGCTCTCACCCTCGGCTTAGCTGGTGCCCGCTCGACCTCATTCGTTGCGCTGGCTGCAACACCGGCTCCGAATGCGGCCACAACTGCAGTCTCGAACTGACTCTCACAATTCTGCTGATCGTTTTCGGGGTCAAGGTTTTCTGTTGTAGTGTCGAATGTCACAGCAATACCTACAACTCAGAATGACCCGGAGGAACCCCATGCAGGTGAACATCAGCTCCCGTCGAACCAACGTGACTGATCGGTTGCAAGATGTAACCCGATCAAAGCTCAGCAGGCTCGACAAATACGTTCCAGGACTGGAACGAGCTGATGTGCATTTCTGTGAGGAGCGAAATCCTCGAATAGCTGACAAAGAGATTTGCGAAGTAACCCTTGAGGGTGATGGCCATTCCGTCCGAACCAAGGTGACCGCCCCAGACCCCTATACGGCAATCGATATGGCTACGGTCAAGCTCGAGCATCAGCTCCACAAGCTCAAGACGAAACTTCACCGCCACGAGAACAACGGCGAGCACAGCATCCGCGTCGACGACCTCGCAATGGCAATGCCGACGCAACTCGACGTTGACGACAATGTGGCGCAGATCGTCAAGAAGAAGCAGTTCACCATCGACCCAATGACCGCAGAAGACGCAGTTCTGCAAATGGAATTGCTCGGCCACGACTTCTTCTTGTTCACCAACGTCGAGACAAATAAGTCGTCCGTCGTCTACATCCGAGACGATGGCGATATTGGTCTGATCGACTCGGCGTAACCAATCTGGCTAGCGATTCGTGGCGGGCGGCGCGAAAGAAATCGGCGAGAAGCGTTCGTCGTGACGCAGCCAAGTGAGCTTGCACCACTAGCATTAGTTCGCTATGAGCATGTTCAAAAAGGTTCTCCGAAGCGGTGAAGGCAAGAAGATCCGCGCGCTCGAGGCCATCGCGCCTGACATCAACGCACTTGAACCCGAGATCCAGAAGCTCAGCGACGAAGAGCTCCAAGCAAAAACGGGCGAGTTTCGCACTCGCCTAGACAACGGCGCCAGCCTCGACGACCTCCTGGTCGAATCGTTCGCAGTTGTCCGTGAAGCCTCTATCCGAACGCTCGGAATGCGCCACTACAACGTGCAGCTCATGGGTGGTCTGGCCCTGCACCTCGGTTGGGTCGCCGAAATGCGCACCGGCGAGGGCAAGACCCTGGTCTCGACGCTTCCCGTGTACCTCAACGGCCTCACCGGTAAGGGCGTTCACCTCGTCACGGTCAACGATTACCTCGCCGCCCGAGACGCCGAAAACATGGGTCGGTTGCATCGCTGGATGGGCCTGTCGGTCGGGTTGGTCATCCCTGGCAACCGCGATTCAACCTTCAAGCGTGAGCAGTACGCAGCAGACGTCACCTACGGCACCAACAACGAATTTGGCTTCGACTACCTACGCGACAACATGGCCATGTCGGCCGAAGCTCGGGTGCAGCGCGGTCATGCCTACTGCATCGTCGACGAGATCGACTCGATCCTCATCGACGAAGCCCGTACACCGCTGATCATCTCTGGCCGGGTAGCGGACGCGGCACAGATCTATTACAAGTTCGCCAGCATCGCCCGTTCGTTGCAGCGCGATGTCGACTACGACGTCGACGAAGAGAAGCGCGTCGTTGCCCCAACCGAGGCTGGTATTCACGCGGTTGAAGGTGCCCTTGGCATCGACAACCTCTACGACCCAGCCTCTGCGAACGCCAACCTTGTTCACCAGCTGCTCGCCTCGTTGAAGGCCAAGGAGCTGTACAAGCGAGACAAGGAATACCTGGTCGACGGTGGGGAAGTGAAGATCGTCGACGAATTCACGGGTCGCGTGCTCGAGGGGCGTCGTTGGTCCGATGGTCTGCATCAGGCTGTTGAAGCCAAAGAAGGCGTGAAGATCAAAGAGGAGAACCAAACCCTCGCCACGATCACGCTGCAAAACTATTACCGCCAGTACGAGAAGCTGTCGGGCATGACCGGCACGGCCCAGACCGAAGCCGCCGAGCTCGCCGGAACCTACGGTCTTCAGGTCGCCCAGATCCCTACGAACCTTCCCGTCATTCGTGCCGACCAGGCCGACCTCATCTTCAAGACCGAGGACGGCAAGTTCAACGCAGTCGCCGATGACATCGAGGTTCGCACCGCGAACGGCCAACCGATCCTCGTCGGTACCGTCACGGTCGAGAAGTCCGAAAAGCTCAGCCGCATCCTCGACAAGCGGGGCATCAAGCACACGGTTCTGAACGCCAAGCAACACACCAAAGAGGGCCACGTGGTTGCCCAGGCGGGCCGTCTCCACGGCGTTACCGTTGCCACGAACATGGCTGGTCGTGGCGTCGACATCAAGCTCGGTGGCGATCCAGAAGGTTTGGCCGAGCGCGATGCCCGGGCCGAAGATCTCGAGATCGGCAGCGAAGAATACGAAGCCCGCTACGCCGATCTCCTCGAAAAGTACACCGAGCAGTGCACCATCGACGGTGACCGCGTTCGCGAGCTCGGCGGGCTATACGTGCTCGGCACCGAGCGCCACGAGAGCCGTCGAATCGATAACCAGCTCCGTGGCCGATCGGGCCGTCAGGGTGACCCCGGCGAGAGCCGCTTTTACTTGTCGCTTGAAGACGACCTCATGCGCCTGTTTGCCACCGGTGCAATGAACTACGTGATGGACCGGGCCCTGCCCGAGGACGTGCCGATCGAAGCAAAGATGGTCACCAAGGCCATCGAACGGGCCCAGAACACCGTCGAGGCAAAGAACGCGGAGGTTCGCAAGAACGTTCTCAAGTACGACGAGGTGATGAACGAGCAGCGCAAGGTCATCTACGAGCGCCGCAAGAACATCCTCGAGGGCGAAGACCTGCGCGACACCTCGGTCGAGGCCATCGCCGAAGTCGTCGACGGCCTCATCGAGACCCACGCCGCCGCCGAGCACCCCGAAGAGTGGGATGTCGACACGCTCGAGTCTGAGGTGCAGGGATATTGGCCAACCGAACTCGACGCTGATCGCTTTGCCGAAGAGCCAAACGGCGGCGAGCTCTACCAAACGCTCACCACCGACGCGATCGAACGCTTCGAGAACCGAGAAGAACTCGTTGGCGTCGAAACCATGCGCCAGGTCGAGCGCCAGATCATGTTGCGCCTCATCGATCAGCGCTGGCGCGATCACCTTTATGCCATGGACTACCTGCGTGAGGGAATCCATCTGCGAGCCATGGGTCAAAAAGACCCTGCGACCGAGTGGCAGCGTGAAGGCTTCGAGATGTTCGGTCAGATGATCAAAGGGATCGACTCCGAGTATGTGCGCTACATCATGCATGTCGAGGTCAAGGAAACGCCTCAGGAAGAGCCAGCCCCCGACTCCCAGATCGTCGATTCAAAGGCGATCAAGCTCGACGAGGCATCTGCGGTAGAAACAGCGAAGGCCTCGCCAATCGGTGCTGGGTCACAGTCGAACGGCGTGATCGAAGCCGACCCTGACGAACCGGTTGACGCGCCGAAGACGCCCAAGGTCAACAACGAGTTCGAGAACGTCGGACGTAACGAGAAGTGCCCGTGCGGGAGCGGTAAGAAATTCAAACAGTGCCACGGGCGCTGACGCATCACTATGCAGGACTTCACTGACACCTTTGCCGCGCTCCGGACGCGCCTCGATGAGGCCGCTGGGTATCTGCGGATCGACGAGCAGCGCTCTCGTCAGCCCCAGCTCGAGGCCGAAATGTCGCGCCCTGACCTATGGGACGACCCCGATCAAGCTCGGCAGGTGCAGACCGAATTGTCGGCAGTGAACGACGATATAGCGTTGTTCGACAAGCTGAGTTCCACGATCGAAGATGCCGAAACGCTTCAAGAGATGGCACGCGAAGAGGCTGACGAGTCACTTGTCGAGGAGATCGAAAACGCGGTCGCTTCAATGGGGGAGGACCTCGACGCCCTCGAGCTTCGTGCGCTCTTCACGGGCGAGTTCGACGAGCGCGATGCAGTCTGCCTGGTCAAGAGTGGCGAGGGCGGCACCGACGCCCAGGACTGGACCGAAATGCTGCTCTCGATGTACGAGCGGTGGGCAAAGAAGCGCGGCCTCGACTACGAGCTCGTGTCGGCTAACGACGGAACCGAGGCGGGCATCAGTCAAGCCGAGTTTCTGATCAAAGGCCGCCATGCATACGGCCTCCTGCAGGGCGAGCACGGCGTGCATCGGTTGGTGCGCATCTCGCCGTTCAACAACGAAGGCAAGCGTCAGACAGCGTTCGCAGCCATGCAGGTGACGCCGTTCTTCGAAGCCATGACCGAGGAAGTCGAGATCGACGAGAAGGACCTTCGCATCGACACCTACCGATCCTCGGGTGCTGGCGGCCAGCATGTCAACGTGACCGACTCGGCCGTGCGAATTACCCACATCCCGACCGGCACGGTGACGAGCTGTCAGAACGAGCGAAGCCAGCATCAGAACAAAGACCGTGCAATGCAGATGATGGCAGCAAAGCTGCTCGAACTCGAACGGCAGAAGCGTGACGCCGAAATCGCTGCCATTAGTGGGGCAAATAGCAACGTAGGTTTCGGTTCTCAGATCCGCTCGTATGTTCTACAGCCGTATCAAATGGTGAAGGACCTCCGAACCGAGCACGAAACGGGTAATGTCGACTCGGTCCTGGGCGGCAACCTCGACCCCTTTATGGAGTCCTACCTGCGCTGGAATCGCGCCGAAGGTGAAAAGTCGTCATGATTCGCTTAGAGAATGTCACCAAGGAGTACAACCCGACGTCTCCGGCGCTCATCGACGCCAGCGCCGAGATTGAGAAGGGCGAGTTTGTCTTCCTCGTCGGCGCATCCGGTTCGGGAAAGTCGACGTTCATTCGCCTGCTGAACCGGGAAGAGAAGCCCACTAGCGGCAAGGTGTACGTGGCCGGCAAAGACATTGTTGGCTTGTCGAGTTGGAAGGTTCCGTTCCTGCGCCGCAACATCGGCTGCATCTTCCAGGACTTCAGGCTGCTGCCAAAGCGCACCGTGGCCGAGAACGTCGCGTTCGCCCTCGAAGTAATTGGCCGTCCCAAGCACGTGATCGACCAGCAGGTCCCGGCAATTCTCGACCTCGTTGGTTTGTCCGAGAAGTCGCACCGTATGCCCGACGAACTCTCGGGAGGCGAACAGCAGCGAGTATCGATTGCGCGAGCTTTTGTGAACCGTCCGTTGATCCTGCTCGCCGACGAGCCCACCGGAAACCTCGACCCCGACACCGCAGTTGGCATTATGCGGCTGCTCGACCGAATCAACCGCACTGGCACCACCGTGGTCATGGCCACCCACGACCGCGGCATTGTGGACACGATGCGCCGTCGCGTCATCGAGCTCAAGGACGGCGAGATCGTACGCGATCAGTCCGGAGGTCAATACCGATGATCGGAAAAGCACGATTCCTACTGGCCGAGACCGGCCAGAACATCTGGCGCAACATTGCTCTGACCCTCGCTTCGATTCTCGTCGCTGCGGTCTCGTTGACCCTCTTTGGCACGTCGCAGCTTGTGGCCCGAGGTGTCGAAAACGCGACGCAACGGTGGGAGGGCGGCATCGAGTTCGTGGTGTTCATGAAGGCCGACGCCGAACAAAGTCAGCTCGACGCAATCGAAGCGCTCCTCGAAGAGAGCCGCGGCGAAGAGATCAACGACTGGGACTTCGTCTCGAAAGAAGAGACCTTCAACGAGTTCATCGAGTTCTTCGCCGGTGACGAAGAGCTGCTCGACACCATCTCGGTTGAGACCATGCCTCCGAGTTTTCGAATTCAGCCAACCGATCCTGATGCAGGTGCTGTAGCCGCGCTCGGTGGCACGTTCGAGAGCAAACCGGGGGTGAGAACCGTCGTTTTTGCCACCGAGGTCATTCGAGAGATCCAAACCAATGCCGAGAAGATCAGCCAGGTCATGTTGTGGGTGGGCGTGTTGTTGCTCGTCGCGTCTGCGATCGTGATTCTCACCACGCTCAGCATCGCTATCTCATCTCGCCGAAACGAGATCGAGATAATGAAACTCGTGGGGGCATCGAACTGGTTCATCCGAATACCGTTCATGATCGAAGGCCTCCTACAGGGGGTCATTGGCGCGCTGCTGGCCTTGCCGTTCTTGGCATTCGCGCGCCAGTACGTCATCGAAGATTTCTCAGAGTCCGACCGCCTTCGCCTGCTTGAGGGCTTCCGTGTTACCGACAGCGAGTTTCTCTTCATCTCGCTCACCGCAATTGCCATCGGCACCGCGGTAGCAACTGTCGGTTCAATCCTGGCCGTCTCCCGCTACCTCGACGTCTAGTCCCGCCACCACAAAATCTGTGGTCCGTAAGCCTGACTAGTGCTCGCTGGCAGACCACAGAATCCGCACCACGAGTTCTGTGGTCCGCAAGCCTGACTATTGCCCGCTGGCAGACCACAGATTCTTCGAAGTGCTGGAATGGCGGCGTAGACGTGGCGCCGCATGGGGTTCTAGGTGGTGAGACCGGCTAATGTCCGATCGTCAATCCGGTAGTGAATGAAGGGATGTTATGGCTCACAAGGTGAAGGCAGTTATCGCACGGTCGAAGGGGGCTCCCGTTGAGCTCGTAGAGATCGATGTTCCCGATCCGGGCCCGGGTGAAGCGTTGATCGATGTGAAGGCGTGCGGGGTGTGCCATACCGATCTGCACTACCGCGAGGGCGCTATCAACGACGAGTTTCCATTCCTGCTCGGCCACGAGGCTTCGGGCATCGTCGAAGCCGTCGGCGAAGGCGTCACCGATATTGCGGTTGGTGACTTTGTGATCTTGAATTGGCGCGCTGTCTGCGGCGAGTGCCGTTCGTGCAAGCGTGGCAACCCGCACATCTGCTTCAACACGCACAACGCCACGCAGAAGATGACGCTCGATGGCGAGGAGCTCTCTCCTGCGCTTGGCATTGGTGCCTTTGCTGAGAAGACACTCGTCCACGCAGGGCAAGCCACGAAGGTTGACGACTCGGTAAAGCCTGAGGTGGCTGGTCTGATCGGATGTGGAGTCATGGCCGGCATTGGTGCTGCGCTCAACACCGGCAACGTTCAGCGAGGCGACTCGGTTGCTGTATTTGGTTGCGGCGGAGTTGGCGACGCGGCTATCGAAGGTGCCCGTATTGCGGGCGCGAGCACGATCATCGCTGTCGACCTCGACGACACCAAGCTCGAATGGGCCAAGGGGTTCGGGGCAACTCACACCATTAACTCCTCCAAGGAAGACCCGATCGAGAAGATCCGCGAGCTCACCGGCGGCAATGGCGTTGACGTCGCCATCGAAGCCGTCGGGCTTCCGGTTACCTACGAACAGGCCTTCTATGCCCGCGACCTTGCGGGCACCGTCGTGCTCGTGGGCGTGCCGAATCCCGAGATGAAGATCGAACTACCACTCATCGAGGTCTTTGGCCGTGGCGGGGCTCTCAAATCGTCTTGGTACGGCGATTGTCTTCCAAGCCGAGATTTCCCGATGCTCATCGACCTCTACCAGCAGGGCCGCCTGAACCTCGATGGCTTCGTATCGGAGACCATCGGCATCGACGGTGTTGAAGAGGCGTTCCACAAGATGGAGCGCGGCGAAGTACTCCGCTCGGTGGTCGTGCTGTGAGCCTGCGAATCGACCACGTCGTCACCGCCGGAATTTTCAGCCTTGACGGCGAAGACTTTGAAGTCGAAAACAATATCTGGCTACTCGGAGACGACCGGGAAGTCATCGTGTTTGACGCCGCCCACGATCACCGCCCGATTCTCGAGGGCATCGGGGGTCGCAAGGTGAAGGCGATTATCTGCACGCATGGACATAACGATCACATCAACGCCGCCGTAGAGCTGGCCACCGAATCGGACTCTCCGATCTGGCTGCACGGAGACGACGGCATGTTGTGGGACGTCGTCCATCCCGATCGGCGCATTGACGATGCACTCGTTGACGGCGCCCAGATCGACATTGCTGGCTCGACTGTAAAGGTCTTGCACACGCCAGGGCACTCGCCGGGTGGTTGTTGCTTCCACGTGCCCGACCTCAACACGTTGTTTTCTGGGGACACGCTGTTTAACGGCGGGCCAGGTGCCACTGGACGCTCGTTCAGCAGCCGTCAGTTGCTGGTCGATTCGATCGCTCGTCAGCTCCTTCCGCTCGACGATTCGACCCTCGTACACACTGGTCATGGTGACGATACGACCATCGGTGCTGAGCGCGGACCAATCGCCGACGAAGCGTCCTCCGTGTAATTAGCACTAAAATTGTCAGCCAGCTCGCCTTGAAAATTCAACGGTTTGGTGGGTAATTCGGCAAAACCTGCCGCGAACTGCATCCGTTCGGGGACCGCCTCTCGTAGAACCGGCATCCCCTACGAAATGGAGTTCCCCCATGAACAAGCGTCTGCTCGTTCTCGTCGCCTTGTTTGCGGCGGTACTTTTCCCCGCAACTGCGGCAAGCGCCCAAGATGACGTGCGTGTGCACCTCATCCACGGCATCCCCGACACCGATGTTGACGTCGCCGCAGGTGGCGCTGTCGTCATCCCTGGCTTCAGCTTTGGCGACACCCAAGATCTATCTGGCTTCGCTGGTCAAACCCTCGAAGGCCTCCAGGTTCTTCTCGCAGGAACCGACACCGTCGCCATCGACGTTGGGGACTTCGATGTTCCAGCCTCTGGAAACTTCACCGCCATTGCACACCTCGACGCTGACGGCACGCCAACCGTGAGCGTCTTCTCGAACGACGTGTCGACCATCGACGCTGGCAACGGCCGCCTCGTCGTGCGTCACGCTGCTGCTGCACCAAACGTTGACATCCTCGCCAACGGCGACGCTGCATTCACCAACGTGCCGAACGGTGCAGAGGGAACCGCTGACCTCCCAGCTGGCACGATCAGCGCTTCGGTTGTTCCCACAGGCGAGACTGAGCCAGTGGTAATTGGCCCAGCTGACCTGCCAATCGCTGAAGGCACCTCCCTCGTCGTCTATGCGGTTGGTTCGCTCGACGCTGACAACCTCTCGGTCCTCACCGAAGCCATCACCGGCCTCGGCGCAGTGCCAAACGTCGTTAACACCGGCAACAGCCCGGTCGACAGCGGCTCGAACGCACCTCTTGCAGCTCTCGTCATCGGTATCGCTGCATTTGGTGCAGTAGCTACCCGCCGCCAGTTCGTAAAGGCTTAGTCGACAATGTTCACTCAGAGTCGCTTGTCTAGCGCCTCGCTCTTTGCCCTCGGGTTGGTCCTTGCCGCATGCGGTGGGGGCCAGTCCGAGGCGAGTGCCGAGCCTGTTGCAACAACACCCGCAGCCAGCTCAGCTCTCGTTGAGGAGTCCACCGGCGGCAGTCTCGGTGACGGAAGTTCGCCGACAACCACGGCCCCTGTGTTGGCGAGAGCGGCCACCGACACCGCCGACGTCGACGTCCCCGGCAGCCTGCCAATGTCGGAACTCGCATCCGGTTTCATCGAACTACCAACGGCATTCCCCGAGCGGGTGCTCGACGGTCTTGGGGCACCGATTGGACGCCCACCGGCAACGCTGGAGCTTCCGAACTTGGGCAAGAGTGGCCAGGTCCAACCTGTTGGCCTCGAACCCAACGGTGAGCTCGAGGTGCCTGGAGCTGATGAGATTGGCTGGTATCAGTTTGGAGCCGGGGTCGACGGCGGGCTTGGTTCAACCGTTTTGGCAGGCCATATCGCCTTTGATGGCCGCAACGGCGTGTTCTCGAACCTTGCCGACACGTCGATCGGCGACGAAATCGTCATTGGGGTCGACGGTGAAGACCTGACGTACCGAGTGATCTCGGTCGACCAATACAACAAGCTGGATCTTCCGATCGACGACCTTTTCTCGGAATCCTCCGAAGAGCGCATCGTGTTGATCACGTGCGGCGGATCGTTTAACCCAAGCGTTCGCAGCTACGACGACAACGTCGTGGTCGTCGCCGTTCCCGTTTGAACAACTCCAAGCGTCGAAATTCACGGGTGTACAAGTACCGAAATTGGTAAGAACAATTCTTGAATTCTGTGGCCCTGCGTCGATGGATAGTGGACCCCTTCTGAGGAGAAGACCCATGACAACGTCACGCGTAAGCGTATTGAACGTTCATCTCGCCATCCGTATGGCTGTCGCCCTGGCAATCGCATTGTTTGCTGTCGGATCGCTGTCGATCGCAGCTGCCGGTGCACAAAGCTCGGGCTGCGCTGGCGGTCCATTCGCCGGCGCCACTGCGGCTGATAGCGATGGCGACGGCGTAAGCGACGGCGATGAAGTTCGAGCCGGAACTGACGAATGTGACCCTGCGAGCACCCCTACTGAGGTATGCGGAAGCTACGTAGCGAACTACAACGCCGGTAGCGCCGATACCGATTCCGACGGCGTCAGCGACGCCAACGAAGCTGCTGCTGGCACCGACCAGTGTGCGGCATCAAGCACCCCGACCTCGGTCTGTGGAAGCTACGTAGCGAACTACAACGCTGCTACTGCTGACACCGATGGAGACGGCCACACCGACGCAGCCGAGACAGCTGCTGGCAGCGATCCTTGCGATTCGTCGTCAGTTGTCGCTGCTGCCACGGCGACAGCTACCACGACCACCACTGCTCCTGCTGCCACCGACAGCACGACTGCTGCACCGGCCTTGGCCCTCACCGGTCCAAGTACCTCTGTCATCATCTCGCTGGTCGGCTTGGCCATGCTCATGATTGGCTTCGGCACGGTTGCCCTTGGCCGCCGGGTCGAAGAAGCGTAAGTACCCCCCCAACAGATTCGTACTCTCCTCGAGGGTTGAACGCCAGTGAGCGGCGGTCCGCAAGGGCCGCCGCTCTCGGCGTTTTACGGGGCCCGTTTTACGGGGCCTGTCCCCATGAACGCACACCCACGGGGACAGTCCCCATAAAGCGCATTGAGAAATCAACGTTAGATCGGCCTCCGTCCGTCTTTAGGGGGACAGGCCCCATAAAGGAGGCTTTGGGTTACGAGGCGTGGCGTTGTTCTTGGTCGTAATGACGGCCGAGCCAGGGACGCCACTTCGCTGGGATCTGCGTGCGGTCGAGGTAGAGGCCGTCGAACTTTGGTGCGATCGGCTTTGCCTTGAGCTTCCAACCGAGCTCGTCGAGAGTTCGGGCGCCCTTTGCGTTGTTGTGCTCAGCACACATGAGTACGACGTTGTGCCAGTCGTGCTGGCCGCCGCGAGAGCGGGGGAGAAGGTGGTCCATGGTTGCCCCGCGCTTATCGCACCCAACCTTTTGGCAGACACCTTGGTCTCGGTAGGTCAAGGCCCGTCGAGTAATTGGGGCCGTGCCGCGGCGGAACGGAACCACCACCATCTCTCGGAGACGAACAACTGCGGGAAACGGAAACTCCGTGCCGCCGCTGGTTCGTAGCGACTTGTCCTCGACGTGCTCGATCAGGTCGGCTCGATCAGCGAGCTGCAGGCAGATCGCCCGCTGCCAGCTGATGACTCGTAGCGGCTCGTAAGACGCGTTGAGAAGCAGGACCGACATATGACGTCACGATAGCCAACATCTTGCGGTGACGTCGGACACGTCCAACTGCTTTACCAAAAGATCAGTACCTAGTTCGAGAACACATCGATGACGGCGGCCTCGCCAGCGCCGAAGCTGCTAGCGACATCGTTGGGGCTACACGGCGTCGAATCGCCATAGCCAGCGCACCACGTCCACCGTCCGGCGTCACCGTAGACATACCCGCTCACCCCAGCGTTTTCGGCGGCTTGAGCGTCGGCTCGAACCTCGTCCACACCTGGATTGCGGAAGTTGGCGTTCACCCAATCGAAGTTGATGTTGTAGTAGCGGGGTTCTCCCTGCCAGACCGGCAGTCCATAGGCGCTCTTGACTGTCTTGAGCTCGGCCTCGGTCGTTGCTGCATCCTGGGCATGGCCGGTTTCGGGCGAGATGAAATCTAGCCACGGCTCACCGGCGTAGTTGAGCTGGTCGAATTCGCTCGTCGGCGTGTGGTACGTGATCGACAAGCCGTTGCCCGCATCACGCACGCCGCGGGCCATCTCGCGCCAAACGGCCTTGTTGGCTGCGGTGTTATTGGTGCCGGCGTCTCCGCCAAACACCCACATGCTCACCGCTGGATGGTTGCCGAAGTGCTCGGCGATGTGGCGGCCATAGGCATAGGCATTTGCAGTGGTGATAGTGCCGCGAACTGCGTCGCTGGTCCCAACACCGTTGTCCGCTCCGCCACCGGGCAGGTACAGGTTCTGCCATGCGGCGACGAGGCCAACCTTCATACCGTGGCGTTCCGCAGCATCAAGGATCGTGTTTACGTGGGCGATATAGGCATCGCTGAGTACGAGCTCTCCGTTCTGGAGGCTGCCCACCCGGCCGCCGCCAGCGAAGTTCAGGTTGTACGTCGCCGGTGCGTGGTGAATGATTCCTGACCATGTACCGGTGAAGCCGTTCGCTTTCAGAGCCGCAAAATAGTTGTCGGCTTGTCCGGGCGTCGAACGAACCAGCATTTGCCAAGCGGTGTCATACACCGGGATGTAGGTCGGAGCTGACGGTGCGATATACCCAGCGCGGCCCTTAGTTCCGACGGGAGTGGGCGCCGGGGCCGCAGACGTTGTCGTCGTTGTGGTTGTTGCCATGGTGGTTGTCGGTGCTGCGGAGGTTGTCGGTGCTGCGGTAGTCGTTGGAGCAGCGGTAGTTCTTGGCGCTGCTGTTGTGACCGGGGGTGCTGTTGGCGGCTGCTGAGGGTTCTTTTCCGCTGATACAGCGGCGGTCGTCGTTGGAGAGGACCGTCCGGGCCTGGTCGGTGCCGCTGTAGTCGGTGCTGGCGTGGCCGTTGACGTCGTCGTTGTTTCAGCGCCGGACCGTACATCCGCTGACGTCGTAGTGGAGCCAGTAGTTGTTGTAGTTGCAGGGCTGTTCGAAGAGGTGGTGGCCGGCAGGTCCCCGGTCGCAACTGCCGCAGTCGAGTCGTCCCACAGATCATTGGACTGCACCGGAGTCTGACCAATGCTCGACGCCCGGTCGTCGGCTGGATCGCTTGGGCCAACAAGTGACTCCACGTCGCGGGTCTCAGGGGCGATCAGGCCCAGCGCAGGGGGCGCGTCCGGCAGATCAAGGTCGTCGCTGTCGATTCCCTGTGGGTCTGCATCGAGAAGAGATGACGTCGTGGTCGCCTCCAACGCTGGCGACACGATGGCCTTGCTGGTTTCGACCTGTTCGGCCGATGGTTGGTTGGCAATTGCCAACGCAACAATTGCAATGGCCACGCAAAGCGCGCCGAGCGCGAGCGGAGAACGGACTACGGCTTTCATAGATGCTGCCATCGGCCGTTGTAACGGAAATGTAACAATATTTCTGTAGCGCTGATTTCGGCGAGCGCCACTTAGAAGTCGCCGTTGACCCTGCAAAATCAACGCTGTAGAACGCCTGGCTATCGTTGAATACGATTCGTGACTAACCCCAAATCGAGGGAGCACAACGCAATCGTTGCGCGAGAACGAAGTGCCCGGGACGGGATTTGAACCCGTACGGAGGTTGCCCTCCAGGGGGGTTTAAGCCCCCCGCGTCTGCCAGTTTCGCCACCCGGGCGAACGTCCCACGATAGCCGTCGGAGTTCGCGTAGGGAATACTGCTGCTAGAGCACGCTCTACGCGGCCGCTTGCCCGCTGTTCATCGCCG
>CALHTB010000032.1 GCA_938038785.1 uncultured Acidimicrobiales bacterium
CACTACCGCTTGGCTACCGATCACCGAATTGGTCACTTGGGAGTTCGGTCCGACGATTGCTCCGTCGCCGACAACCGTGGTTCCTTCGAGGACGGTTCCGGGCAGTATCTGAACGCCCTTTCCGAGGGTGACCGTTGCGTCGATCGTGACTTGGCGTGGGTCGGGCATCGAAACGCCGCGCTCGATCCAGGTGGCGACGATGCGGTCTCGCAGGGCCATTTCGATGGGGGCCCGGGTCGCTGCCGATCGGATCGAAGCGATTGGTTGGTCGCGCTCGATGATGTCGACGGCGTGGCCAACCTCGGTGAGGACACCTGCGATTTCTGCGAGCGGTGCGCCACTTTGCCAGCGTGGGGCTACTGCTCGATGCAGCGCAGCGGGGAGCAACGATGCCCGAATGCACAAGATGCCCGGCGCGTCTCCTTCGGAATCGACGATGGAGACGATCTGTCCTGCGGTGTCTCGAACGACCACTGGCTCTCCAGAGCTTTGGGCCATCGGCGTGGCCATCAGTGTGGCGGCCGCGCCTGAGGAGACATGACGATCAACCAACGAGCGGAGCTCGGCTGAACCGATCTGGGGCGTCTCGGCAGGGAGGATGAGGATGTGGGCGGAGTCGCGCAGGGTGAGCTCGGAGCCGATCCGTTCGACGGCGAACATCAACGTGTCGGTGATGCTCGACATCGGGGTGACGAATTCGATGAGCGCGTCATCGGAACGTGCGGCGAGTTCTGATCGGGCTTCGACCGAAGGGTCGTTTGCAACGATGCCGATTCGACGTACCGACGCTGCGAGGGCAGCATCGACGATCCAGCTGTAGATCGACTTGCCAGCGATCGGGGAGAGCGGATCAATATCGCCGGGCTTAGGGGCGTCAGGCCCAGCGGAAATACTTGGCGCTGGCTGGGTTGGCACGATCAGTGCAGCAATCTGCGTGCGATTCATGTCTCAAGTATTAGCACCTGATCCGGCGAAATGGTTGGCCAAGAAGGGATCGAACCTTCGACCTCCAGAATCAAAATCTGGCGTTCTACCAACTGAACTATTGGCCATCGTTGTGCCATCACGTTATCGTCCACCGGATTGGTTGAGCGGACCAACGAAATAGCGGCGCGGAAAAGGCCCGCTGGGCGGGCCAATCCACATCGGTTTTCTGCGCTTGTGCGGTACTAGCGACCGCGCTGACGCTGCGCTCGAGTCCGCTTCAACATCTTGCGGTGCTTCTTCTTACGCATGCGCTTGCGGCGCTTCTTAATCAAAGATCCCATAACGAGAAGGCACGATAGCGCGAACCGTAGTCAAGACCTCGCCTGCATCAGGAAAGTCCCCCTCAACAAACCAAGAACTACCACTTCCTGCCAAGCGAGGTGTGAGTCCTGTGGCGTCGCCGAGCGCGTCGCGTGCGTGGGCTAGCTCGGGAGCAACTGCGAGCGCTGCTGGTTCAAGATCGTTTCCGTTGTCGCCGGTTGGGCCGCCTAGCTCGTCCCATTTTCGGTACACCGCCGGTGTGCTGCAATGCACGGGTGGGGTGATCAGCGTGAAGGTCGTTTCCACGAACGGAAGCGGTTCGATGATCTCGCCAATGCCGCTCACCCTTGCCCGACCTCCCACGAGGCAGAACGCGACGTCAGCACCGATCTGGGCGGCCCCGAGGAGGTCGCTGTAGCCAGCCCAACGAAGAATCGCAGCAGCGTCAGCCGAGCCGCCGCCGAGTCCGGCCCCAGACGGGATTCGCTTGGTGACCGTGGCGCTTAGCCCGTCGATGCCTGCGAGAAGCGCTGCCTGGGTGACGAGGTTGTCGAGCGGGTCGATGTCGGCGCTTGCGTGGGGCCCTTCAAAACCGATCCCAGGCTCGCCATTCGTGGCGATGACGATGTCGTCGTAGAGGTTGAGCTCGACCATCTCGGCTTCGATGAGATGCATGCCGTCGTTTCGAACGCCGATCACTCGCAACGTCTTGGTGAGCTTCGCGGCAGCTCGAAGCAGAAGCGTCGTACTCATGGTGCTGACTGTACGGCGCGGGTGAGGCGAACCCAGGCGTCAAGATCGAGTTGTTCGGCGCGGTCGGTGGGTGCAACGCCGGCGGCTGCGATCTCGTCCTCGGTAAGCAAGTCGGCCAGCGCCCGGCGCAGCATCTTGCGGCGCTGCCCGAATCCGGCTTTCACGACACGGCGGAGATCCTTGTGAGGCACCGCTGGAGGCTGCGCTCGGCGAGTCAGTTTCACCAACGACGATTGCACCTTGGGCCGGGGCACAAACACCGTTGGCGGCACTGTGGCTAAAACGACGGCGTCGGCGTGTAGCGCGGCCATGACCGACGGGATTCCGTACGTCTTGGAGCCGGGTGCCGCCGCGAAACGCTCGGCTACTTCGCTCTGAACCAACACGGTGACCGAATCGACCTGAGGTACGTCGGCGAGGATGTCGAGAACCAGTGTCGTGCCGATGTTGTACGGCAGGTTCGCCACCACATGCACGGGGCCTTCATGGGAGCCGACCACCTTGTCCCAGTCGACGGTTTGCGCATCTGCCGCGATCACCCGGGCCTGGGTACCAACGACGTCTGCCACCACTGCGGCTAATCCTGCGTCAACTTCGATGGCCACAACGTCCGCACCGGTTTCGATAAGTGCGAGGGTCAGCGAACCAAGCCCAGGCCCAATTTCGACGACCAGATCGCCTTCTCCCACGTTCGCTAGGGAGGCGATTCGACGGACGGTGTTTGGATCGGCGACAAAGTTCTGCCCGAGCTCACGCCGCGCGGCGAGGCCGTGGCGTTCGAGCAGCTCGTGAATTGCAGGGCGGCTGTGGGTCACCCGCTAGTTCTACAGCAAGTTCTTGCCGCAGATTGGCCACTGGTCCCAGCCACGCATCGCGTAGAGGGTGTACGCCATAACGTCCTGCCAGGCAGGTTCCGCGTTGATTGGGTCGATCCCCACGAGGTGCGGTTGATGGATGCCAGCTACCCAATCCCACGTCACCTGCGAGAACTGGTATGCGCCCCGGTACAAACCCGTCGGACTGATCGCGGCGTAGTTGTGGGTGGACTCGCACTTGCGAACCGCGTCCCACTGAGCAGCGGTTGGGCCACCGGCTGGAGGCGGAACTCGACCATCGACTTGAGCAGGCGCACGCGGTGCGGTGGGACCGGGATCTTCGATGACCGGATCGATTGGCTCCGGCACGGGCTCAGGATCTGGTTCAGGCTCAGCTGGTTCGGTTGGTTCCGTGGGTTCATCACCGTCGTCGGGCTGTTCAGCTGGGTCGGGGTCCACCGCCGCGGGATCCGGTGCGGGCTCTTCAACGGGATCGGGGTCGGGTTCAGGAACCGCTGTTTCAGGGGTCGGTTCGGGTTCGACCGGATCTGGCTCGACAGCGGCGGGGTCAACCGCGTCGGGCTCGGTTGCCGGTTCTGGCTCGGGAGCCGGGCTGACGACCGGCAACAAGCTCAGATCGGTGTCCGATGGTGGAGGAATGGTGTTTACTGCGACCAAGCCATCAGCAATTGCCTGTCCGCGAGCAATGTTCCACGTGCTGGCTTGATCAGCCAGGCGGCTGATGTCGGGAGCGATTTCCGCGGCAACGACGACAAGACCGTCATTGTTCAACTCGGGTTCGTCAGCGGCGACGAACGTTGTCGTCGTGGATGTTGTTGTGGTCGAGGGAGGACTGTTGGTCTCGACCACGCCTTCAGCGGGCGCCGGGGAATCGATCACCAAGAACGGGATCGCGAGAGCGGCAACGAGTCCAGCGAGTGCGACTCGCCAGCGTTCGTTTACCTTTGGAGGATTCACCGATCCAGGCCCTTCATTGGCTTCTACATGCAGGCGCACGGAAAGGACAAGGCCCGACCGCGCGCGACCCACACGCTAGGAAAGGTCCTCTACGCATGCAACCTGAGCCACGGCGATTCTCACTTAACGCGCGAAACTACCCCACATCGAGGCCATAAAACGTTCTTGCGCGGGCTGAGGTGGCAAGTGCCACGTCCGAAACGGCGAGTCCGTGGAGCTCGGCGACCGCCTCGCCGACATGCACCACGTTGGCCGGTTGGTTCTTCTTGCCTCTATGGGGAACCGGCGCCAAATACGGCGAGTCCGTCTCGACCATCAACATGTCGAGCGGTGTGGCTCGCACCGCGTCGCGCAGATCCTGGGCATTCTTGAACGTGACGATGCCGCTCACCGACACCACAATGCCTCGGTCGAGGCCTTGGCGAGCCTCGTCGGGGCCACCCGTGAAGCAATGAAACACCGTGCGTCTTGGCGTCCCCTCAGCGTCGAGAATGTCGAAGGTGTCAGCCCAGGCGTCGCGAGTGTGGATAACCAACGGCAGATCATGTTCGTTCGCGAGCGAAATGTGCTGCGCGAACACGTCCTTTTGGATGTCGCGCGGCGAATGGTCGTAGTGATAGTCCAGCCCTGCCTCACCAATCGCCACTACCTTCGGAGCGCTGACGAGCTCAGCGATGCCACCGATTCCGTCGACGGCATCGTGGGGATGCACGCCGACGGTTGCGAATACCTGGTCGTGCCGGGCTGCGACCGCTATTGCTTCAACCGAACGTTCCCTGGTCACGCCAACGGTGATCATCTCCTCGACCCCCGCGGCTCGAGCTGCCTCTACCCAAACATCGCCGTCTTCGCCCGGTGGAATATGACAGTGGTTGTCGATCCAGGTGGGTGTCACCAACTCCGAAGAACCTGACATTGCTAACCCTTTAGGCGAGGGAACAACGGGTCACCCGACACCAACGTGAGGCCGCCGGGGTAACCGCCCCACGACGCGGCTTCGGGAAGACGCTGGTCCTCGACCTTTCCCGGCAGACCAATGCGCTCCCATGCAGCTTGTGCTGCGGCGGGGATTGCCGGTGATGCCAGAATACAAACGATCCGGATGGCTTCGAGCGAGTCGCCCATTACCGTGTCGACCTCGGCCCCTTCGTCCATCTTCCATGGCTCGTTGGCGGCCAGGTACTCGTTGGTCTCGCGGATGAGCCGCCACGTGGCGTCGAGCGCGACCGGAGGCTGAGCGTTCTCCCACGCCCGAGCCGTGTCCTCATACGCCGTGACTGCCTCGGCCGCCAAAGACGACTCTGGCGAAGGTGCCGGCGACAGTTCGCCACATTTCTTCCCGGTCACCGTGATGACCCGCTGCACAAGGTTCCCGAACTGATTCGCCAAGTCGCTGTTGTAGCGGGTGACCATCTGCTCGTAGCTGAAGTCGTTGTCGGGCCCAAATGCGGGGTCGCGTAAGAAGTGATAGCGGAAGCCATCGACGCCGAAAGCGACGTAGCCGGCCTCGTCGTCGCCGTTGATGAGCTGCGCTGGGGTAACCGAGTTCAAGCTCGACTTCGACATTTTGTCGCCACCGATTAGCAACCAGCCATGCACGTAGTACTTGGGCAGGTCGGTAATGCCTGCGGCGAGCAACATCGCTGGCCAAAAGACGCAGTGGAACCGGATGATGTCCTTACCCAAGATGTGATGCACGTTTGGCCACCACTTCTCAAACGCCTCGTCATCGCTAGAGAACCCTGCTGCGGTGGCGTAGTTGATTAGGGCGTCGTACCAGACGTAAAACACGTGGTTCTCGTCCCATGGCACCGGAATGCCCCAGCTGATCGACGAGCGTGAGATGCTCACATCTCGCAGCTCTTGACGTAGCAGCCCGAGCACTTCCTTGCGATAGCCGTCGGGTTTGACGACCCCGGCAGTGTTCTCGAAGTAGTCGAGCAGCTGATCGGCAAACGCGCTCAGCTTGAAGAAGTAGTTCTCCTCGACCATTCTCTCGATGGCCCTTTGGTGAATTGGGCAGTTGCCGTCGTCGAGCTCGTCTTCGGCGTAGTACGCCTCGCACGCCACGCAGTACGGACCCTCGTAGGTATCGGAGTAGATGTAGCCGTTGTCGTACACCCGCTGCATGAGTTCTTGGACAGCCGCGTAGTGCCTCGGCTCGGTCGTGCGAATGAAGTCGTCGTTCGCAACGTTGATGAGCTCGGCTGCGTCACGAAACAGCACGCTCGTCGAATCGACCTGCTCTTGGGGCGTGACACCGTTGTCCTCGGCCGCCCGCTGGATCTTCAGACCATGCTCATCGGTGCCAGTGACCATCATCGTGTCGTCGCCCAGAAGCCGGTGCCAACGAGCAAACGCATCGGCCAACACAGTGGTGTACGCGTGACCAATATGAGGTGCATCGTTGACGTAATAAATGGGGGTGGTGATGTAGAACGTGCTCACCCCGCCAAGCCTACGCCGTTCGCTTCGCTCACTAACCGAGTTTCGTCTCTGGCGATCCGAAACATCGACGCGTTGAGGCTGTTTCTAGCCGTTCACCACTTCACGGAGCGGGGGCCATGTCTCGCCCTCCCCTAGGATCTCGGCGTCAGCAATGGCATCGGCCGCCTCAATGGGCGATGCCTGGAGCGCGTCGATCTTTCGCACCTGCTTACCAAGCTGGTTTGTACGTGCGCCTGCAAGCTCGTTGAACGAATTCATTGCAGTGGTGAGCTGCTTGCCGTGCTTATCGACCTGACCAGAGAACTTCTCCCACTCCTTCTTGAAGTCGGCGAGGCAATCCATAATCTCGTTGCTGCGCTGCTCGAGCATGAAGTTGTCCATTGCTTGGCGGACGACCTGCAGTACGGCAATGAGCGTGCTTGGGCCACACAGCACAATCTTTGCTCGCATGGCCGTGTCCATGAGCTCGGGGTCGTTCTCCTGCACAAACGAGAAGATGCTCTCGTTCGGGATGAACAACACGACGGTGTCGACCGAGTCCGATTCCTCGTGGTAGCGGCGCGCAGCTAACTCCTTCACGCGGTCACGGGCATCTTTGATGAATTGCTTACGAAACCCTTCTACTTCCGGAGAGCCGGACTGCTCGGCTTCGAGAAAGTTGAGATAGTTGTCGGCAGGGAACTTCACATCCATGTGCAGCACCATCTGACGCGGCATCAACACGGTGAAATCGGGACGACCGCCCGACTCGATACCCTTTTGCACCCGGTAGTTCACGCCCTCGACCATGCCCGCATGGTTGAGTACGTCCTGAGCCATTCGCTCACCCCAGTTTCCACGCTTGCGCGAGTTGCCGAGTGCGTCCCGCAAGCTACCGGTGGTTTGCTGGAGCTGTGTGGTCACCTGGGCAGCCTGGCGAAGCTGGGTCACAACGGCACCGTGCTGACCCGATGTCTTTTCTTGGAGGTCGGTGATCATCTTCTCGATACGCAACATCTCGCGGCGCACCTCGTGATTCTGCTTCTCGATGACCGATGTACTCGAGTCATACTTTTGTCGGCCCAACTTCATATTCGCTTCGAGCTTTTCGGCTCCACGCTGGAATCGCGCGTCGAGCTGTTCGGTGCCGGCGCGCATATGCGCGTTGAGCTTCTGTTCGGCGACTTCGGCAGCGCGAGCAACGGCGGTATCGACGGTGACCATCCGCTCACGGCCTAAGGCATCTGCGGTTGCCCCTCGCTCGACCAGTGCGGCCTTAACGGCTGCGGCCACCGCCTGGTCGGTTCCGGCCGCCGCATGGGCTTCACCGGCGCGGCGCAAAAGAAAGAACAACGCCGAGAATCCAATAGCGAAGCCGACGAACATGATGAGGGTGAGGGGGAGAAGTTGCATGAAGAACACAGTAGAGATGGGGTATGACAACAACTTCTCGGCACTTCCGGCCGAGATCCCCACGTTGCTTTCACGTTCAGTCTGACTTCTTCGCACTCCCGGCCGAAATCCGCGGAAATGACTTTGCTCAAGCGGGAAGTCTGACGACCGTCCACGGGTTTCGAGCTCGTGCAGCATGCGGCTACCCCACCGGAACGAATCCGAACTCTTGGGCTCGCCCTCGTTGGCTTGCTCGTAATTAGCACCTGGGCGTTTTGGCCATCGAGCCAAGCCCAGGTCACCGCGGCAGGCGTTCGGGTCAACGCACAATCGGCGTACAACCCGGTACTCGGCGGAGAACAACTACCCGCCGACTTCCGACAAATTTTGCCCCGCGACGCAATCCAGCCGATCTATGACCCAACGTTCGCCCCTGCCGGCCAAGTTGACTGGCCCGACTCGACCGATGTGATCGGCGTTTCGTTCGGCACCGAGGCAAAGGCCTACCCTGTCGCCCACCTCAATGGCCGCGAGCTGGTCATCGACGAGGTCGACGGCATCCCCATACTCGTCAGTTGGTGACCGCTCTGCGCAACGGCGATGGTCCATCGCCGCCAGGTTGAAGACGAAACCCTCATCTTCGGCGTGCACGGAGCACTGCTCGGCAATGCAATGACGTGGTGGGATCACAGCACGGGGTCAATCTGGACACAACCCACCGGCGAGGCAATCGCTGGGCCTCGCAAGGGTGAGGTTGTCGAGTTGTTGCCGTCCCAGTTCACGTCGTGGGGTGCGTGGAAAGAGCTTCACCCGCAGACCCAAGCCCTCGATGTGCGCGCCGGACCATCGTCGTTCGACCTCACCGATTTCCTCATCGTCGTCGATTTCACGGCGCAAGCTCGGGCATACCCGGTTCCCGACCTACGTCGGGTTGGGGTAATCAACGACATCGTGGCCGACGTTCCAATTGCGGTCGTGAGCGACCCGGCCGACCCAACCCGCTGGGCCGTGTTCTCTCGAACAGTTGGCGGCGAGGTACGCGAATTCGACATGGTCGATGGGGCGCTCGTCGATCGGTCCACCGGCTCCTCGTTCACCGCGGCCCGAGGCATCGGGATAGAGGGTGAACTCGCCGACGAAATCCTCGACCAGCTCGCCGGCTTCACCGCGTTCCCGTCGGACTTCCCCACATTCTGGCCCGATGGGACCATCTGGCAGGAAGGAGACCCTCGATGAGCAGCTTTCCTATCTTTCTCCGGATCGACACGGGCACCTGGTCCCGAGCTCAAGCCGAGACGCTGCCTCGCCGAACCCTCACCGTCGTGGGCGCGTTCGCCCTAGCTGCGTGGAACCGGTTTGGGGCCCAAGGGTTTCTCGGTCCCCGAGCGCCAATTCGACTCATGCTGACCGGACTGTATGGCTGGCTAGCGCTCACGTTCGTCATCTGGCTCGTGGCGCGGAGCCGAGAGGCATCGGTGCCGGGATCGGCGACATACACCCTCCAACGCACGGCCGCAGCCGTGACCGTTGCACACTTTCCGCTCATCATTCTCGGTTTCTACATCGCAACGTTCGGTGCGTTCATTCGCACACCAGTGCCGGGCACGCTCTTGGCCGTCGCGGTCTTCGCCTTCTGGATTCCCGCACTGCTGATCAAGGCAATGCAACACCTGGTCGACACGAGCTCAACCACAGCACTTCTTCTCATTGCCGTCCCCTACCTCCTTTGGCTCGGGTGGATTGGGCGCTACCTGTTCGTGCAGGTTGGTCACCTGCTCTGACTTGGGCAGACTCTTTCGGTGACAGACAACGACCGGACCAAAGGACTCTCGCACTCGTTGTCGATAATCCTGGTTGCCGCTACGTCGGGGCTCGTTCTGGTCATCGAGATTCTTGCCGGTCGCTTGATGGCCCCCTATGTGGGTGTCTCGCTTGAGACCTTTACCGGGATCATCGGAACCATCCTTGGCGGCATTGCTCTCGGTGCAGCGGTCGGTGGTGCGCTGGCCGACCGCAAAGACCCCGTCCGGCTCATTGCCCAAGCACTCTTCTTTGGCGGCGGGCTCACATGGCTGAGCTTGCCGATCGTTTCGATCGTTGGCCCGGCGCTCGATTCGGGCCCGGTTGCCATCGTCATCCTCGCCGCCAGTGCGTTCCTGGCCCCCGCTGCCGTGCTCAGCGGCATCGGACCCATGGTTGCGAAGCTTGAGATCGACAGCCTCACCGAAACCGGCGCGGTGGTCGGGCGTCTCTCGGCGGCGAGCACGTTTGGAGCGCTCCTTGGCACGTTCGGAACAGGGTTCGTCTTGATTGCGTTCCTTCCAGTTCGTGCAATCATCATTGGTGTCGGCGCATTGTTAGTTCTCGCCGGCATATTCGTTTTCATTACGTCCGGAAGGGCTCGTCCCGACGGCCCTGAGATCGGGGCGGTTATCTTTGCCGCTGTCGTGGGTTTCCTGGTCCCCTCGCCATGCGATATCACGACCGACTACTTCTGTGTGCGGGTCGTGGCCGATGCCGACAGAAACGTTGAAGACCCGCGGCCCGGAGGCCGAAGCTTGATCCTCGACCAGCTTCGCCACGCCCACGTCGACCTCGAGGACCCAACCTTTCTCGACATCCGCTACATCCGACTGCTGGCCAACGCAACAGCCTCGCAACCCGAAGGGCCTCTCCGGGTCCTGCACATCGGCGGCGGAGGTTTCTCCCTCCCCCGCTATATCAGCGCCGTCCGCCCCGGAAGTACGAACGTCGTTCTCGAGCTCGACGACCAGCTCGTCGACATCGCCCGCGACCAGCTTGGTCTCACCGAAGCTGACAACCTCGACATCCGAACCGGCGATGCACGCCTGCACCTCGATGAGCTGCCCACGAACGGATTTGATCTGATCATCGGCGACGCGTTCGCCGGGTCATCGGTCCCCTGGCATCTCACCACCGTCGAGGTTATGAGCGAGGTCGACCGACTGCTCGACACCGATGGCCTCTATGTGATGAACGTGATTGACGGCGGCGACAACCGATATGCCCGGGCCCAGCTCAACACGCTGGGCGAGGTCTTTAGCGATCTAGGCGTGATTGAACCAGTGGACGGCGTTGGTTCCACCCGGGTGAACCAAATTCTGATCGCCCGCCAAGGTGCTGTGCCGGTGCTGGAAATCGACTCTGGCGATGGCCGTCAGCTCGATGCTGACGAGACCAGCAGGTTTGTCGGCGACATCGGAGTCATCTTGACCGATGACTTCGCCCCAGCCGACCAGCTGCTGACCTAACGGCAACACCGCCGCCGCTCCAACACCGCCCTAACACCGCCACCGCTCAAACACCGCTCTAACACCGCCACCGCTCCAACACCGCCTCCGGCGCCCAGGCTCCGTGCCGCTTGAACGGCCCCCGGAGGGGACGATCAGTCCGACTGCGAAGGCAGCAAAATCGCGGCGGAGCCGCTGGCGGCAAAGCGGTCAGAGCTCGATCGTGCCGGTGCTGGTAGCCACGGTTGAAACGAACTTTGGGTCGGTCGAACGGATCGTTATGAACCACTCGCCGGTGCCCACGAACTGCGGGGGAACGGTCCAGCGGTACACATTGTGCTTGGACACCACGACCTTGAACCCAATTTGATGTTCGCCGACGCCGTCGCCGTCACGGTCGAGGAAGATGCGAGCTTTGGTGCCTTTTTCCCATGCAAGATCGCGATAGCCGATGGCCACTTTGCCGTTCACCGGCTTGTCGTTCTCCGACAGATTGATCCAATCAACGCGGAACTTGCGCGTGCCTTTGTCTTCGTGTGGGTCGAACCGGATGTCCTTGATCTGTTGTCCATCCCACATCGACGACGTCGCTCCACCCTCGATGAGCTTGGACGGCGGGGTGTCGTCGAGATCGATCGTGATCGTGTTCCATCCCGGGAACACAACAATGTCTTCGCTGACCCGCCACACGCCGTCTACGGTTCGCCACACCAGACGTGCGTTCATGCCGCCGCCGGGTTGACCTGAAAGCGAGAAATCACCTTCGTAGAACACCCGAGCTGAGAAGTTCGTGAACCGACTGCCGTCGACCAACTTGTCTTGTGGGATGGTGACCCGGAATCCCGAGTCACTGGGGGTCGGCCCGGTATTGGTGCCGACGAGTTCGCCGTTCGCAAGCGTGAACGTCATATTTCGAAGGAACGACTGGTCGGTCCGCTGCGAGAAGTCCCACGCATCGCCGCGTACAACGGTTGCGTAGTCTCTGCCGCCGATGGCATCGGGTTGCAGAACTCGAGGGCGAGGGCGCTTGTTGACCTTCAGCGTGTTGATGAGCGATCGGGTGCCGTCGGGACGAAGTGAGTAGAAGTGGTACGCCCCTGGGAACATTGCGTCGACGTTGAACGTGCCGCTCGTACCCTCCGAAACGACACCCCAGTTCGGATTGGCGGGCGAGTTGTTTCCGGGGATCCGATCGCGGTCCCAAATCAGCGTTGACCCAGCGGTCGCGTCGCGTGAGGTGATCGTGATCACGTCGTTGGTCGGCTGATACAGCCGTACCCAATCGATCTCGATGAAGCCGCCCGGGGCACTCGGAGTGAACACCAAGCCGCGGATCTCGCCGGCCCAAGCCACCGGCCCGCGATTGGGGTCTGCCTCGATCGCAAAGTCGTACGTCTGCCAGCCTTCAAATACCCGCACTGGTTGAGCGCCTCGGCACGCTTGCACCAGCCGGCCGCAGTCGTACCAACTGAGCTCTCCCCAAGCTGCTTTTGTGCCGGTGAGCCGCATTCGGATCGAAACGTGGGTGTAGGTGTCAGCATCGATGGGCGTCGCTTCACCATCACGGCCATTGGGCAAGCTGTTCCAGCTTTGCAGCAGGCGGATGTTGGCCTGTGCAGCAGCCTGGCCCTTCCAACGCCCGCCTGACATCGACACGTTGGTGAAACCTTTGTGTGTTAGCCCCGGCACGTTAGGAAGGTCTCGATCCTGGCCGAAGTCCCACGAGTCGGCCATGGCCGTCGAGGCAAAATCGGGTGCTTCAGGCACAAACCGACGCGACAGTTCGGGGCGTTTGGCCTGTTGGGCTGACACGGGAGCCGCGGCGAGGACCGAGACGACGAGTGACGTGGCAATCAACAGAGCAAGACGGCGCATCCCACCTCTACGTCGTATCGCATCAGTTTCTTTACCCATCAATTGCTGGCCCTGCTACGCGGTCTTCCCACCCGCGGGGAAATTTCAGAATGGTCGCTGTGCCCGGTGCATTATCAGGGCCGTCACCGCGAACCATCGAGATCGTTCCATGCAGCTCGGCGGTGACAAAAGTGTGGACCAGTGTGAGGCCAAGCCCCCGGGCCTCGGCAAAGTCGAAACCCTCGGGTGGGCCGATTCCGTTGTCGGAAACACTCACAAACAGGTCGTCCTCTGTCGTATCGAACGCAACGGTCACGATACGCCCTTCTTCGGGCACGCAGCCCGGCGGAAACGCGTGATCAACAACGTTCTGCAGCAACTCGGTGAGCACCACCGCAAGCGGCATCGAGCGGATGAGCGGTAGCCGGCCGGCCTCGCCAACAAGATCGAACCGAATGGGGTTAACGGGCCGCTGAAGCCCTTCCTCGATGAGGCGGATGAGCGGACGAGCGACGTCCTCGAAGGGAGCGTCGTCACCTGAGGCATCATCGCTAGCGTCGTTGGCGAGCGTCTCATGCACGATGGCGATCGCGCCGATCCGGCGCACCGATTCATGCAGTGCGAACTTGCCTTCCTCAGATTCGACACGGCGAGCCTGCAGCCGAAGCAGTGACGAAATCGTCTGCAAGTTGTTCTTCACGCGATGGTGAATCTCGCGAATCGTCGCGTCCTTGGACAGCAACAGCCGGTCCCGGCGCTTTAGTTCAGACACGTCGCGCAACAAAATGAAGCCGCCGTCAACCTCTCCGTTCGAGATGACCGGCAGGCATCGGGTGGTGACGGTGACGTTTCGACGTTCGATTTCCTGGGTGACCCCTACCTTCATCGCATAGGCGGTGCGCACGAACGAATCGTCCAGGCCAATGTCGTCGACGCGCAAGCCCGTGGGGGGCCGATGAATCCCCAACCGGTGAAGTGCCGAGACGGCATTTGGGGATTGGAAGACAACACGTCGGTCGGCATCGAGTACGAGCAGTCCATCGCCAACTCGAGGAGCGCCGTACTGCGGTTCGTCAGCTCCGACAAAGGGGAAGTACCCGTCGGCGATCATCTGCATTAGACGATCTGATAGGTCCAGGTAGGTCTGCTCAAGCAGCAGAAGCTCACGCTGGAAGACCCGCCGTTCCCGGAGTGCCACGCCAATGATCTTGCCGTCGAGTTTAAACGGCGCGGCGATGACTTCGGCTCGGCCCTCGGGGTAATGGGGGCCGAGATCAACCACATCGCGAAGCAACACGCCCTCGGTAAAGGCCTGGTGTGCAAGAGGCCGGTTGTTCGCTCGATGACGATCGCCGATGGGGTCGTGGGTGTACAACGTGGTGGCGGTCGACGCTCGAACGTTGGCCAACACGACGTATTGGTCGGGATCGGCAACCGTCGGGGCTAGCACTAACACATCACCAAGAGCGAGGTCGGCGAGAAGACCCCAGGTTCGGATTAGCCGCTGGAGTTGCGCGACCGAGTCTGCGTCATAACCGGCTGCCTGGCGCGCAAGTTCAATGGGGGATGCCACGGTTAGCCCTCGTCCCAGAGCTGCTCGCCGAGGCGTCGCAATCCGTCGATATCGGTCGGTGAATGTACCAAACGAGGAACCGTAGCGACCGTGTCAGCAGGGAGCGAATCGATTACTTGACGTTGGGCCTGAGCAACCTCGCAGCGTTCCCGCACATACTCCGCACCTGGGGCCACCAACACCGTTTGATTGTTCGTGAGCGGACTCTTCGTGTCCGCTGCGACCCGAGTGGCCACATCGAGCACCTTTGGCTCCCAGAACACGTCGGGCTCGACGCCGTTGACAACGACGGCATCGAAGGTCAGTTCTCGTTGTGCAAGCGCATCAGCGAGGCGTTCGAGACGCGCGACGACGTCGGTGGCCGGTGAGGTTACGGCGACGAACGCTGCGTCGTCACCGGCGAGGTCGGCTGCTACAGCACTGGTGCGCTCAACCATCTCGGGCACGACGCTGTTCATGAGCTGGAAGAACTCGACGACGTCTGCGAAGAATTCGGCGCCAAGCAACTTGTCGGCGACTGTGGCGAAGGTCTTCGCCGCCGCTCCCCCGACAAAAGTGCCATCACCGCCGGTCAGCCAGCCGAGCAGGGAACTCCCAAAGAACTCCGATACCCGATTGGGCGCGTCGAAGAAGTCGAGCGCGTTCTGTGACGGCGGGGTGTCGACGATGATGAGCCGATACCGATCCGATGCGATCGCTTCGTCGAGCCACCCCAGCGCGGCATAGTCGTTTCCGTGCACAAAGGTGTCGGCGATGCGCCGATACACCGAGTTGGCCATGATTCGCTCGGCGATCTCGGGCGAAGCTGCCCGTTCGACCATGGCGTCCCAGGCGGGGCCGGGGTCGAGCATTGCTGCGTAAAGATTTGAGTGTGTACCACCGGGTACGGGGACTTGAACTGCTTCGTTGCCGTCGATGTCAATGCCAAGGGCGTTGGCGAGTCGGCGGGCTGGGTCGATGGTGAGCACGAGCACGTCACCGTCGAGATGGTGCGCAGCCGCAAGTCCAAGGGCTGCCGAGACGGTGGTCTTTCCCACACCGCCGCTCCCAGCGACGACAACGAGCGATCGCCCCTCGATGATCTGCCGCAGGGTCACAGCGAGAGCTCGTCGGCAATAGCTTCACGCACTGCTGCCGGGATGCTGTCTACGACACCGAATTCGGGCACATGGAGAACCGGTGTGGCGTCCGTGAGTTCGGCCCGCAGGCGCGCATCAATTTGAGAGGCGACGTCAGCACGGTCAAGACCAACCTGCACTGCCTCTAGCACCCCTCGGGAACCTGCCGATAGCCGCTTTGGTGGGTCGGCAAGCAACTCGTCGAGCTGGGCGCGCTTGGTACGTGCGTACAACTGCGGTCGGGTCCGGTTGACCACGACCGCAGCCAGGTGAGCTGGCGTCTCACTATGGAGGCGATCGATGAACTCAATCGTCTCGGAGACTGGCACCTCTTCAGCGAGGGTCACGTTGACCACGCCGGTGAGCTCGGGGTCCGCCAGCAGCGCAATCATCCAGCCGGTCTCGCGGGCAAGTCGACCAACAGGTGCGATCTCGCCGACGTTCTTGGGCGCGGACAGTTCGCCCAGTAGATGCCCGCTGGACGCAGCATCGACGACGACCAAATCCCAGTCGCCGCTTCGAGCCTCGTGGGCGTACTTGCCGACCAGCAATAATTCTGAAACCCCCGGCGCAGCTTCAGCCACGAACGAGAAGGCGTTCGCAACTGGCTTCCCGACCGCTCCAAGAGGACCCAGCTGCAACGCAACGAACTCCGACAGCGAGTCAGAGGAATCGATCTGGACGACGCTCAAATTTCGCTTGACCTCGATGGCCTCGTGTTCAGGCTCGACGCCAAAGAAACCCGCCGCACCCGGGCTGCCGTCAGCGGAGATCAACAATGTCGACTTGCCACGAAATGCCGCCAGGTCTGCGAGCGCGGCAGCGACCGACGACTTTCCCGTCCCACCCTTCCCGCCGACGATGAGAAGTCGGCGGTCAAGGATGGTCATGGTATTCGGGTTCAGCCGAAGCCGATCGGGCGGGTCGCGTCGTCGCTACCGATCTCGACATAGGCAATCTTGGTCGACGGAACACCGATCTGACGGCCCTTCTTGTCTTCTATCCACAAGATGGCGGTCTCGCTGGAAAGCGCAGCCTCAACGTCGGACTTCACGGCCGCCGACGATGTTCCATCGGCGAGCTCGAGCATGATTTCCTTGGCGGTGTACGTCACACCAATTCGAATTTCCACTGGGTTCTCTCTTCTTTCTGGACGATCTACTCGGCGATTGCTCTAGTTGAGCAGGTTCAGCTTCTTGGTGTAGCGACGCTTCGGGGCCATCTCGACATCGACCTTCTCGGCCATTGCCGCAAAAACCTTGCTCGCTTCACTATTCGGGTCGATCGCCATAATTGGCTTGCCCGAGTCCGAACCCTCTCGCAGTGCTGGCACCAACGGAACCTGGCCGACGAGTGGGACTTCAAGACGGTCGGCGAGATCCTTGCCGCCACCGGCTCCAAACAGGTAGTAGGTCTTGCCGTCGTCACCGGTGAAGTGGCTCATGTTCTCGATCACACCATGCACCTTCAAGTTGACCTTCTCACCCATGAACGCGGCGCGTTGGGCAACGCGCTGCGCGGCTGGCTGCGGGGTGGTCACGACATAGAGCTCCGAGCGTGGCAGGAACTGTGCCAGCGACAACGAGATATCGCCGGTGCCCGGCGGAAGATCGATCAGCAAGTAGTCGGGCTCGTCCCAAAACACATCGGTGAGAAACTGCTCGAGTGCCTTATGCAGCATCGGACCACGCCAGATCACCGGCTGGTCTTCCTCAGCAAAAAAGCCCATCGAGATTGCGCGAACGCCATGGGTTTCCGGCGGGATCAACATGTCGTCGATCACAACAGGGGCGTGTTCGATACCGAGCATGCGCGGAATCGAGAAACCCCACACATCGGCATCGATTAAGCCAACCGATTTTCCGCGTTGGGCAAGGGCAATGGCGAGGTTGGTGGTGACCGAGCTCTTGCCCACGCCACCCTTGCCCGAGGCAATGAGCATTACCCGAGTTCGGCTATCGGGATCGGCGAAGGGAATGTCTCGACCTTCTGCGTGTCCATGGGACGGGTTATTACCGGCAGTGGAAGCCGGGTCGCCGTGGAGCATCTCGCGCACCTTGGCTCGTTCCTCGTCGTTCATGACGGTGAAGTCCACCGATGGGCTACCAACGCCGAGCTCAGAGAGGGCGCCGGTGACCCGTTGGGTGATCTCGTTCTTGAGCGGGCAACCAGCAACGGTAAGCGCGATCTGCACGTCGACTGCGTCGCCAGCAATTGCGATGGTTTTGACCATACCTAAGTCGACGATGCTGCGGTGAAGCTCTGGGTCTTCGACGGGGCGTAGCGCCTCGATGACCTGGTCTTCAGTGATCGACATTTTGGGTTACCTTCTCTCGACGGTGTGGCGAACTAGGCCCACGATCGTCAGGCTACCGAGCACGGGGATATTTTGATGGTTCGAGCCGCACTCAGAAGAGGTCGGAAACCCATTCCTGGCCGCCGTTGAGCCACCAGTAACCACCTAGGGCAGCAGCGGCCATCAGCATGACGGACACCGCGATTGTTGACTTAGGGATTGGCCCTTCTTCTTCGAGACCAGGAACCTTCTTGCGGAGGTACCGCAGCGCGGTGTCTGCCCACTTCACGTCCCGAGACAAGATCACTAGGCCGCCGGCCATCACGATGGCGCCGGGTCCGGGGAGCACCATCATCGCCAGACCAGCGAGCAACAGGATGAATCCGAGGCACATTCGCCCGATCCGAATCAGCACGTGGTACCAGGCTTGGGTGCGGGTCTCCTCGGTGTGGCCAACGACCAGCTCGGCGTCGATCGCCGCCTTTCGGAACTCGTCATACGAGGACTCGGCATCAGATGTGGATGACGGAGATTGTTCGGACATCTAGTCCAGAGT
Organism: uncultured Acidimicrobiales bacterium; assembly: GCA_938038785.1. Lineage (GTDB taxonomy): Bacteria > Actinomycetota > Acidimicrobiia > Acidimicrobiales > SHLQ01 > SHLQ01. The sequence goes on from CALHTB010000032.1 coordinate 18,262, forward strand.
ACCGGCTGCGAGAAGGCCAGCGGGATCAGCCAATAGTGCCGTCGAAGGCAGATGCAGCGATCGCAGTGACGCATGCTCCAACGATCATCACCACCGCGGTTGCAAGCCACATTGCGGAGAATCCGAACCACTCGATCACGAAGCCCGACAGCAACGGACCGCCAAACACACCTAAGTAGACCCCGGTTTGGGTAACGCCGCTGGCCGCGGCCGCAGCCTCTCTGTTCGCACGGACCACGCCATAGTTGGTGAAAACAGGCCAAATCCAGCCGCATCCGAATGCAAGGACGGTGGCCGCAATGGTTACCAGCGGTGACGAAAAGGCCAACATCATGATGCCTACGCCACCGAACGAGCTTAAGAGTGCAGCCATCAACAGTGGAGACCGCTCCGACCTATCGAGTCGGAAACCGAAGAACAGGCGGACACCCACACCCATCCCCGCGCCCAAACTCAACAACAGCCCAGCGGGTCCTTCGTCGATTCCGGAGAAGTCATGCGCCGAGCTCACCAGCCAGGCGTTAAGCGAGCCGGCTGCGTAGGCCATGCAGCCAAAGCCAACCGATGCCAAGAGCAGTGAACCGGGCGGTGTGACCGGGCGGATGGACTGGCGGCGAGCTGTTGGCTCAGGGGTCGCTGCCCGTTCGATTCGACGAAAGATCAACAACCCCGCTAGCACAGCTCCCACGGCGCACAGGACATACGCCCAACGCCATCCGACGGTTACCGCAATGGCAGGTACCGCCAATCCGCCGAGCATTGCTGCGGCCGGCATTCCAGATTGTTTCAATGCAATGGCAAGTCCCAGTCGCGGCAAATTCGCCTGGCTGAGCAACAGGTTGACCGCGCTTTGGTTCGCAGAATTTGCCAAGCCCGCAATCGCCAACGCCAGTGTCATCACCAAAAACGACCTGGCGATGCCGGCGATGAATAGTGACGCAACGGCCGAGGTCAGCTGCGCGGCCACGACTTGGATGCGCGGACCAACCTTCTGTGCGGTCCGACCAAGCACAGCCGAGCCCAATGCAGCCGCCAAGAAGAACGAACCGAGACCCCATCCGTACACCGCACGGGTAACGCCAAAGTCGCTGCGAATCTGCACCGATAATGCGCCGACAAGAAAACCCGGAATCACCGTCATGATCGTGGCGAACATCGCCACCGGAATCACTCGGGACCCCTTGGTTATCATCGGTGCCCCAGTCGTAAACGTATCGAAAGCCTACGTGGCGGCGCCGGCAGCTATTTGGATTCTTCGGGCTTGACCAATCGACGCCACTGCAGATCGACGAAGACTTCTTCTGCCGTTAGTGGACGGTTGCTCTTTCGCGCCTCACCATCGTTCAATCGACTCCATTGCAGGTCGGCGAGAAGTTCCTCGGGTGAGATGGGCCGCGAGAACAAATACCCTTGTAGGAGGTCGCACGATTGGGACCGAAGCCATTCGGCCTGGTGTTCCACCTCGACGCCCTCAGCAACGGTCACCAAGCCCATCGACCGAGCCACGTGGAACGCCGCACTGATTACCGGTTCGTCGCCGTCGGTCAGGATTCGGTCGGTGAAGCTCTTGTCGATCTTCAAAATGTCGACCGGCAGGTCGTACAACACGGCGAGCGACGACTGGCCGGTACCAAAATCGTCGATGGCAATCCGCACCCCATGCTCACGAAGCCGGTCAAGAATCCGCACGATTGCTGTATCGGTGTGAAGGACCGCTGTCTCGGTGATCTCGATGATGATGTTTCGGCCGGCGAGCCCATGCCGGTCGAGCGCTTCGAGCACGTACTCACCCAAGCGGTCGGTTTGGAACTGCTTGCGCGACGCGTTGATCGCCACGGTGAAGTTGTCGGGCACCAAGTTCTGCTCGCGCCACGACGAGAGAGCGGAGAGAGCCGATTCGATGACCCACTCGCCCACTTCAACAATGAGATCTGTCTGTTCGAGGTATGGCAAGAACTCGTCCGGGGTCTTCACCGGGCCATCTTCTGGCGACAGACGCAGCAACGCTTCAACGCCACGGATCTTTGAGGTACGAGCGTCGATGATTGGCTGGTAGCGAAGCAAGAAATCGTTGTTGTTGACCGCCTTTCGAATGCTCATCTGCTGGTCGAGAGCGTCATCAGCTGCGTCACGCATAGAGGTTTCAAAGACCTTTACCCGCGACTTGCCATCGCCCTTTGCCTCGTAGAGGGCAATGTCGGCGTCTCGCAATAGCTGGTCGGCTTCTTTGTGCGTTTCATCGACGTACACCACGCCGATGCTCGCCGTCATGTAGAGATCGAGCCCCGACACAGTCATTCGTTCACGGATGACCTGTGCAATCGCCGTGGCATTGCGCAAGATTTGCGCCTTCGTACGGTTGGTCATGAAGACCGCAAACTCGTCGCCGCCAAGACGGACGATGCTGAGGTCAGGATCGAGCACTTCCTGCAGACGCTTCGAAATCTCCGAGAGCACCTCATCGCCAGCCTGGTGTCCAAGCGAGTCATTGATCACCTTGAAATAGTCGAGGTCGAGCATCAGCAGGCCTGCGTCCTCGCCGTCGAGGAGTGTCTGTTCGATCTCCTCCATAATCGCTCGACGGTTACCCAAACCGGTTAGCGGATCATGAGTGGCCAGGTATTCGAGCCGCGAGGTGTGGTTTCGTTCGTCGGTGACATCGGTCGCCGAGCCAATGACCCGCACGACTTCACCGTTTATCGCGAGTGATGTGCCCACCATCTCGACCCAACGTTCGGTGCCGTCAACCATGCTGACGCAAACCTCTTGGGTGAACACTCCCTTGGGGTCTTGGCGGAGGGAAATCACCGAGTCTCGAACCAGGTCGACGTGGTCTTCTCGGATTCGCTTGGCGATCTGTTTCCAGGGCACCGGCTCGGTGGTAATGGGGATATCGAGCAATTGGCAACAGCGCGGTGACAGGATGCCTTCCTCGCGTTCGAGGTCGTAGTCCCAAATTCCATCTCGGGTTGCCCGGGCAGCCAAGGCGTACCGTTGCTCGCTCTGGGCGAGGGCCTCCACAAGAGCGGTTGGCTCGGTCACGTCGTGACTGAAACCCATGAGTCCAACGATCTCGCCAGTGCGATCGCGGATTGGGAACTTCGATGTGTGCATGACCTCGACCGAACCATCGTTTCGGGTCTGCGATTCGGTCATGCCAATAACCGGCGCACCTGTGTCCAAGATTTGCTGATCGGTACGTCGAAGCAACTCCGCCTCGTCAGGATGATGGAGTGACTCGTCGGTCTCACCAATGATGTCGGCCGCCAGCCGTTGGCCGAGCGTTCGAGCAAGTCGCGGGTTGGCGCCAACAAATCGGGTATCGCTGTCCTTAAAGAAGATAGATACGGGGAGTCGTTCGAAGAGGTCGCGATAGAGCGACAGTTCGTCGACCTTTGGCCCGTACATGGTGCGATCGTCATCGACTAACAGCAGGCCGGAGACCCCAATGGTGTTCTCGCCCTCCACCTTCGCAACGCCCAGGAGCATGTGCGGAGAGTCGCCCAGGTTGAGTCGAACTCGAAGCCGGGAGATTCCTCCGTCTCTCATCGTTGACTCAACGACCTCGCGAAACGCCCGCCGATCGGCAGAAACGACGACGTCGAGAAGCGGCCGACCATGAGCGCGCAAACCGAAGGGCTCGACGAGGACTTGGCGCACGACATAGGCGTCATCACACTGCATGTCTAGGTCGAGGGCAGATCCTGGTTGTTCCGACGACGAAAACGAGAAAGTTCTCCCGTAGTCAGCGTCTTGCCACAGCATCCCGAGAGATGCGGCTTCACCCTTCACCATGAACCTTGGATCGGACCGAAACAGGGGCGATTTGAGGGATTTTTGGCCCTTTTCGCGTTCGCCAACCACCCCACCGTCTGCGCAAATTACGACAACTGGGCATCGCAAAACGACGGTTGCGGCAACCCATCGATATAGGTGATCGTGAGTGATCGGCGCGACGGCACTCGCTCGCCGGGAGTAATAACGCCGGTTAGGTTCGCTGGGTCACATGCATTGACGAGCACTTCGAGCCCGGTCCGCTCTGATCGACGTATGCGGTCGAGGTGCTCTACGGCCTCGGCCGAGGCGTACTGTTCACCGCTAAATCCGGAAACAAAACGGCCGCCCGCGATGAGCCCGCGGGCTTCGAGGCGACGCAAGGCCCAGAGGATCTCACGCCACGGTAGCGCCAGGCTCTCACGAGCAACAAGGGCGTGAAACACCACTCCCCAGCGAGCCAGGAGCTGTTCGGCAACCGCCTCGGCGAGCTCGTCACGATCAGCCTCCAGGCGGTGTTCGGCGAACGTGGTCCAACGTCCCTCACCACCGTGACGCACTGCCGTGCCCTTGCGAAGACCGCGACGCGATCGAGCTGGCGCCGCACCGCGATCGCGGGCCTCAAACAACGAACGCACCGCGTGGAAGCTGTCAGCGTGCACACTCCCCCGCCACACCAACTCCCACAGCCCTTGCTCGATGTCGGATGGAAGGCGGCCGGTTTGTTGACCAAGCTCATGATGAAAGCGGGCGCCCCGGTCGCGAAGCTCGGCGAGCAGCGCCCCTGCACACCCCTCATCACTCACCTCAGGCTGAGCGTCGCCCCGCGCCGCCTCGACCAACCACTCGAGGTCGTTTCGCAGCATCAAGGTGATCGGGGTGGTCTTGGTTGCCGTTGGACGAACCGCGTCGGTATTTCGCACGACGAGGCGTCCCCAGGTGATATCACCTGCCAGGCTTCGCCGATCCAACACCTCAGGCCGGAAGTCGGTGAGCCGTCGAGACAAGATCTCGGGTTCCCACGCCGCCGCCGCGCAATGCCAACCCTGCAACTGGGCAACAACCGAGGTCAGCCCTTCAACTCCGGACTGTTGTGTGCCCGGTGCAAGGTGGTGCCATTCGAGCATGAAGCGCATGAAGTCCTGTGCCGTCGCCGGTTCGACACGGGCACGCTTCCCCTTCTGGGAATACACATGCATCCGGGCCAATAACCGTCGACTGGCCCACTGGTTCGCCGGCCGGTCGCTGGCTGGTGGGGCTGTGCCCCAGTTGCCTTGGATGGCGAAGCCTTCCTCTTCTAGGCCTACGAGGGTGAACTCGACCGAGGACACGTCGACGCCGAGCTGAACAGCCAGGGCCTCGGCGGTGGTGGTGGCGCACACATCAAGGCGACCCCGAACCGCCTTTGTTAGGGCTTCGGTTCGATCTGATGGTTCGGTAGGAACCTCGCGCCAAAGGTCGGGGCGAATTGCCGCAGCCGCCGTCCTATTCGACTTCACTGCCCAATACTCCGACGTGCCAACCCCAACAATGGCCCGGTCGCCATCGGCAAGCGTGTCGAACATGGTGCGCCACGCGTCGACCGCGTTGGTCACCACCAGCGAATCGAGCAGCTCGTATAGCTCGTCTGGGGTGGCGGGCTCGGGGATGACCTGGTCGGCCACCGCAGCCATTGCTTCGGTCGAAACGGTGCCAATCTCGCTGAGATCAACCGGGAGCCCGCGGCGCAGCGGCACCGCACGACTTCGACGATCGATAGCTTCGGCGTCGTCGAGAAAGGTAAACGCCTTGCCAACGAGTAGCTCGTGACACAACGGGGACGGTTCGGTGCTGTCGACCGTCACCACCTCGATGTCACCTTGCTCAAGGCGTTCAACAAGTGACCGGAGCCCATCGACGTCCATAGCTTCGCGCAACGTGTCATTCATGGTTTGTTGCACGATGACGTGATCGGGCAATTCGATTGGGCCCGACACGTTCTCTTGGCACGCCGCAGCCACGGGGAACAGAGCAGCCATTACATCATCGGCTTCCATCCGTTGGATAGGCGGCGGGTTCTTGCGGCCACCCTTCCAGCGAAGAACGAGCAGCGACCGGTTGAGGTTCCAGCGCCAACGGCTGAGAAACATCGGCGACGGCGGCACCAGCGTGGCATTGATCAACGTCGATTCAACCGTCTTTGAGGCGAGGAAGTGCGCAACATCGCCCAACGGGAAGCTGTGTTGGGGCCCAAGCGACAAACACACCGCATCGTCAGATGCCGCTGCTTGCAACTCGAAATCGAAGTTCTTGCAGAACTTCTTGCGCAACGCCAGGCCAAAGGCCCGATTCAAACGCGCACCCTGAGGTGAATGCACGATGAGCTGCATGCCCCCGGTCTCGTCGAAGAACCGTTCGATGACCAGCTTGTCTCGGGTTGGCAAGGTGCCGAGGATCGCCAACGACGCAGCCAGGTAGCGCACGACCTGTTCGGCGGGTTCGATATCGATTTGAGCTGCTCCCATAAGCCAAGTCCGCGCCGCATCAGCATCACCAGATTTGAGGCGCTCCTCGATGGCGCGGCGGATCCGACAAACCTCCTCACTGAGCTCGGCGGTGCGCCCGGGCGCCTCGCCGAACCACACCGGGATCGTTGGCGGTAACCCCTCGGCATCAACCACGCGAACAACGCCAGGCTCAATTCGGCGAATCCGCCAGCTGTGGGTGCCCAACGTAAAGATGTCCCCTGGCATCGACTCGGTAGCCCAGTCCTCGTTCACCGAACCAATGAAGGTGTCGTCAGGGTCGAGTAGCACCCGGTAGTCGCCAAGCTCGGGGATGGCACCTCCACTGGTGAGAGCCGCCATTCGAGCGCCGCGACGGCCTCGCAACTGGTCGTGCTCTTCGTCGTGGTGCATCCACCACGACCGAACGCCGCGACCGGTTTGCACGCCATTGGCAGCAAGCTCGATGCACTCGTCGAAGTCGTCACGCGACAACGACTTGTAGGGCCCAGCTTGGGTCACTAACGCGTACAGTCCGTCCACGTCCCACTCTTGTGCGGAAACCTCGGCCACCAACTGCTGCACCAAGATGTCGAGCGGCGCAATCGGCGGTATCAGCGCGTCGAGGCGTCCACCGTGGACGGCGGTTAACAGGGCGCAGCATTCGACCAGGTCGTCGCGGGTCTGTGGAAAGAGCCTGCCCTTTGGGATGCCGTAGCGGTTGTGATTGGCCCGCCCAACTCGTTGCAAGAACGTGGCGATATTTCGGGGCGACCCGAGCTGACAAACGAGGTCGACCGGCCCCACGTCGATACCCAGCTCGAGCGATGCGGTGGCCACAAGTGCTTTGAGGTCGCCAGCGCGCAGGCGGCGCTCGACCTGCAGGCGGCGGTCTTTGGACAACGACCCGTGATGGGCCACCACGTGAGCTTCGGCGCCTTCGTCGCGTTCGGCCAAGCGCTCGCCCAGCTCGTGACTTATGCGCTCGGCCATGCGGCGGGTGTTGACGAAGATCAGCGTCGTGGTGTGGGCGTCGACGAGGTCGGCGATGTGATCGAGGATCTCGCCCATTTGTTCTGCCGGGGCAATGGCCTCCATCTCCGAAGGCGGCACGACGAGGTCGAGGTCGAGCTCGCGAACATGCCCTTCGTCGACGACCTGGCACGCCGACTCACCGGACTCGTTAGTCCGGCTACCGACGAGCAGCTCAGCAACCGTAGAGATGGGTTTCTGCGTAGCCGACAGCCCTATTCGAACGGGGCTTTCACCTGCGGCATCACGGCAGATGTGATCGAGCCGTTCCATCGTCAGCGACAGATGCGAGCCACGCTTGTCCCTGGCAAGGGAGTGGATCTCGTCGACGATGATCGTGTCGATAGTGCTGAGTGCGGCCCGGGCCTTCGACGAGGTGCACATCAGATAGAGGGACTCGGGGGTGGTCACGATGAACGCGGGTGGTTTCTTGACCATGGACGCCCGCGCTGACCTCGGTGTATCGCCCGAGCGAACGCCAACGCGAATCGTCGGCGCACCCAGGCCCATCGACTTGGCAATGGCCGCTATCTCGAGCAACGGTCGTTCGAGGTTTTCGGCGATATCGACCGCAAGCGCCTTGAGCGGCGAGATGTAGACAACCCGAGCAACTCCGTCGGTGGCCTCGCCACGCTCATGGGCCTTGTACAGGCGATCGATGGCCACCAGGAAGGCCGACAACGTCTTGCCCGAGCCGGTTGGCGCAGCGACCAACGTGTGGGTTCGGGCCGCAATGTGGGGCCACGCTGCTCGTTGAGGCGGCGTCGGGCCATCGGGGAACCGGTCGCTAAACCATGCCCGGACAGCCGGATGGAACAACTCCATGCTGGGGTGGTCGAACAACCCCGGAGCAATCGATGCAGCGCCCGAAGTTGAACGTTCTGTTGGAACAAGATCGGCAATGTCGGTGTCAATTATGGCCACCGTCGGACATTACTGATGGGGTATGACATCCAAGGGTGGCGTGACTTCGCGGACCTTCGGCACAACCAGCGCATCGCCGGCCCTGCGAATGCGAATGCATCCGTGAGCGACCACCAGGGAAGACGGAATGATGCTGGCGTGATAAGCGCGTTCGAACCAGGTCGGTGCAGCTACAGCATTGGCGAAGCTCGTGCTTGCCCAGACGAAGATTCCGGCGAGCAAGACCAGCACACCAAAGTGAACCGCCGCGACGCGACGATGTCCAAGCTTCGAAGACAGCAGAAAGATGACTGTGCCGAGGCTTGTGATCAACGCTCCTGGGAGTGTTGCAAACTGCGCATCAGACATGGGCGTTGCGGTATCGGCGAGGCGATTGGTAGCCGGAACACCGATCGACGCTGCGAAGATCAGGATCAGCCCAAACCGAGCAAGGCGTCGGCTGACCAGTCCATCCTTGGCACACCAGAGGCCGCGAGCGAACGCCGCGAACCCGATGACGACGAGAAAGTACATCAACCCGAGTAGCGATTCGCCAGCGACAAGGGCGTGCACGGTGAAAAAGAGCGCAGGCACCATGAGCGTCAGGCCGACGAGAAAGCCGTCAAAGAGCCCCGGGACAAACGCTGAACGAAGGGTGAAGGCAAGTCGCGGTGCTCCGACGAGCACTTGCAGCCGAAACACCAGTGCAGCAAATCCACCCTCGTGTTCGGAAATCGCGACGCTTTCGGCGGCCCATTCTGCGAGGAACCGTTCGCGGTTACCTTCCGGAAGAGCTGCCGACGCCAGCTTCAGCGTTCTCGGACGTGGGGTTTGCGTCATGGCGTCAATGGGGCCGAGCCAGCGATCTTCGTGATCGCTGCAGCCTCGGCCTCAACCGAAATCCCCGCAGCAACACCGTCTGCGGTCAACCGGTAGTAGCGGCGGGCTGGCCTGCGGGCAGTTTCGGGGTCAATGCGTTCCCAAGTACCGGTAATCCAACCGGCCTCCTCGAAGCGCGCGAGGGTTGGGTACAGCGTTCCGGGCTTGAGCCCAGTTGCCTTGAGAATCTCAAAACCGTAGTGGTCTCCCTCGGAATCCATGAGGAGGTAGCTGATCAGCTGCCGGGTTTGCGGGGTCATCCGGAAGGGTGCATTCATGAACACAGACAGTAGCGAACGTTAGTAGGGCCCAAGGAAGTGGGCTTCGGTGATGTCGCTGCCTCGCGTCCGCAGTTCCCACGTGGAACCCTTGGCCCATGCTCGGGCGCCGACGATGACCATGCCTTCGCGGGCGAGTGTTTGGATCAGGTCGGGAATGATGTCGCCGTGGCTACACAGTGCTGCCGTGGTGTCGCTGGATGCGAGCGTTCGGGCGAGGTGGATGGCCATCGTGGCGCTCTGCCCTTCGGTCAGCCCGGCATCGATCTGGACGGTTGTGCCGATGTGAGTAGCGAGCGGTTCGACGGTTTCGCGACACCGCACTGCTTCCGAGGAGTACACCTCGGTCACCCCGCGATCACCAATTAAGTCGACGATCGCTTGGGCTTGGTCGTGGCCCACTGCATCGAGGGTCCGCGACAGGTCGTTGTCATAGCCGAGACGGCCTCGCGCTCCAGCTGATGCATGTCGAATGAAAAACAGGGTCATGGAGGCGCCAGTGTACGTGCCAGCCTCGAGCACCTACTAGCTACCTGATAAGCGCTCGCAAGTCGTCCAACGTGTTGGCTTCGGCTGCGAGCTTGTCGCTGCGGTACCGCTTTACCCGGGCAAAGCGAAGCGCCAACCCACCCCGATACGTCGTCGACCGTTGCACTCCGTCGATTGCTATCTCAACCACGAGCTCGGGACGGGCAAACACCGTGATTCCCTCGCGGCCCGACTCTCGCTCGAGAATTGCTTCGGTCTGCCATCCGAGCAGCTCGTCGGTGAGACCCTTGAACGTCTTACCCACCATCACAAAATCGTCGCCATTGCGAGCACCGAGGTGCAGGTTCGACAGCCAACCGGTGCGCCGGCCATGTCCCCATTCAGCTCCGAGCACTACGAGGTCGTAGGTGTGGACGGGCTTGACTTTGCGCCATGTCTTTCCGCGCCGACCGGCGGCGTAGATCGAGTCGAGCGCCTTGACCATGACCCCTTCGTGCCCGGCTGCGAGCGTGGCAGCCGCAAACTCCTCAGCTTCAGAAATATCGGCGGTCACAGTTCCGTCGATCACAGTTCAGTCGATCACAAGGCCATCGATCATATGGTCCCCCGCCACGTCGGCAAGCGCTGCCAGGCGGGTACCGAGCGGTTCGTCGACGAGGTCCACGCCGTCTCGGTGCAACAGGTCAAAGAACCGGAGGCCGAGATCAACCCGCCCACTGCTGCCACCGGAACTAAAGGTGGACGCGGTGTCTTGGAACATTTCGGGGGAGTCTTCGGAGACACCGATCAACTCGCCGTCGAGCACGAGCTCACTCCCGGGAAGGCTTCGGACAAGTTCGCAGATCGCTGGGAGGCGCTCGGTCACGTTGTTGAGGTTGCGCGTGTAGAGCGTCACCTCGTCGACACTGCGGTGCACCTGCAAGCGGATGCCGTCGAGCTTGGCCTGAATCGACACCGCTACCGATCCGTCGTCACGAACCAACTCGGCCATCACTTCGGCAACCGACGTCGAGGTGGCCGCAAGCATTGGCTCGACCCCTCGGCCGACCTTGAGCCCGACAGCCTCGAGAGCGTCCTGTCCATCGGCCAGGGCGATCTGAGCGGTCTCGCCAAGATCGCCCGAGAACATCGAGGCCCGCCGTACCACCCCAACAGGCACTCCGGCCGCCTTTGCAATCGCCGTGGCCATGACCCCGTCGAGAGCACCCTGGCGCAAACCGCCCGTGAGCACGGTTGATAGGAACTCCATCTCCGACGCAGTCGCCTGACCAAGGAGGCGCTCTAGACGTTCGGTGCGTCGAGCCTTCGATCCCAAGCCGCTGATTTGGGCCAGCTCGGTCATAGCCGAATCGACGTCGGTAACACGGAGGCTCGACTTGCTGGCCGGGTTAACGTCGAGGTCGCGAACCGCTGCCCAGCCAACACCAATGCGCCCCTGGCGAACCTCGCCGGTCAGCAGACCAACCACAATCGGCACCTCGGACGGGTCGATTCGCCCCAACAACGCTGCAAGCGCCGCCACCTTGTCGTTGCGCGCTGAACTGGCCGCAACAACCGCCGCGGTCTCAACAACGTCGCCAAATAACGCCTGCTTCATCGTTCAGCACCGTAGCCGCCCCACCCTGTTCGCCGAATAGGGAACCTGGTACCTTTCGCCAAAAAGGTACCAGGTTCGTTTTGAGCGTTAGGAGCGCGGTACCTCACCTCAAACCCCGACATTCAACTGTCCGCAGCGCTGATCTCGAAAGGAACCTGGCACCTTTCGCCAAAAAGGTACCAGGTTCGTTTTTGGCTTTAGGAGCGTGGTACCTCGGGTGGGGGCTATCCAGCGAGGGCTTCGTCGAGATTGAAATCGGCTATGAGTGCGAGCATGTCGGCTGGTTGTTGGGTTTCGGGAAGCGCTTGGAACGCAGCGAAATCGACGCGGGCTTCGTCGACACGGTCGAGACGGTTGTACACGAACGCCCGAAACACCCGGGCATCGGCGGCAGTGGGGTCAGCAGCGACAGCTCGGTCAAGCCAATCGACTGCGTCGGGAAACAGCTCTTCCGCGCCGGATTGGGCGAGTAGCGCAAGCGTCCATCCGTGCCAGGCCAGGGCATCAGCGTTCTCGGGTTCGAGGGCAACGACCGCGTCAAACGAGCGAAGGGCCCGCCTCGGGTCGTCGAGTTGAACGAACAACTCACCGGCCAGTTGGGCTTCGGTCACATCGATACCGGCTGCGTCGAGGTCCGGGGCCGCATCGGGATCCTCGGTCGAGTCGAGCAGCTCGGCCATCCGGGCTACGCCGATGCGCTCACGCACTTGGCGTTCAGCGACGAGGTTCTGCGCCACCGCCGTAGGGTTCGACGAATCAAATGCGGCGATCTCGGCGGCGGCCTCGTCAAACTCGCCCGAGTCCAGAGCAACAATTGCCCGAAAGACCCGGACGTCGGCATAGTCGGGTTCGAACGCAACAGCCTCGTCGAAGTCGGCCCGAGCCTCGTCGTCGTTGCCGCTCTGATACTGGATCCACCCTCGATACGTCAGCGCTTCAACATTGGTAGGCGAGATCTCGAGCACCTCGCCGTAGAGCTCGATCGATCGCTCGACGTTGCCCTGACCAAACTCAGCCGCAGCGTCGTTGAGCAACGACACGGTACTTAGGCGAATCTCGCCGCTTGCCGTTTCGCCGGTGCCTCGGGCGCCCGAGAACTGCACCATCGCCCACGCGGAGAAGCCGGCGATAGCCACCACCGCTGCCACCCACGCAAGCCTGCTCGACGCTGGCGGACGCTCGGCGGACGTTCGGGTGACCTTTGCTCCATCGAGCGCTCGGGTGAGCTTGGCTGCACGAGCGGTGTAGTCGTCTTTGAGTGTGTCGTAGTCGAGCTGGTCGATATCACCCGCCGCCAGCTCGGCATCGAGATCGTCGAGCGAAGCGAGTAGATGTTCACGCTCGTCGGAAAACCGAAGGCGTTCGGCCTCGGTCAGCGAACTCATGACGATGCCTCGCCGGACCGTTCACGTCGTAGCGATTCGATCAGCTCGATGTCATGGTCGCTAGCAGTCTGGGTTGCTGCGTCCTTCCAGCGGCGAAATACGGCGGCGAGCGCAGCGAATCCAAACACCATCACAACCACCGGAACGATCCAGATCAGGCCAACAACCCCACCCGATCGCGGTCGAAGGTCGATTGACTCGTCATAGGCGGCCACAAGCGCATCGGTGATCTGCCCGTCTGTTTCTCCCTCGTCAACACGCCGGCGAATGTCACGACGGATCTCCTGGGCAACGACTGCCTCGGACTCAGCAACCGACTGCCCATCGCAGGTGGGGCAGGCAAAGTCTTCCGACAGCGCACGAACGCGGTCCTCATTGGTGCGTGGCGGCCCGTCGACCTGGGTCGACACGACGAGTGCCGATAGGAACGCTGCCAGCAAACACAGCCAGATGATCGATTTCTTGCTGAATATCACGACGAGAGTCCGATTACTCGAGCCATCTCGTTCTCGAGGTCGGCTTGGGTTATGCCGCCGATGAACTTGCTTGTGACGATGCCGTTGGGCGACACGAGGTAGGTCTCGGGTACGGCAGCAACCCCGTAACTAATGGCATGACGCCCGGTGTCCTCGGCAAGAACCGACCAGTCGCCACCGTTGTCCCTGAAGAACTCTTCAACGTTCTTCGCCGAGTCACTGAACGCAATGCTCACTACCGACGCATCACCGATTTCCGAGTGAGCCTCGTCGAACGCCACCAGTTCGGGGTGTTCTTGAATGCACGGCACACACGTGGTGGCGAAGAAGTTCACGACGACCCAACGGCCCCGCTCGCCCTCGAGGTCGAAGGTTTGCGCGTCGACGGTCCCGCCGATGATCTGCGGGGCGGGTTTCGCGATGAGCGGGCTCGCCCCCAGACCTTGCTCGGTGCTGCTCGTCGCCAAGACCGCGATAAACGCCACGAGAACTACACCGGCGACCAAGGCCGCGAGCGGCGCTAATCGGGAGGAACCCGACGGAACGACGAGCTCGACCTCTTCGCCAACATGGTCGTCCATCAGACCGCCACCACCGGCGGGTCAACGTCGATGGGGTTGTCGGAGGTAGGCATGGCCGATGTGGGAGCGGTGGGACGACGGCGCTTGCCTGGCACCAGCGCGAGCGCGGTGCCGACGGCCATAAGCCCGCCGCCGATCCACAGCCACCGAACCAGGGGTTGCACCGTGACCCGGATAACGGCCTTTTCGTCCTCCTCGTTCGTCGGGATCACCGAAAGCTGCACGTCATCGATCAGCGAGCCTCGAGTGGACGGCGTGCCAAGGGTTCGACCGGCAAATGGGAACAGGGTCAGCGCTGGACGTTCGATTGTGCCGTCAACTTCGACGAGCACTTGGTTGTCGATACGGCCGTCGGGCGAAACGAGCTCGTCGTCGCCGACGTAGGTAAACGTGTGACCGGCGAACTCTTTTGTTTCGCCGACCCGTTCGAACGAGAACTCGGCTTGGCGTAGGTAGGCATTGCTGCCGGCAAAGGCGACCGCGATCAAGATGACGCCCAGGTGCACGATCATGCCGCCGTTGGTTCGCCCAACAAGCCCACGCCACCCCTGCCGCTTGGTGGCAAGCACCAGTTGGCGAATGGCAGCACCAGCTGCAATGCCAGCGAGGCCAAAGGTGAGAACCGGAGCCCACCCTGCTGCTCCGAGCAGCAACGACGCGACCATTGCACCGACCCCGGCTACGACGGGCCAGAAAAGCCGGTCGCCCAGAACCTCGCCCGAGGCTTTCCGCCACGGCAGCACCGGAGCCATAGCCATGAGGAACAACAGGACGAAGCCGATCGGCATGGTCATTCGGTCGAAGAACGGGTTGCCCACCGCAATGCGATCGCCGTTAACCGCCTCGATGATGAGCGGCCAGACGGTGCCGAGAAGCACAACAAATGCGAACGCCGCAAACACCACGTTGTTCGCCAAGAAGGCACCTTCGCGCGATACGGGCGAGTCGATCTTGCCAACCGAACGCAGTGCGTCGCCGCGCCAGCCAATAAGGCCAACGGTGACCGCAACGATGACCGCGAAGAAGCCAAGCAGAATTGGCCCGATGCCCGACTCGCTGAATGCATGCACCGATGCAATGACACCCGAACGGGTGAGGAAGGTTCCGAGAATGGTTAGCGCGAACGTGGCGCAGACAAGCGACAGGTTCCACACCCGCAGCATTCCTCGGCGTTCTTGGACCATGACCGAATGGATGAATGCGGTGCCGGTGAGCCATGGCAGGAACGACGCATTCTCGACGGGGTCCCACGCCCAATAGCCGCCCCAGCCAAGCGTCTCGTAGCTCCACCAGGCGCCCAGCACGATGCCGAACGTGAGGAAGCCCCACGCAAAGACGGTCCAGCGGCGGGTCTCGACCAACCAGCCTTCACCAACCCGACCGGTGACGAGTGCCCCGATGGCAAAGGCGAAGGGAACGGTGAAGCCGACGTATCCGAGGTAGAGCATCGGCGGATGGAATGCCATGAACACGTTGTTCTGCAGCAACGGGTTCAACCCGGGGCCGTTGTCCGGCGGGTTGGCCACCGAGATAAACGGGTTGGCCGGGCCCAACATGAGCCCGAAGAAGAACGCAGTGACCACGAGCATCGTAAGTAACGCCCAACCGACCATCGGGTCATCGGAACGATCACGGAACCGCCAGGCGACGATGGCTAGGTACCCCACCAAGATGAGCGCCCACAACAAGATCGACCCTTCGAGCGCACCCCAGAGGGTGGCGATGGTGAACAGCACGGGGGTTCCTATGCGGCCATGCTCGGCCACGTACTTCACGCTGAAGTCATGCTGGAGCAGCGCAGATTCCATAACGACCGTTGCCACCACTGCGGCGACAGCGATGAGGGCGACGTACACCCGCACCGACCTCATCAGATGTGGTTGTTTGCGCGCCAGCGAGACGATCGTGGTACCGATACCGAGCAGTGCGCCAGCAAACCCCAGCGACACGGCGCCGTAGCCGATTAGAACATGCACGGGCTAGGCCCCCTCATCGCTCTTAGGAGCGTCGGGCTCTTCGCCGCCACACGATGCCGCCTCTTCAACGCGGTCCTCTCGGTACTCGTTGTCGTGTTCGACCAGCATTCGGTCGCTCTCGAAGTAGTAGCCGTCGTTCGCGCCTGATTCCCACGACACGCCAAGGCTCGCACTGTCGGTCCATCGACCCTCGAGCACTACGGGTACGCCCAGCTGGAACGACTCGGCCACGTTGCCGACATGGATGACGTCGACCGCGGTGCCGTCACACGCAATCGAAAAGCGAACTGCGGTGTTGTTCTCGAATTCGAACTCATCTTCGGAGACCGCAATTGGGGAACCGGTGAGCCGGAAGCGCCGTTCGGCTAGATCGTTGCGTTCCACTACCGCGGCGTCGGCGGTGCGAACGAACAGGGTTGCTCCGGAGAGTCCCTGGAACAGCACAAACGCAATGACACCGAGAACCGCAGCGATCACCAGGCTCGGCAGCAAACGCGAGCCGCGCTTCTCGCTATCGCGAAGGCGCGGTGTGAGGTCGAGGTCGTCCCCAAAGTTGGAGTCCTCGAGGTCAGATTCGTGATCGTCAACCATCAGCTCTCACCAATGACGTCGGCGTCACCACCGGTCATCCAGCGTCGGCGATCGACAGGGACGAGGGCGGCGAGACGCTTCGAACGGCGCATTACCGATGCGGCGTAGAGCGCAATAACTACGAGGCTGATTCCCCAGCCAGCGATCAGATACGGAACGTGGGTCATGACGAGATCCCTTCAGAATGGGTGTGGCCTTCTGCCCGACGGCGAACGATGGCGTCGTCGATGCCAAACCGGTCGTATTGACGCTCGAGCCAAGCCAACCTGAACCGGTGGATGAGCATCCAGGCGTAGGCGGCTGCGCCGAGCAGTATCGAGTAGTAGAGGGTGAACGCTTTGAGGTCTTCGATCTTGGCGTCAGCGATGGTCGACTGTTGGTGGATTGTCGAGTCGGCCCACCACTCGACCGACCGGTTCACCAAAATCACGTTGAAGATAAGCAGCAGTCCAACGATCGCTGAGCGCTTTGCCCGCTCTTCGGCGGTTCCTTCGAGTCGACGCACAGCCAAGTAGCCGAGCGACATCATGAACAGCACGAGCGTGGTGAGAAGTCGTACGTCCCCCCACTCCCACCAGGTGTTCCAAATCGGCTTGCCCCAGATGGACCCTGTGATCAACGCGAGGGCTGCTGAGACCGCACCGATCTCGGCCGAGGATCCGGCGACCAAATCCCACCAGACGGACTTCTTGAACAGCACCATTGCCGACCCGACCGACGTGACAAAAAATGCGAGGTACGCAGTGATCGCAGCGGGAACATGGACGTACATGAGACGCACCGCATCGAACTGCCCTATTTCGTTACCGTCAACAATGCGAACATCGGGGTCGGTTGCGCCGAAAGCCAAGAACAACCACAGCGCCGCTCCAGCGAGAACCACCGCACCGAGAATTGTGGTGGTGCGACTGCGGGTGACTCCGGCGACTCCTGCCGTGTCGGCCGACATCGCCATCGATTCGGTGTTGGTGCCCGGGCTATCGATCGTCATCAGTTTTCCTCCATGAGCACGCCGTGGCTCAGCACGCCGAATGCGCAGTAGATAGCCGCGAAAGCGTAGAGCAGTTGCGTCCATTGCCAACCATCAGATGTGGTTGTTCCCATCGCATCGCCGAAGGCGCGGGTCGCAGCGATCAGGACGGGCGCAAGCACTGGCAAGAGCAAGATCGGCAAGACGGTCTCCCGGGCTCGTTGGCTTCCGAGTAGGGCTCCATAGAGCGTACCCGCGGCACCTACGCCAAGAACGGCGCCAAGGAGTGACGTGACGAGAAGCACGGGGTCCGAAATCGACGCGCTGTAGAAGATCAACACTCCGCCCAGCAACACGATGGCGACGATCAGGAGCTGGGCGACGAGGGCGACGACTTTGCCGAGGTACACCGACGCTGGGCGCAGGCCGCTCAGCAGCAGTCCTTCCCTTGCTCCCTCGCCTGCCTCGACGGCAACCGAGCGGTGGACCGCAAGAATCGATGCCAGCAGCACCGTCATCCAATACAGCCCCGGAGCAAAGGTTTGGAGCGCTACTCGGTCGGCGTCGAGAGCGAAGCCAAACAACACGATGACCAAAAGCGCAAACGGAGCGATTTGGTTGAGGGCAACTTTGGACCGCCCCTCGATCCGGAGGTCCTTGCCCGCAATGAGTGCGATCTCCTCGAATAGTGTCACTCCTGCTCACCTTCGTTGCGGCGCACCTCGGTGGCGAGGCCGCCGGCGATGGTAATTCGGCGGTCGACAACCGGCTCAACTCGTTCGAGCTCGTGGGAGGCCACCAGCACCGCTCCTCCAGCATCGGCAGCATCGGTAATGAGTGCGTCGACGATGTCTCGGCCGTCTTGATCGAGCCCGGCGTGTGGTTCGTCGAGCAACCACAGCTCGGGACGTCGAGCCGCGGCAACGGCCAACGCGGTTCGGCGTCGTTGGCCTGCGGACAGTCGCGCTACCGGAACGTCAAACAGACGCCCTCGAATCTGCATCCGGTCGGCAGCAGCGAGCTGCTGCGACTCATCAACCCCGGCAGCTCGACCCCAAAAGCGCAAGTTCTCGCCAACGGTCAGGTCGTCGTAGAGCATCGAATGGTGTCCTACGTAGCCGACTCGAGAACGCACCGAGCGGCGGTCACGGCGAAGGTTCTGCCCCAAAACCATTGCGTCCCCACGCTCGGGGCGAAGTAGCCCGGCACACAGGCGAAGCAGAGTCGACTTGCCCGCGCCATTTGGCCCTTGCAAGAGCACGGCCTCGCCGGGTTCTACCGACAGCGATGCACCTGCGAGCGCGGGAAAGCGACCGAGCAACACAACAACGTCTTGCAGGTCGACAGCATGCACCTCAGAACGCTACCGCTGCAACCGTCACACGCCGGGCCCAAATCCCCTGAAAAACATGGGTTCTTGCGCAATTCTCACCGGTGTTTACGCAATTCTTTGCTGGGACTGATCAGAGAGTGACGTGTGGCTCCGATACGTTCACCATCATGACCTCGCGAATCCTCGGCGGCATCGGACGTTTCTTCATCACTACCGGACTCGTAATCCTGCTGTTCGTGGCCTACCAGCTGTGGGGCACCGGCATCCAAGAAGCGTCAGCGCAAAACAACCTCGGCTCCGACTTCGACGAGCTGCTCGAATCGGTTCCTGAAACGACCACGTCCACGGTTGCTCCAACGACCACAGTCGATACCGCAAGCTCGACGACCACCACCTCGACCACGACCACCACGTTGCCTGCCGCCGGTGGAACCATCCCGGTCTTGGAAACCGAGCTCGCCGAAAAGCTGTTCCGGGAAGGCGGCGAAGCGATCGCCCGCATCAACATCCCCAAGATCAACGTCAACAAAATCGTGGTTCAGGGAGTGAAGGTCGAGGACTTGCGCAACGGTCCGGGCCATTACCGAGCAACGGTGTTCCCCGGACAGGTAGGCAATTCGGGGATTGCTGGCCATCGAACCACCTACGGTGCGCCCTTCAACCAGATCGATGAGCTTGTGCCCGGCGACGAGATCCGCGTGACGACCGTGCAAGGTGAGCACCTCTACCGGGTAATGCCCGCTGGCGAGGCCTACTCGCGTGAAGCGCTTGGCACCTTGTCGGACTTTCAAGTCCCTGCTGGCAACGAGAACCTCGGCCACATCATCGTCCGCCCCGAGGCCACGTGGGTCCTGGGCGACTTTGATGACAACCGGATCACACTCACGGCATGTCACCCCAAGTATTCGGCTCGCGAACGAATCATCGTGGCCGCCGAGCTGGTCTCGACCGCGGTTGACGCGCCGGACGCTCCCGACAACTACGCGGTCGTCGACGAGATCGAATTGCCAACCGAAGACCTGGCAAACGAAGCAACCGGACAGGATGCTGCCGATAGCCAGATTGTGGCTGCACCAACCTCCGATGACGACGACCCCGACGAGGTCGCGTTGGGCGATGCTGGAAATGAACCGGTCGCCAGCGAATTCACCACCGAGGTAAGCCTCGACGAAGGCCTCAACGGCGACAAGTCTGCACTTCGCCCGGCGCTGCTTTGGGGCGCCCTCGCTATTGCGGTCTACCTGTTCTTCAAAGAGCTCGCGAGGCGTTGGAAGTTCTGGCCGTCCCTTGCGCTAGGCATCGTTCCGGTTGTCATCCTCATGGGCCTCTCCTTCGAGAAGATCGACCGTTATCTACCCGCTGGCTGAGCCGATGGCCCCAGCACCCGCCCATCTCACCTGTCGCAATTCATGATGGGCCGGTAACGTTTTCTTCGTGGGAAATCTTCGTCGTCGCCTACGTATCGCACTTCTGCTCGTAACGCTCGTGGCAAGTGCGTGTTCGTCGACGGATTCCACCGATGGTGAGAACGCCTCAAATGGCCAGGGCTCGGCCTCGGATTCTTCGGGCACGGACGTGGAAGTGAACGTCGAGGCCCCGCCAAACGTTCCTGGGGCTCCGCTGAACCCGTTCGATCTCCGTGCGGGCCAGTGTTTCAACGAGGGCAGCTGGTATGACGAGGTCCTCGAGCGCCGGATCGATCTGACGGCAATGGTGGAGTGCGATCAGCCGCATCAAAAAGAGATGTACCACGAGGCCGAGTTCCCTGCGCCCGCGGGTGCTCCCTATCCGGGCGAAGCCAAGATGACCGAGTGGAGCACCCAGGTTTGTTACGAGGCGTTCGTTGGCTTCGTGGGTGAGGAATACGAACTCTCCCAGTTCGAGCTCGGCTTCCTGCAGCCGACCGAAGCGACGTTCGAACACGAGGTTGGGCGCCATCGCCGAGTCACCTGTTATCTGTTCGATCCAAGCCAAGAGGTCGTCACCGGGAGCGCAAAGAGCGCCGGCGTCTAAACGTTGTTGTCGACGCGTCGCATCATGATGCTCGCGCGGTTCGCGCGAGGTTCCCCACTCACCGCGCGACCTTGACTAGCGTGGTCGCCGTGCTCCTCACCATCTTTGCCATCACAATTGGTTGTGCGATCGGCCGGATTCGCGGCGGAAAGCTGTCAGGCGTCAACCTGGCTCGCTTCCATCGTCCCGGCGTGCTCGTTCTTGCGCTGACCACAATGCTGGTCCTGAACCTGATCGGGCCTGCCTTCCCACTCCTCTGGGCGCTTATCGGTACGTTCGCGCTCTTCTTCTTTGGCTTCCGCAATCTGCAGCTGTCGGGAATGATCGTGCTGCTCATCGGCCTGCTCATGAACACCGCTCCCCTGCTGGCCAACGGCGCGGTTCCGGTTTCCGAGCTGGCGCTCATTTCCGTTGGCGATGTCGACGATTCGGGCCTTGCGGTAATTGACGGACTCCGCGAGTCAACCGACACCGCCACCGCGTTTGCGGCCTTCGGCGATGTCATTCCAGTCCCGATCTTCAACACCGTCGTGTCGATCGGCGACCTGATCATGCTGGTCGCCCTAGCTGACATCATGACGAATCTGTTCTTGCGAAGTCGTCGCCGTGAAGACCTCGACAGTGGCGGCGTCACCTTTGAAAGCGACGAGACCACCACGACCGAAAGCCGCCCTGCAGTGTTGTCGCCCTTGAGCTTGGGTGTCTCGAACCGGCCCGCCCATGCAGCACACCGTCGCCCGCGGCGCAAGGCTGCGCCCAGCACACACGTACCAGCCCATGCCAAACAGTCAGACTTCTTTGATTTGACCGACCCAGAAACTGTCATCGTGCTCGATGGGGCTGAGGCGTACGTCGAGTCCGGCGTGGCAAAGAACAAGATTCCTGAGGTTGATCAACCCATCGCAACCACCGTGCCGACGGCTTCACCCGAACATCACGATGTTGCAGTTGAGGATCGTGTCTCGAAAGACCCAGTTGCTGAAGAACCCGCCGCTGACAACGCAGCGGCACCCAAGACCGAGAACATCCTGCCTGACGAGCAGGTAGCACCAGCGGCCGCCGACGCAGCGGTTCCAGCGCTCTTCGACGCAGACGCCGACGAAGAGCCAGAGGCCGAAGACCACGCCCCCGCCCACGCTGTTGAGGCAACCCCGGAGCGCGTCGACAAAGAGATTGCGGATCGGCGCCCGATCATCGATCTCACCGTTTCGCCGACCGACGAGCAACTGCAAGAGTTCCTGCGCCGTCGCGCAGAGGCGGACGCCGAGTTGTTGGCGCGGACAAGTCCTGGTCCTCGCCGCCGACGTGGCCGTGCCCCACGTCGCAGGGCTGAAGTTGCCGAAGCCGCCCGTTAAGCCGCAGGCTTACGGGGTGTCTGACGAATCCGACGACCCCATTCTTGCGCAGCGGGCGCGAATTCGAACGCAGGCCACTTCGGCTCAACGGGTCGGATACGCCGCCTACGGGCTGGCAACGGTGTTGTTCTTCGTTGGATTAGCGACCACATTGTCGGGTGCGCTGGTCACCGCAATCGTGACGCTTTTGATCGTGGGCAGTATCGTGTTGGCCATCGCAATCCAGGTGGGATACGCCATCCGAGGGGCCGAGCGTCACGAAGAGGATTCCATTGCAATGCGACGGAAACGATGAGGATATGACTGATCAAGGGGTGCGGCTGGGAGCAGCGGAACGCCGGGTACAGCTGCTTGGCGCCGCCCGCGAAACCTTCGGGGCCAAAGGCTTCACCGCCACGTCGATGAACGACATCGCTGTCGCTGCTGGCGTAACCAAGCCCGTGCTCTACCAGCACTTCGAATCCAAGCATCAGTTGTTCCTCGAGCTGCTCACCGAGACCGCGTCAAAGCTCATCAGTGAAATCGACGCTGCCGTTGCCAACGCTGACACCGGTCGAGAGAAGATCGAGGTGTCGTTCAGGGCGTACGTTCAGTTCTTTGCTGACACACCAACGAGCTATCAAGTGTTGTACGGCGAGGGTGTACGCACCGAGCCCGAGTTCGCCGAAGCCCATCGAGCCGTCATCGACTCGATGCACCATTTCACCGCCGAACACATCGACATCGCCAGCCTCGACCAGGACCACCGCATACTTGCCGCCACAGCCATTGCGGGACAGCTAGAAGCAGTCGTTGCGCAATGGCTCGAAGACGGGCAAGAGCAGTCGGTCGAGGATCTTTCGAACTTGCTGTCGTCGTTGGCATGGCGCGGCTTGCGCGGCACCACCTGATCTTTGCACGCAGCTCGACACTGGACCTCAGCACACGGTGATGCGGACCGGTAAGGTACCGACCATGCACACAATCAGCATTGAATACTGCGTTAGTTGAGACTATTCGAGTCACGCCGTGAGCGCGACCGAGGACCTGCTCAGCACCTACCAACACATCATTGGCGACACGACGCTCATCCATGGGTCGAAGGGCATCTTCGATGTCATCGTCGATGGTGAAGTGTTGTACTCGAAGTTCGAGACCGGCCGCCATGCCGAGTCGGGCGAGGTACTGCAGTTGTTTCGCGAGAAGTACGGGCAGGGCGTCACCGAATACGGCAAATGATTTGTACACGGTTTCAGACCGCCGAGGTGGGCAAACCGTGTACAAATCTCGGCGACGTACGCTCTTTGGAGACGTTCGAAAGGATGTAAGCAATGTCGTTGCTCCGTCGAGCGGTTGACAGGGTGCGAGGCACCGACGACTCAGTGCGAGGCGCCCAGGATCACACGACCGACCCCCTGCTCGATGCCCTCATCGATGCCCTCGACCCGGCGAGGGTGAAATTCGACGACGCCCAACGGTCGCTACTCGGTAAGGACGCCTCAGTATTCGACGGCGGCAACGCCGGACCGATCTGCTATCCCACGTCCACGAGCGAGGTGGTGGCGATCATGAAAATCGCGACCCAGTTCGACCGGGCGGTGGTTCCACGCGGTGCCGGTACGGGCTTGGCCGGGGGTGCCATCCCGCTAGGAGCGCCCATCGTTGTGGCCGTCACCAAAATGCGTGACGTCATCGAAATCGATGAGGCGAACGGGGTTGCGTGGGTGGAGCCTGGCGTGATCAACCTCGACCTGACCCGGCATCTAGCGCCGTTGGGCTACCACTTCGCGCCCGACCCCTCCAGCCAACAGGTGTGCACGATCGGCGGAAACGTTGCCAATAATTCCGGAGGCCCACACTGCTTGGCCTACGGAGTCACCAACGCGCACATTCAGGCCATCGAGGTCGTCACTCCCGCTGGCGACGTCGTCATGCTCGGAGGGCTCGACGCCGAACCCGACGGCTACGACCTACGGGGAGTCTTTGTCGGCAGCGAAGGAACGCTCGGCATTGCCACGAAGGTCGCGGTAAAGCTCACCAAAAACCGCCCCGCTGTGCGCACGTTGCTGTTGTCATTCAGCTCGGTGCGCGATGCCGCGAACACCGTGTCTGGGGTGATCGCCGCAGGCATCGTTCCAGCAGCGATGGAGGTGATGGACAACGCCATCACGCAAGCGGTCGAGAACTACGTGAACGCCGGATATCCACGCGACGCTGCCGCCGTGCTTCTCGCCGAGGTCGATGGCCCCAATGAAGGCATCGAGATCGACGCTAATCGCATTCGGGAAATCGGCCTAGAAAACAACGCCACCGATGTTCGTCTCGCAGCTGACGAAGCCGAGCGGGCGTTGCTGTGGAAAGGCCGCAAGACCGCCTTTGGCGCCGTGGCCCAAATCGCCCCGAACTACTACCTTCACGACACGGTCGTGCCGCGCTCGAAGCTGGCCGACGTGCTCGATCAGATCTATGCGATTGCCGCCAAATACGAATTGTTGATCATGAACGTGTTCCACGCAGGCGATGGCAATCTGCATCCGCTCATCGTGTTCGATGGCCGCGACGAGGGCATTCTCGATCGGGTGCACGCAGCCGGAGCCGAGATCATCGAAGCATCACTCGCCGCTGGCGGCGTGTTGTCCGGAGAGCACGGCATTGGCGTCGAGAAGCAGGCATACATGCACCTATTGTTCTCCGACGCCGATCTCGACCACCAGAATCGCCTTCGCCGGGCCTTCGACCCCACATGTCGTGCAAACCCAGGGAAGGTATTGCCAGCAGGTCACAGCTGTGCAGATATCCAACATCTGCGATCTGTCCCTGCGGGATTGTGGGGATGAGCCGCCTGCACACTGCTGACCCGGTGCTCGACGCCTTTGCCAAAGAGGTGGGAACCGAGGGTGCGGTAGCGATCTCGGGCGCGCAAACCCGTTGGAACACTGGTGGCGAGCTAGCTGCTGGGACCCGAACGATCACCGCCCCATCGGGCATCGTCGAGTACATCCCCGAGGAGATGATCGTTACCGTGCGGGCCGGCACCTCCGTGGCCGAATTGCATGCGGAACTACGCGTCCATGGCCAATGGACAGCATTGCCCGAACGCGGCGGCACCGTCGGCGGCGCCATAGCCGTTGGAGAAAATGACTATCGCCGTCCGGCCCGCGGCGACGTGCGCACAGCAGTCCTACAAGTTCGATACGTCAGCGCTGAGGGAGAGATCGTCACCGGCGGAGGCCCAACGGTCAAGAACGTTTCGGGGTTCGACATCCCCCGCTTGATCACTGGTTCACTTGGCACGCTTGGGTGCATCGCCGAGGTTCTCCTTCGAACCAACCCAATGCCGAGCGGACAACGATGGTTCACGTCCGCCGATGTCAACCCGTTCGCGTTGCACCAGATGCTGTTGGCCCCAGGCCCGATCTTGTGGGACGGCGCAACCACCACGGTCATGTTGTTCGGTCACGATGTCGACGTCGAAGCCGACCGGGGGCGAATCGATTCGCTGGGCACATTCACCGAAGTCGACGCCCCAACAATGCCGAGCGGTTTTCGCTGGTCGCTACCTCCCGCCGATCTCCAAGACCTCAGCGCCCTAGACACCGGGGTGTTCGTTGCCGAAGTCGGCGTTGGCACTGTTCACGCCGAGAAACCGCAGCCAAGAACACCGCTCTCACCCGCCGTGCAGCTCATCCACGATCGAATGAAAGCCGAGTTCGACCCCACCGGGCGGCTGAACCCCGGACGAATCGTGGGAGGCCGCTAGTGGACCTGCATCTCGACGAAGACGACCTGAACTCGTGTGTGCAGTGCGGGCTTTGCCTGCCTCATTGCCCGACGTTCCGGGTGACGGGCGACGAAGCCATGTCGCCACGCGGGCGTATTCATCTGATGCGCGAGGTTCAGGACAACGGGGCGCCGTTAACGCCCGAGGTTCTTGAGTCGTTCGAAACCTGCGTGCAGTGTCGGGGATGTGAGCCCGCGTGTCCTTCGTCGGTTCCGTACGGCCATCTGATGGAGCGAACCCGTGAAACCCTCGCTGACGCGGGTGCGATCACGCCCTTGTGGCAGCGGGCGATGTTTGCACCACTGGCAACACCAGTGGCCTTAAAGGCAGGTTCGGCCGCACTTGGGGTTGCCAAGCGCTTGAAGCTCGTGCCCAAGCGCCTGGGCTTACCCGACGATCTTCCCCTCCGCCAAGAACCCCTCGAGCCAACTGGCACCGACGTGTACTTCTTCACCGGGTGCGTAATGGACGCTTGGCAACGCGACGTTCACCGGTCGGGAATGCGGGTGCTCAAAGCGGCCGGAATTGGAGCGACACCGACCAACGAGCTGGCGCCGTGCTGCGGCGCTCTCCACGCCCATGCTGGCCTTGCCGACCAAACTCGCGACCTCGCCGAGCAGATGATGGGCAACCTCCGAGATGACAAGCCAATTCTTGTCGACTCGGCAGGGTGCGGCGCAGCGATGAAAGACTACGGCCACCTACTAGGCACGACCGAAGCCGAGGCCTTTAGTAGCCGAGTATTCGACATCCAAGAGTTCCTCGCCGACCATGTCGGTGCACTGCCACAAGTCGACCCGCTCGACCTGCGCGTGGCGGTACAAGACCCGTGTCACCTGCGTCATGTCCAACGGGTGCATCTTGCGACGCGGACGGTGCTTGCTCCGTTTGTTCGCGAGCTTGTCGAAATCAATGATGACGGCTTGTGCTGCGGCGCAGGCGGCGCATATTCGGTTTTGCAACCGGAGCTGGCCGGGCAGATCCGCGACCGAAAGGTCAACTCAATCTCGGCGGTGCAGCCCGATGTGGTGGCGTCAGCAAACCCTGGGTGTTCGTTGCATCTCGCTGGCGCAGGCGTTCAAACGCTGCACCCAATGCAGATCGTCGACGAAGCGCTTAGTCAATAGCGGCCTCGGCCGCTTCTACTGGCCCGAGCTGTTCTGGGTGCCGACTGGGCGTAGGTAATTGCCCGATGACCAGCCGGTCACACCGTTGTAGGTGACTTCGATCCAGGACCCCTCCGTGCGGCCAGTGCCCACAACTTGGCTGCCTGTTGGGGCTCCGGTCACGAGTTGTGCCTTGGGGTTCGCCGAGGCCCGCATGTTGACTCCAACGACGTTTCCGTGGACCTCGTAGACGACGAAGCTCTCCTCAACGTCTTCTGCTTGGACGACGATTGGTTCGGCGGCGCCGGTGTCAAACACGATGCGACGCTTGCTGACCCAACCCTCAAGATTGCCGTAGACGACGTAGACCCACTCGCCGGTCTGATCGCCCGTGGCCAGCACCTCAACACCGTCGGGGAGCGCGGCCAGACCTTCATATGTGGTACCGGGGCCTGAGCGCAGACTTGTGTCCACGCCGTTCGTGTCGATATCGAGCCGGAGGAAATCACCCGACGCCAGCGCATCCGAGAAGGCGATCGCTTCGGGCGTTTGGTCGGAAGTGCTCGACTCCTCGTTGGACGGGATGGTCGTACTTGCTTCGGCGGCACGGTCGATTAGTTGCTCGTTGAGCGGGCGATCGGTGATTGAGACCGGTGAGCCAAGCGAGCCACAGGCACTCAGTCCGAATACGGCAAACGCCAAGATTGCCCATGATTTCCAAGAACGCGGGGAGAACATGTAGGTCAATCGGCCTATGTCCTGGCGTCTTAAGCAGACGAAGTAGAGATATGGGGTTCCGCAGACCAAAAGTTGTCGAAAAGGGTATGTTCACATCTCCGGCGCTCGGGACCGACTCCCCCTACGAGCTAATTGTCGATAAGTCGATGCCCAATGGGCTTGCGGTTCGATGCGTGGAGAGCAAGGAAACCTACGGCACCGAAATCCTGGCAACACCAACGCTGGCGCAGGTCGACCAGCAGCACAACGCGTTTGAGCGCGAGCTGTGTGCGTGGCTTGTCGCCAACAGTCCAGCTCCTGAACGTCAGGCTTCGGCCGTTTCGGAAATTCGCCGCCTGACTGCGCTCGATTACACCTCCGACGACCTAACCGTAGATGTCGAGTGGATCCGCCAGACCGAAATCAGCCACCGCTTACGCATTCTTGCGGCCCATCTCGACGACAGCCGCCGTATGGGGCTCCTACGACTTGGCGCAGCAGTCGCCGCGTCAAGCGGTCTCGGTGAAACCGATGCACAGTTCATCGAACGGTTGGGTGCCGGACTCGGCTTCGACGAGGACACGGTCATGCAGGTAGTCATTACGGCGATGAACAGCGGGCAAGCGGCCGCGTAGAGCGTGCTCTAGCAGCAGTATTCCCTACGCGAACTCCGACGGCTATCGTGGGACGTTCGCCCGGGTGGCGAAACTGGCAGACGCGGGGGGCTTAAACCCCCCTGGAGGG